>NZ_AXBJ01000001.1:0-392392 GCF_000473345.1 Rhodanobacter sp. OR87
ACCGAGGTCAAGGGAGCGCGCTGGGTGAACGTGGTGCTCGGCAACGTCAAACGAGCGATCAGCGGTTGCTACCACGCCATGCGCCAGGCCAAGTACGCGCGGCGCTATCTGGCCGAAGCCGCCTACCGCTTCAACCGCCGTTTCCGACTTGCCGAGCTGCTGCCGCGACTGGCGCGCGCCATGACCCTGTGCAAGCCTTGGCCAGAGACGAAATTGCGCGCCGTCGACAATTTTCATGGCTGAGCGTCGTCGCTAATCAGGTGGAGGCATGGTGAGGTTCAATACCTATCGGAACAACTTGTTGTAGCGTAGGAAAGCGAGCCACGGGCAAGTCATTGCTTGGGGAGCGTGTGGGACTACGCCCTGTCTCTGCAAAGGTAAATATGATTCTCTACAAGTACATGCCGAGTGATCGCTTCTTTCAAAACCTGAAATTGAGGTTTACTCCTGCTGAGGATTTGAATGATCCGCGTGAGCTGATCCCGGACATAAGGTTGAAGAATCCGAGCGAGTACGCCACAAACATCGTTCAAAGAAACTTGTCTTCAACGTATTTCAGGTTCTTGTTCGAGCATCCTGAAATAAGCACGGAGGAAGCGTGGCGGCGAATATCGACTGCTGCTCAACAATTCACAGATTCGTTTGACTACGCAGAAAAAACGCAAGAAATATTCAACTCGTTTATGCGAGTGACGAACCGCAATGTCGGTGTTCTTTCTCTGACTGAATCACCGGACAACGAGCTAATGTGGGCGCACTACGCCAATAGCTATGATGGCTTTGTTGTCGGGTTTGACAGCGAGGACGAGTTCTTCAGGCCCAAGCGGGGGGAGCCAAAGCTATGCGGCGAGCTGATGAATGTTATTTACAGCGACACTCGGCCGGTTGTCTATGTAGAGCCAGGGAAGATGGATATTCCGAAGGAAGTGTTTTTCACCAAGACGACCAAGTGGAGCTATGAACGAGAATGGAGAATGATTAAATACTTGGATATGGCGAATGAAATAAAAGATGTGCGCGGGAAAAAGATTCATCTGTTCGACGTGTCCCCGAGTGCGGTCAAGGAAGTGATCTTCGGTGAGAAGGTGTCGCAAGGCTCGCGGGATGCCGTGGAAGGGGTTTTGCGCGCCAAGGTTCCGCACGTGATTTTCAAGAAGGTGAGGTTCGATCAAGTACAGGGATTGCTTGTCGAAAATGTCTGATTGAAAGGAGACGTAAGTCAGCGTCCCGGCGTTCCGCCGTCGGGCTCGCGGGCTGCGCCCCGCGCTTCGTACCGAATCACGGCCATCCGGCTTTGGTCCCTGACGCCTCCGGCCCATACGGGCCTGCGCGCTCCGCTTGCCAAAAGGCGGTTGTGGGCAGCGGGCGGGGTGTGGGCGGTCTTGCTGTTCCCTTCACCGTATCACGGCGTTCTCGCGCTCAAGGACTGCGCGCCGTGCGCTTGCGGCCGATGGCCGTCTGGCGATCCCTGACCGCTTGCGCTGCGCCGTGCTCAGCACGGTTCCGGGCAATTCCGCCCGTCAACCGGAGCACAATCATGACGCACGTTTCTTTCTATTCCGAATCCTCGCTGCTGGTGCGCGATGCGCGCGGCCGTTATCTGCCGGCGACAGCCGAGCAGATTTTTGAGGCGGCGCGCCAGGCCATCGACAAGAAGATGCAGCGCGGTGCGGACTTCAGTTCACCGGCGGACGTCAAGGCGTATCTGCGCGCCAAGCTCGCGGGCCTTGACCATGAAGTCTTCGCGGTGCTGTTCCTGGATGCGCGCCATCGGCTGATCGAGTACGTGGAGATGTTCCGCGGCACGATCGACGGTGCTTCGGTGCATCCGCGCGAAGTGGTGAAGGAAGCGCTGCGGCTCAATGCGGCAGCCGTGATCTTCACGCATCCGCATCCGAGTGGGAATCCCGAGCCGAGCCAGGCGGACAAGCTGATTACGTGCCAGCTCCGGGAGGCGCTGGCACTGGTCGAGGTGCGCACGCTGGATCACATCATCATCGCTGCCAACAGTACGACGTCGTTTGCAGAACGTGGCTTGCTCTAGAGTCCAAGGGGGCTTTGGCCCCCTTTTTTGCTGCACCTGGTGTTACGCCTGCTCTGCGTCGCGTTTGCGCTGCTTCTGGCGATAACTCTTCATATATGCATCGTCCACCAGCTCATCGGGTCCAAGATCCAAGGCGCAGTTCGCCAGCGAGGCCAGCGTCCGGTCGGTGAGTTTGAAGTCTCGCGGCAGCTGGCCATAGTTCGCAGCGCTGTTCTCCTCGATCGAGGCGAACAGCGCCTTGAAGAAATCGGCTTTGGAAGGGCGTGACGCTTCGGTCGCTGCGGCCGTCAGCGGGTCGGTGGCCGACATGTCGGCCCCTTCGGCATTCGAGGCCAACTCCTGCACGAACTCGCTCAGCGATGGCCAGTATTTCATATCGAACTGGTAGCGCAACGCATCCAGCTTTTCTTTCAGATAGAAGCCGAACAGGTGGTTATGTCGGGATGCGGCTTCGATCACGTCGCCGACGTGACAGTGGGTTTCGCTGCTGAATCCGGAAGTGTCGTGCAGGTTGGAGCGTTGCTCCAGCAGTGCCGACAATTCGGTCGCCTTTTTCGCGATTTGCCGATTGACGTTGGCGAGGTCATCGCGCGCGGCGCGTGCTTCTTGCATCTTCGCCGGATTCCAGAAGGCCGCCGTGCTCAGAACCAGGCCGAGAAAGACTTTCAGTGCGAAAGGGTGCGTATTCAGCTTGTCGTACAGCTCCTGATAGGCATCCTTCAACTCGACACCACGCGAAAGCAGGCGGTCTGCGATGGCGTTTTCACTGGGCAGGATGCTGTGCGCGTTGTTGTATTGAATGCCTTCGCGGAGAAGGTTTTCGCAGATGTGCTGCGGATTCGTGGGCTGCGTTGAACTCATCGTTTAGTCCTTGATGTTTTAGACAATTCGCAGCGTATTCAACCCAGGCGGGTTTGTCGGTATCCGAGTCATCATCGCCGAATCGGCTTTCAGATACCTGCTCGATCGCGACTGATCCATGGCGTCCCCGGCCAGAAGGCCGGCTGCGCTCTTGTGCTGCGCATCGAGCTTCGCGGTGCGAGTCTCGCCCCCTCCGGGCTTCCATCGCTGACGCCTTCGGCCCGGCTCTCCGATCCGGGCCTGCGCGCTTGCGCTTGCGTGCGGTCGGCACACAGGGGTGGCCGTTGTCTTGTCCAGCCGTCTCCCCTGACTTCATCACCTTGTCCGCGACTGTAGCCCGCTCCCGTGTGCCGTCAAGGCGCGCAGGGCCGTGTCCTCGGCTGCGCCTGCGGGCCGCACCAACCCTGCGCTCGTTTCCTTGACGGCCCCCGTCCGCGCGCTCCTGGCCGTCGCGGGCGATGAACTCAGGAAAGACGGTGGCAACGAGGCCAACCGGGTTCCTCGTGCCGACCGCACCGGAAGTCCAAGGCGGGCTCCGAATCTTGGAATCCGGTGGGGTTTTCAACAGCCAACCCCTGTCAGGAGAAAGACCATGCAACTCGCTTCCCGTTTCGCTTCGCGTTCCCCGGTGCTGCGCTCCGAATATCCCTTGTCCGATGACCAGATTCGCGCCGTAGCCCCGTCCATCTTCGCGGACGCCCCACACGAAAGCCGCTCGCAGCGGTACAGCTATATCCCCACCGCGACCGTGCTGCAAGAACTGCGTGGCGAAGGTTTCGAGCCTTTCATGGTGTGCCAGACCCGCGTGCGCCACGACGACCGCCGTGACTACACCAAGCACATGATCCGGCTGCGTCACGCCAGCCAGATCAACGGCCGCGAAGCCAACGAAATCATCCTGCTCAATTCGCACGACGGCACGAGCAGCTATCAGATGCTCGCCGGCATGTTCCGCTTCGTGTGCCAGAACGGCCTCGTTTGCGGCGACACGGTGGCGGACGTGCGCGTACCCCACAAGGGCGACGTAGCCGGGCACGTCATCGAAGGCGCTTACGAAGTCCTGCACGGCTTCGACCGGGCGCAGGCATCCCGCGACGCCATGCAGTCCATCACGCTCGACAACAGCGAAGCCGAAGTATTCGCCCGCGCCGCGCTGGCCTTGAAGTACGACGAGGCCACGCCCGCGCCCATCACGGAATCGCAAATCCTGATGCCGCGCCGTCACGACGACAGCCGCCGCGACCTGTGGAGCGTGTTCAACCGCACGCAGGAAAACCTCGTCAAAGGCGGCTTGTCCGCCCGCGCCGCGAACGGTCGCCGCCAGACCACGCGCCCCGTGCAGGGCATCGACAACGGTATCCGCCTCAACCGCGCCTTGTGGCTGCTGGCCGATGGCCTGCGCCAGTTGAAAGCCTGAATCCCCACGCGGCAGGGGCACGCAGCAGCCCTTGCCGCTTCTCTCGCTGCTGCATCCCAACCGCTAGGAGTTATCACCATGAACGCCGTTACCCAAACCGAAGCCCGCGCTCTCGACATCGCTGCCCCGCTGGAAGTGGCTGACCCGACCAAGAACCTGATTCTGGTTCCGCTGTCGCAGTTGTTGCCGCGTCGCTCCACGCGCAACGCACGCACGACCTCGCGCCTGTCCATCCCCGAACTGGCCGCGAGTATTTCGCGTGTCGGCCTGCTGCAAAACCTTGTCGTGATTCTCGCTGCCGATGGCGAGCATTACGAAGTCGTCGCTGGCGATCGCCGCCTGACTGCCTTGAAGCTGCTGGCGAAGAAAAAGCGCATCGCCGCCGATCATGACGTGCCGTGCCTGCTGGTGGCCGACGCATCGGCCCGCACGGTGAGCCTCGCGGAAAACCTGCTGCGCGAGCAGATGCACCCCGCCGACCAGTTCGAGGCATTCGCCGCACTGGTCAAGGAGGGCCGACCCATCGAGGACATTGCCGCCGATTTCGGCGTGTCGCCGCTGGTGGTGCAACGCCGCTTGAAGCTCGCCAATGTCTCGCCGCGCCTGATGGCCGATTACCGGGGCGGCGGCGTGACGCTGGAACAGTTGACGGCCCTGACCATCACCGACGATCACGCCGCGCAGGAAGCGGCGTACTACAGCGCGCCGGAATGGCAGCGCGGCGCATCGGCGCTGCGCGAGCGCCTGACCGAACGCGAAATCGACGCCACCCACCCGCTGGTGCATTTCATCGGGCTGGACGCCTACACGGCGGCCGGTGGCGGCGTCCGCCGCGACCTGTTCGCCGACGATGACAGCGGCGTGTATCTGGACGACTTTGCACTGCTCGAAACGCTGGTGCGCGGCAAGCTGGATGCGCTGGCCGAGGACGTGCGCGCCGAGGGTTGGGCATGGGTGGAGGCCGTGCCGCACATGAGCCACGCCGACCGGCAGGCATTCCAGAACGCGCCGCACCAGCGTCGCGAACCGACCGCCCGCGAGGGCCGCCGCATCGCTTCGCTGCAAAACCGGCTCGACAAGATCGACGCCGAGCTGGAAGAAGTCTACGACACCGAGGACGAGGACAAGGCGGCCACTCTGGAACCGCGCCGCGAACAGGTGGCCGGGGAACTGCAGACCATCGAGGACGATTTACAGGGCTACGCTCCGGACGTGCGCGCCGTAGCCGGTGCCATCGTCACTATCGACCGCGACGGCGAGGTCGTGATTCATCGCGGGCTGCTGCGCGAAGCTGAAGCCAAGGCGCTGCGCACGCTGGAACGGTTGCGGCAGGGTTTCGCCGGAACCGAGGACACGAACGCCGACGAGGGCGGGGACGCCGAGGCGGTGACGGTCGCCGCCCGTCTGTCCGACCGGCTGGCGCAGCGGTTGAGCGTACACCGCACCGCTGCGCTGCAAATCGAAGTCGCACGGCATCCACACGTTGCGCTGGCCACGCTGGTGCATGGCATGGTGCAGACTGTTTTGCAGCCCGACACCTACGGCGACGGCTTGCCGCTCGGCGTGCGCGTGAACGTGCAAGACCGGCTCGAAGGTGTCGCCCCGGATTGGCCGGAGTCTCCCGCCGCCGTGGCGCTGCGCGACATGCAGCAGGTCGCGGGCGAGGCGTTGCCGCACGACAGCGCCGCACTGTTCGCCGCGCTGCTGGCGATGGAGCAAGACGCACTGGTGAAGCTGCTGGCCGTGTGCGTGGCCGCGACCGTGGACGTGGTGACGCCGCGTGCGACGCCGCGCCAGCCCGGCGCGGAACTGGCGCAGGCCGTGCGGCTGGACATGGTGGCGTGGTGGAGGCCGACCGCCGAGGGCTATTTCCGCCACGTTGCCAAGGCCGCGATTCTGGAAGCCGTGGGCGAGTTTGCGCCGGAGCACGCGACCCGACTGGCGAAGCTCAAGAAGGCCGACATTGCCAGCGAAGCCGAACGGCTGGCCGAGGGGACGGGCTGGATGCCCGCCGTATTCCGCACCGCACACGACACGGAGCCGGAAGGCGTGAAGGAGGCGGCGGACGAAGCGGAAACGCCCGATGTTGCCTCCAATGAAAAGGAAACCCGCGCGCTGGTCGCGTGATGAAGCATGGCCCCGGCGCAGTGCGTCGGGGCTTTCATCGCAAACCGGGCGCGGCAGGTCTGCCGCGCCCGGTTTGAACGTCCACGGCAAAAACCGCCTGGTCGCCGCCTTCGGGCAGGCGGCGACCAGGCGGCGCGCAAGTGTTTTGCGCGCGATACAGCCAGTCAGTGCCCGCCGGAGTGGGCAAGTTTTTTCGCGCCCCGCCACGAGGGGCGAGGCGCATGCGGCAACGACAGGAGCTACGCCCCGGCTTGCTGCGGCAGGTTGTGCAAATGCGTGCCGTCTTCGACGCTGGTGGTTCAGCGCAACCACGTCACGAAGGGCGGTTCACTGACGCCGCCCGGCCTTGCCTAATGGAACTTCCACGCCACGCCTCACGCACGTTGCCGCAAGCTGCGGCCGGGGGCGTTCTCGCCTGTCGTTGGGGTGTTGGCCCTGCCCGTATCAGGGGGCAAGCCGGTGAAGCCGTTACGCGGGGATGCCGAGTCGGCCAATCTCCTTTCGGAAAGTTCGTCCCATCGCGTCCTTGGCTTGTCGTGAATCCTGGCAGGGGCATGGCTGCGCCTCGGGCTTCATGGCGGCAACCTTGCGGCGAAAACAATTTCCCCTGCGCTGCGCGCATTCCTCGCGGGACAAATTCTTTTCGCCTCCAGGTCCTTCACTGCGTTGCGGCCGCTGCGCGATGCCGCCAGCCCGCCCCCCGCCTGACGGATCACAACAAGGACGCGATGGGCGCGACCTTGCCAACCCGAAAGGAGAATCATCATGGCTAACATCGGCACCTTCACCGCAGAGAAAGACGGCTTCACCGGCACGCTTCGCACCCTGACGCTCAACGTCAAGGTCAAGCTGGTTCCCAACGACAAGGGCGACAGCGAGAACGCCCCCGACTTCCGCCTTCAGGCGGCCGGCCACGACATCGGCGCAGCGTGGAAGAAAGTCAGCGAGGCCAAGCGGGAGTACCTGTCCGTGACCCTCGACGATCCTTCGTTCCCGGCAACGGTCTATGCCCGCCTGATCGAAGGCGAAGACGGCACGCACGACCTGATCTGGTCACGCAGCAAGCCGCAGGCGGCCTGACGGCCACCCACCGCGCCCCGCCCACTGCGGCGGGGCGCCGTGCTGTCAGAGACAGCACTGCAAAAGCTACGCGCCGGACGCCGCAAGCTGGCTTTCCGTCGTGCTCATCAGTGCAGCCGTGCTGCACTCCAAGGCGCTGGCAATCTTGAAGATGATCGCCAGCGTGGGCATGTGCTCGCCGCGCTCGATCTTTCCCAGGTGGGAACGCTCGATCCCCGCCTGGTTCGCCAGCAGTTCCTGGGCAATGCCGCGCTCCGTCCGCAATGCACGTACCGCCGCGCCGAACGCCTGGGCCAGTTCGGCATCGAAGGTGGTAGCGCCGGCCGGTCGGCCGGGCTGGACGGGTCGCTTCTGCATGGACAGAAGCGTCCGGTCGCGGGACAATTAAAACCACGTTATCTTTAACTCATTGGCAGCAATTTAGCCTGCTGCCGTGTTACTGAAATCCGCTTTGGCGGATTCCGACAGAACCGGAGAGCCGCTTCCGTGTCTTTCCTGATTTGCACCATTGCGCATCGGCGCTTCCGTGCATGGCCGGATGCGTCGGTTTGCGTATTCGTGCTTTCCCACGAATGCACGCATCCGCTTCGCCGGTTTCGTGCTTCGGCGGCAAAGCGGATTCGTGAATCGTCGGATGTGTGGGAATCGTCGCCATGACCCAGCCGCTCGTCACCGCCGAACAGCGCACGCAACTGCTCGCCATCGGCGAGGCGCGTGCAGCTGGTCAAGACATCGACCCGATGCCAGTGGTACGGCTGTTCACCCCGGACGCGCACGCGACCTGGCTGCTGGCCGCGCTTGATCCCGCCGACGGCAATACAGCCTGGGGGTTGATCGACCTTGGCATCGGCATGCCCGCGCTGGGCGTGGTGAAACTGTCGGATCTGGCCGCGATCGTCGGGCCGCTCGGGCGCCCCGTCCTGCGCGACCTGTATTTCCATGCGGTGCGGCCATTGTCCGGGTATGTACGGTTGGCACAACTCGACGGCTCGATCCCCGACTGATGGAGCCGAAAGGCCCGCCACAGCCATCCTTGCACTCTGTCTTTATGGGTCTGGCTCCATACCCGGCCTGTCTGAAACGCCGCTCTTGCGCGGGGCCATAGGCGGCCTGACCGAAACAGTCACGATGCGGAGCGCGGCTTGCGGCAGGGTGTTCCGTGCTGCGTGCGATTCGCGCACGCACAGCTGCCACGATTCGGACAGCACGTGCAAGATACCGGAGCCCATCGGACTTGACACGGCTGGTTACTTTACCTCGTGCCTGATGACGTCTTGAAGTAGTGCCGTAGTCCCTGCACAGCGACGACCGTGGCGATGTTCCTGCTCAACGAGGGGAGCGTGCATCATGGCCGATCGAAGCGCCGAGCCTTGGTATCCCACTGCCGCGTATCTCTACGTGCTGCACCTCGACGGCCCCGCGCTGGCCTGGGAGTACCTGCGCAGGAACCCCGACTATCGGCGCGACTGGCTGCGCCATCGCCGTCGACCCGAGGCGGCGCAAGCCTGGGGCCTGCGCCTGCTCGAAGACCCGGCATGGGATGCGCGCGACGCGCATCCCGCCTGGTTCCCCGATCACGACAGCGTGCTCCAGTTCTACCCGGACGCCGATCCGCCGCCGGGTGCCGCCGTCTTCGCGTTCTGGCGCATCCCCGGCCACAAATGCCTGATCCACGACGGCAAGCGCCTCGTGCTGCTGGTGCGCTGGCCCGGCGGCGGCATGCGGCTGGCGTTGGCACCGGGTCTTGCGGAGGGCATGGCCTACGTCCATGTCATCCGCGCTTGCGCCTCGGCCAGCACGCTCCAGCGCATGCTGACGGCCTGGCAGGCGCATCGGGCTGCCACCGGCGAAGCCGCGCCTGCGGCATCGGCCCGCAGCCGCCCCACACCCGCCGCACTGCTTGAACTGCACACCTTGCAGGCGCTCGACGCGACCCTGGCGGGTGCGTCCTTGCGCGAAACAGCAGCGGGACTGTTCGGCACCGATAGGGTCGCCGAAAACTGGTACGCCGACGGCGGCCTGCGCTCGCGCGTGCGCCGCCTGGTACGCCGGGGCCAGACGCTAATGCACGGCGGCTATCGCCGTCTCGCACAGCTCGACTGATCTGGGTAGGGTCGTTTTGCCTGCACTGCAAAACGACCCTCTGCGCACCGCGCCGCTTTTCCGAGACTGCCTCCATCCGGTCGCGTTGTGTGGTCGGGCGATTCTGATTGATGGAGGTTTATCCGATGCGTCCAGCTCCTTTGCGGCCCGCCGCCGCTACCGTCGCCACGCCCCCGCAACCCCAACGCTACCTCACCAACGACGAAGCTGCCGACTACCTGAGGCTATCGCCGCGCACGCTCGAAAAGCAGCGCGTGATCGGCAACGGGCCGAAGTTTCGCAAGTTCGGCCGCCGCGTCATGTACGCCGTGGCCGACCTCGATGCCTGGGCCGATCTGCGCAGCTACGAAACCACGTCCGATCCCGAATACGCCGAACATCACTCGGCCGACAGCCGTGCGCGCTGATCGGCGCTTCGTCGGTGGCCATCACCACGCCCAGACCATCGCAGGAGCGGGAACAGCTCGACCTGTTTCGCGCCTTGCCGGGCGATGGCATGGTGCCGCGCGACAGCCAGGATTTGATGGCCTTTCCGTTCTTCTCGCTAGCGAAATCGCGGCGCACGGCGCCGATCGACTTCCGCAGCGCGAACGTCACCATCCGCGTGGAAGGGACACAGGAGCATGGCATCGCCACGATCTGGGATGCGGACATCCTGATCTGGGCGGCCAGCCAGATCGTGGAAGCGCGCGATGCGGGCCTGCACCCGTCGCGCCTGATGCACGCCACGCCTTACGAGATTCTGCGCTTCATCGGGCGCGGGGTGTCGCTACGCGATTACCAGCGCCTCAAGGCTGCGCTCGACCGGCTGCAATCGACCACCGTGGCGACCTCCATCCGCGAGACGACCGGGCGGCGCCTGCATCGCTTCTCGTGGATCAACGAATGGAAGGAGTGGGCCGATGCCCACGGCACGCCGCTGGGCATCGAGCTGATCCTGCCGGACTGGTTCTATGCCGGCGTGCTCGACGCCGCCCTGGTGCTAACCATCGACCCGGCGTATTTCCGGCTGACTGGCGGCATCGAGCGGTGGCTGTACCGCCTGGTGCGCAAGCACGGCGGCAAGCAACCGCACGGCTGGCAATTCGACTTCCGGCACCTGCATCGCAAGTCGGGCAGCACGGCGAAGCCCTACGACTTTGCCTGCGATCTGCGCGCGCTGGTCGCGCGGCAGTCGCTGCCCGGCTACGTGCTCGGTATCAAGCGGATGCCGCAATCCGGCGCCGAGCTGCTGACCTTCCGGCCCGTGCCACTCACGGCACGGGGATAACTGCGGGAAAACGTGTGAACGGGCTCGTGCTATCAGGCGTGCCAGGACTCGTGCTATCAGGCGTGTCCCTATCGTGCTATCAGGCGTGCGAAATCGCCGGAAAGCCAATAACGGCGCTGGTTTCAGCCCCCTCTAACTTATCTAACTTAAAACCTCTAACTGATAGTAGAAGCGAGCCGTTTCGGTGGACAACCGCTAAACGGCACCACGCGCAAACGAGAAAGCCCGGCATTCCAACATGGAGGGCCGCGCCATGATCGTTGCGCTACTCAATCAGAAAGGCGGCGTCGGCAAAACCACGCTCGCCACGCACATCGCCGGCGAACTGGCGATGCGCGGGCAATCGGTCATCCTGCTCGATACCGACCCGCAAGGCTCGGCCCTGGACTGGACGCAACGTAGAAGCCAGCAGGGCTTGCCCCGGCTGTTCAGCACCGTGGGCCTGGCCCGCGAAACGCTGCACCAGGAAGCGCCAGAACTCGCCAGGCGGGCCGATCACGTCGTCATCGACGGCCCGCCGCGCATCGCCGCGCTGGCGCGCTCGGCGCTGCTGGCGGCCGAGCGCGTGCTGATCCCGGTGCAGCCCAGCCCCTACGATTTGTGGGCCTCTGCCGAGATGGTGGCGCTGATCCGCGAGGCGCAGGTCTTCCGGCCTGCGCTGCGCGCGGCCTTCGTTGTGAACCGGCGCGTCAGCACCACGATCATCGGCCGCGAGGCGCACAGCGCGCTCGCCGAGCAGCCGCTGCCAGCGCTGCGCTCGGAAGTGCATCAACGCATCGTGTTCGCCGACAGCGTGGCCGCTGGTCGGCTCGCACGCGAGACGGCGCCCGACAGTGCCGCCACGCGCGAGATCGCGGCGCTCACCGACGAGCTGCTGCGATGGCCGGCATGACAACCGCGCGCAGCAAACGCATCGGCATCGGCGCGCGACCGCCGGCGAACCCGCACGCCGAGGCGTGGGTTCGCCAGGGCGACGCCGAGACCTTGCATAAAGGCGACCTCTACACCGCACGCCTGACGCTCGACATCACGCCCGCGATGCGCGCTCGCATCAAGGTGTCGGCGTTTACGCAGGGCGTGACGGTCGCCGAACTGCTGCGCGCGTTGCTCGAACGCGAGTTTCCGGAGACGACCCCATGAACGCATCCATTTCGGTGGTCACGGCTGCGCCGCCACCGTTCGCTGGCCAGGCCGCTACTGCGCCGCTGACCCGCGTATCGCTCGCCTACATCGAGCAGCGCATCGACCTTTACCTGCGTTTCGGCGAACCGGTGCGCACCATTCGGCTCGATCGCTGGCGTCGTGTCGCGGTGTTCCTGCCGGGCACCATGTTCTGCCGCATCCGCTGGCAGGCCAACGACTACGGCACGATCCGCTGGCAGCTCATGGTGATGCAGGCTTGCACGCCGCTGGACGCGGCGCAGCGCATCCCTGGCGTGCTGCCCGGCGCGCGCCTGCTGCTGCACGCCGAGGGCGAACTTGCCGTGCGCGCCGTACTGCCGCAGATCGACGCGATCGAGGCCCTGGGCATCACGCCGGCTACGGTGTCGCCTGCGTACTGGCGCACGCTGGGCAACCGGCTCGCCGCGCGCCTGCCGCTGTCGGCGTACACCGCCGAGCGACATGCGGCCTGGCTCGCCGGGAGGGCACTGTCATGACGTGTGTTTTCACTTCCGCCGCCTCGCCGCGTCCTCGCTCGCGCTTGCGCGCTCGCCTCGTACTGGCGAGCCTTTCTGCCTACGGCCTCGCTGCGCTGGCCTGGGCATCCTTCGTGTCGCCACTGCCGCGCGTCATCTACAACCCGACCGACAGCGTGCCGGTCGGCTGGTATCGCGTCGATCCGTTCGACGGGCTGGCCGATCCACCGCACAACCCCGTGCAGGTGGACAGCATCGTGCTCGTTCCGCTCCCGGTCGAGGCCGCTACGCTGGCCGCACAGCGCGACTACCTGCCGCTGGGTATTCCGCTGCTCAAGCGTGTGGGCGCCATCGCGCCGCAGCAGGTGTGCGTCATCGGGCACAGCGTGCGCATCGACGGCGTGCCGGTGGTCGCCACGCTGCCCGCCGACCACCTGGGCCGGCCGCTGCCTGCGTGGCAGCAGTGCCGGCGCCTGCGGCCGGGCGAGCTGTTCCTGTTGAGCACGACCAATCCCGCATCGTTCGACAGCCGGTATTTCGGGCCGGTGGCTGCCTCCACCGTGATCGGCGTTGCGCATCCGCTCTGGCTGGAGACACACCGATGATGGCCGCGGATTCGCTGCGCTTTGTCGTGCCATCCGGCGGGTCGTTCCGCTGCGCGTCCGCGTGTCGTCGCGCGTGTCGTGCGGATGCCGAATTTGCGTCTTCGGCATCGCACGTCGCGCAGCCTCCAGCGATGCTTGCCGACGTGCAGGCGTCTTGCCTCGAACGCGCCAGGCCTGCGGCCGTGGTCGCGTTCGCCAGCGCGCTGGCTGCATGCAGCGCAGCGCCGCCGGGCCGCCGATGCCCGAAGCGACAGCGACAGGCAAAGGCGGAAGGCAAGATAAAAGGTCGCGGCACTTCGGCCCGCGAGAAACCAGTCTGCACATGGGGGTGGCGCGGCACGCGCTTGGGGGCAGCAGCGTGCCGCGAGAGTGCGCAATGCCGCATCGGCATTGGCGAGAGCGCGTGCTTCGCCCGCTGGACTGCGCCGGTCTTGGATGGAGCCGCACCATGAGTCAGCGCGACGATGACCGTTTCCGCGTCCGTCCCGATGCGCCGAAACAGCGCGGCGATGCCTACGTCAACAAGGTGCTGAGGCAGGCCAACAAGGCCGGCGCGAAGCTCGGTAAGACAACCGGCAAGGTCGGCCAGCGACCCGGGTCACGGTTGGGCCGCGGCCATGTGGCGGCGCGCTTTGCCGGTCAGGGACTTGGGGCGAACGCCCGGCGCGTGACGATCAAGGTCCGGTTGGTGAATCTGGCACAGGCCGGGCCGCGTTCGACCTCCGCACACCTGCGCTACATCGAGCGCGAGGGCGTCGATCGCCAGGGCGGGCCGGGCCATGCCTACGGCCCGACGACCGACGCGACAGACACCGCCGCCTTCGAGGAACGCGGGCGCGAGGATCGACACCAGTTCCGTTTCATCGTCTCGCCAGAGGATGCCGAACAGCTCGATGATCTGCGCACCTACACCCGGCACCTGATGGCGCGCATGGAGGCTGACCTGGGCACGCGCCTGGACTGGGTGGCCGTGGATCATTGGAATACGGACAACCCGCATACGCATATCGTCCTGCGCGGCAAGGACGACACCGGAAAAGACCTCATCATTTCCCGCGACTACATCGCCCAAGGGATGCGCCATCGGGCTGCTGAACTCGCGACCGGGTGGCTGGGGCCGCGCACCGAACTGGAGATCCAGCGCGCCATGCAGCGTGAAGTCGATCAAGAGCGGTGGACAGGTCTGGATCGCACCTTGCAGCGCGAGGCCGTGGGAGGTCTGGTGCGGACAGAGACGCTGGCCGAACCCCGATTGCAACGACAGCGGCAGATGCTGATCGGCCGCCTGCAACGCTTGCAGCGTATGGGCCTGGCGACCGAGCAGCGGCCCGGCACGTGGTTCATCCATTCCAATGCTGAAACCACACTGCGGGCGATGGGCGAGCGTGGCGACATCATCCGTACCATGCAGCGGGCCATGAGCGGCCGGCAACGCGAGCTGACCGTGTTCCAGCCCGGCGAAGATGGCCGCACCATCGTTGGCCGTGTCGTCGGCAAGGGGCTGGCCGACGAGCTGTACGACAAGGGCTATCTGATCGTCGATGGCACGGACGGCAAGGCGCACTACGTCGCGCTTCCGCCGCGGTCGGAGCTGGAACAGTACCCGATCGGCGCGGTGGTGGAAGTAAAGAGCGCGGCCGACGTGCGCGCCGCCGACCGGAACATCGCCGCGCTGGCGGCCGATGGCATCTACCGCACCGACCACCACCTTGCCGTCGCGCAAGGCCACACCACGCCCGACCGCGAACCGCGCGAGGTAGTGGCCGCGCACGTTCGTCGGCTCGAAGCCCTGCGTCGCGCCGGCATCGTGGAGCGCGCGGCCGAAGGCGTTTGGCGCGTCCCTGGCGATCTGGTCGAACGCGGCCGCCAGTACGACGTCCAGCGCTTGGACGATGGTGTGGCGGTGGGGCTGAAATCGCACCTGCCCATCGAGCGGCAGGCCCGCGTGATCGGCGCGACCTGGCTGGATCAGCAATTGATCGGTGGCGGCAAGGGGCTGGGCGACCAGGGCTTTGGTGCCGAGGTGAAAGACGCGCTGCGCCAGCGTTCCGACTTCCTGACCGAACAGGGGCTGGCCGAGCGGCGCGGCCAGCGCGTGATCTTGGCGCGTAACCTGTTGACGACGCTGCGTGGACGCGAGCTGGCAAAGGCCGCGCAAGACATAGCAGCCGAAACCGGCTTGGAACATCGGCCGGTGGCCGACGGACAGCGCGCGGCCGGCATTTACCGGCGTAGCGTCATGCTTGCCAGCGGGTGCTACGCGATGCTTGATGACGGCACGGGGTTCAGCCTGGTGCCGTGGAGGCCAGTGATCAAGCAGCGGTTGGGGCAACAGCTTGCCGCGACGGTGCGTGGGGGTGGAGTGTCATGGGAAATCGGGCGACAGCGTGGATTGGGTGTTGCTTAATCCAACGCGCTTCCTAGCGCCCAAGGCGTTCTCGTAGAAACTCGATGAAGCGTTGCGTCTTCGCCGGCAGCAGGCGGGTTTCCGTCATCGCATAGACCGGCTGTGGCGTGCCGTGCCATTGCGGCATGATGCGCCGCAGCTTCCCGCTCACCAGCTCATCGGCAACGATTTCTTCGGGCAACAGGATGATGCCCATGTCGAGCGATGCCAGACGGCGAATCATGCCGACGCTGTTGAGCGAGAAGCGCCCGCCGACCGAAATCGTGGCGGTTTTCTTGCCATCGTGCAGCGTCCACGTACCCGCCCGCAGGATGTTGAAGCACTCGTGCTGCTCCAGCTCGGCGGGCTTGCTCGGCTCCCCCGACCGATCAAGGTAGCCGGGCGAGGCATACAGGTACGGCGTGAGCGTAGCCAACATGCGTGCGATCAGTTGCGAGTTCTCAGATTCGCCCATGCGGATCGCCACGTCGAAGGGTTCGCTGACCAGATCGACCCTGCGCGGCGTCAGGTCGAAGTCGAAGGTGATGCCGGGATAGAGGCTGGCGAACTCGGCGATCAGCGGCGTCAAGTAGGTCACGGCGAAATCCACCGGCAGCGAGGCGCGTAGCACACCGCTGGGCTGGGCCAGCATCTCACCCAACTGTTCGTGCGCCAGCCGTGCCTCATCCACGATGCGCTTGCATCGCTCGAAGTAAATCTGCCCGGCCTCGGTCAGCTCGATCCTGCGGGTCGTGCGATGCAGTAGGCGCAGCCCGATCGACTTCTCCAGTTCGCTGATCCGCCGCGACAGCGTTGAGTTCGGGATGCCCAGTACGTCGGCCGCGCTGCGGAAGCCCTTGGCTTTGACGACTTCGACGAACAACGCCATGTCTTTGAGGTAATCATCCATTCCTATTGCTCCAGTATTGGATCAATGTTATCCAAAATACCATCTTTATCCAGATGTGGAAGCGAACGATGATGCCTTTAATCGAGAACCAAGGGCATCATCATGAAGTTGGACAAGCGCGTGGAATGGCATCGACCGGATGCGTTCGCACTAGACATCAAAGACAAGCAAATTGCCGTCGTTGGCGGCACTGGCGGCATTGGCCGCGCCGAGAGCCGACATCTGGCTTCGCTCGGCGCCAACGTCATCGTCGTCGGGCAGACCTTCCGCGATGCGGGAACGCCACGCATCAAGTTCATCCAGGCCGACTTGGGCCTGATGCGTGAAGCACAGCGAGTCGCCGAAGAACTGCCGGCTGAAACGCTGGACATGGTGATCTTCACCACCGGGATCTTCGCCGCGCCGCAACGCCAGGAAACGGCGGAAGGCATCGAGCGCGATCTGGCCGTCAGCTACTTGAACCGGCTGGTCATCTTGCGAGCCATCGCGCCTCGGCTCGGAACTCAACGCCCCAACGCTCGGATGAAGCCGCGCGTGTTCCTGGTGGGTTATCCCGGCAGCGGTCAGATCGGCACGCCGGACGACCTCAACGCTGAGCGGTCCTACAAGGCGATGCCTGCGCACATGAATACTGTGGCCGGTAACGAAATGCTGGTACTCGATGCAGCCAAGCGGTATCCACACGCCACGTTCTTCGGCCTGAATCCCGGCCTCATCAAGACCAACATCCGCGACAACTTCTTCGGCAAAGACACGTTGAAGTCGCGCGTGATGGAAACGCTGATCGGCTGGTTCACGCCTACCGCTGACACCTACGCCGAACGCATCACGCCGCTGCTGTTTGCCCGCGAACTCGAACGCAATAGCGGCGCGATGTTCAACAACAAGGGCCAAGCCATCCTGCCATCGAACGGGCTGACTGAACAACACATCCGCAAGTTCATGGCCGCGTCCGAGTCATTGGCGGCCCGGACAGGCATCCAGCGCGCGGCCCCGTAGAAGACGGCAACTCTTTCCAACCACCACGTTCGAGGATTCCAGCATGACCACCGTATTCGATTCCGTCCGCCTTGGCCGCTACACCTTACCAAACCGTCTGGTGATGGCGCCGATGACCCGCAGCCGTGCGCAGTTCGACGGCACGCCGGGCGAACTGGCTGCCACCTACTACGCGCAGCGTGCCAGCGTCGGACTGATCGTGACTGAAGGCACCCAGCCGTCCGACGATGGCCAGGGCTACCTGACCACGCCGGGCATTTACACCGATGCACATGTCGCCGGCTGGAAGAAGACCACCGACGCCGTGCATGCCAAGGGCGGCCATATCTTCATCCAGCTCATGCACGCTGGGCGCATGTCGCACCCGGACAACACGCCGCACCACCGCCAGGGCGTTGCGCCGTCGGCGATCGCCCCTGGCACCGGCATGTTCACCGCCACCGGCATGCAGGACATTCCTGCGCCGCGCGCGCTGAGCACCGAGGAAGTGCGCCAGACCGTCGCCGACTTCGCTTTCTCGGCCCGCCGCGCCGTTGAAGCGGGTGCCGATGGCGTCGAAATTCACGGCGCGAACGCCTATCTGATTCAGCAGTTCTTCGCGCCCAGCGCCAACATGCGCACCGACGAGTATGGAGGCTCCATCGAGAACCGCGCCCGCTTCGCCATCGAGATTGCGCAGGCCATTGCCAAGGAAATCGGTGCGGATCGCACCGCCATCCGCCTGTCGCCCGGCACGACGATGTGGGGCATCGACGAAGGCGAGGAAGGCTCCGACCTGTACCGCTATCTGGTCGCCGAACTGGACAAGGTGGGACTGGCCTATGTGCATGTGATGCACCAGGGCAACGAGCCCTTGCTGGCCGACATTCGCAAGCTCTGGAAGGGCACGCTGATCCTGAACCGTCCGAGTCGCCCGCGCGAGCAGATCGGTGCCGACGTGGCTTCGGGTCTGGCCAATCTGGAAGCCTACGGCGCGATGGTGCTGGCGAACCCGGATTTCGTCGAACGGATCAAGACGAAGGCGCCAATGAACGAGCCGCACCGCGAAGGTTTCTTCGGTGGCGCGGAGAAGTTCTACATCGACTATCCGACCCTGCGCGAAGCTCAGGGCGCTTGAGGCTATCTCCATGTTCGTCATTGCTCCGCTCCAGCGCGCCAACCACGGCAGCCACTTCCGGGCCTGTGGCCTGCGTGGCGTGGCCGCGCTGATTGACCCGTTCATCGGCGTCGATCACGCCTGGATGAGCGCGCCGACGTTTCCGCCACATCCCCATGCTGGCATGTCGGCCGTGTCCTATCTGTTCCTCGATTCGGAAACGGGAATCGACAACCGCGACAACATCGGCACCCGCAACCTGATCCGTCCTGGTGGCCTGCACTGGACGACGGCCGGCCGCGGCATCGTTCACGAAGAAGTCCCGGCCGAAACCGGCAAGACCGTCCACTCTTTGCAAATCTTCGTGGACCTGCCGCCGGAGCGGAGGAACGTCGAACCGTTCCCATTGATGTTGGAGCCGCAGGACGTGCCGGTCGTGCAGTTGCCGGGTGTCAAGGTTCGCGTGCCTATCGGGAGCTTCGCGGATATGCGATCCCCGCTGACACCGCCGACCAACGTGACGATGCTCGACATATCGCTGGAAGAAGGTGCCGAATTGGTCGTGCCTATCGAAGCAGGCCATGCCGCCTTCGTCATGCCGATCTTCGGCACGGCGAGTGTGGATGGTCAGGATTTCGACCACAACGACCTTCGGCTGCCGGTCTTCCCGGCGGAACAGGCTCCCCGGGCCATCATCCTTCAGGCCCCCCACGGCTGCGCCAAGGCCATGCTGTTTTCTGGCCGACCGCTGCATTCCACTGCAACCTGACCCCCAAGGAGTTTCACCATGCCTTACGAACGATTCACCGGCGAAAACGCTGCCATGCTGTTGATCGACCACCAGGTCGGCACGATGAGCTGGGCCAAATCCATACCCTTCGAGGAGTTGAAGCGCAATGCGCTGATGCTTGCCAAGACCGCGAAGATCCTCAAGATACCGGTCGTGTTGACGTCCAGCATGGAGGAGTACGCGCAAGGACCGCTGCTTTCCGAACTGGAAGCCATACTGCCGGACGAGTTCGCCGCCCGCGTCAAGCGCCTGGGCATCGTCAATGCGATGGAGGATGAGAACTTCGCCGCAGCAGTCAGGGCGACTGGCCGCAAGAAGCTCATCATCGCCGGCGTGACCAACGACGTTTGCACGGTCTATCCCGCCCTCAGCCTCGTGAGCGATGGCTACGAGGTGCAGGTGGTAGCCGATGCCGGCGCGTCGCCCAGCAAGTTCGGCGACGACATGGCCCTGCGCCGCATGGAGAAGAACGGTGCGACGCTGACCAGCACCAACCAGGTGATCGCAGAACTGGCCGGCAACTGGGCGACGCCGGAGGGCACGCAAATCGTGTCGGAAGTGGTCATGCCGGCCTTGCAAGGCTGATAAACGCGGAGCGTCAACCACATGGAACCGCCATTGAAACTGCGGAGGGGAAATGGAGCTACGACATCTCCGCTGTTTCATGGCGGTTGCAGAGGAACTTCATTTTGCTCGTGCGGCGGAGAAGCTGCATATTGAGCAGTCGCCGCTATCACGTGCGATAAAGGAATTAGAAGAGGATCTTGGCGCTCAGCTATTTGCCCGCACCACCCGCAGTACCCGTCTGACGCGCGCGGGCCGGATGTTCTTGGAACACGTGCCTCGCGTCTTCTCCTCCTTGCAGCAGGCTCGGGACAGCGTAAAGGCCGCTGCCAACGGCTTCCACGGCCAGTTGCGCATCGCTTTGTCTGATGGAGTCACGCCGACTTGCTTCTCTTCCCTCTTGGCACTTTGCCGACAGGAAGAGCCTGAGATCGAGATTCGCTTGACCGAGGTTCCCTTATCGCAGCAGATAAAGGGACTGCACGAAGATCTCTACGACGCGGGGTTTGCTCAATTGGATGAAGTTGGAGATGGACTTGTTGCTGAGCCAGTTTGGCACGATCCATTGGTGGTGGCGGTGCCCGCACGTCATCCGTTGCTCGCCTACAAGCGCGTACCTTTGGACGAGATATTGCGCTATCCCTTGGCCCTCAGCGATGCGCAGATATGCGAAGGACATGCTCGCCAAGTTGATCGCGCTTTGCGTCAATCGAGTCTGGAGCCACTGATCGCCGAACGAGTTGTGTCGTTCGATCTGATGATGACCCTAGTGTCGGCAGGTTTTGCGCTGGGACTAGCTGGCGCGTCGCAGATTGCCGCCAGCCGTGAGCCCAGTGTGGTTGCTCGTCCACTTGCCGGCCGTTCGCACGTTCTCACGACTTACCTGTTGCGCGTGGGCAGCGAGCCATCAGATACCCTGGCTCGTTTCATCGAACGAGTCTTTGCTATTGATCCACCAAGAGGAAAAACCTCTGCTGCACTAGAACGAACTGATCCGCCGGAGGAGATCGAACCATGAAGATCATCCCGCTTCTGCTTACTGCAACGCTGGTGGCTTGCGGCAAAACCGGGCAGACCGAAACGGGCAACCACTCTGTATCGACCGAAACGGTGGACACCCTCGCAGCCAATCCCGAACGGTTGAAGGAACTGCGCGAGCAGTGCAAGACGGATCGCGCGAAGCTGGGTGACGAACTCTGCAACCGCGTGGCTGAGGCGACGAACCGCCGTTTCTTCGGCAACGGCAGTACGCCTTATACGCCACCGAAGGACTCGCCGAAGTTTTGATCGTCAGTTCCGCATCACCAATTTCCTGTTTTTCGCTTTTCACGCCGCAATGCGCTCTCGCTTGCGGCGTTTTTCATGCGTTCGCTCCTGCGCGAATCCTTGTTTTTTTCTCGTTATTTCTGCCGATAACGGTCTTTGACCGACCCTTGATCTGACTCCGATCCTCCCGGGTGCGGCACGTGTGTGTGCCGTGATTCGCACAGGAGAAAGCGGAGGCCGACATGCAGAGTCAAGGCGTGCTGTTCGGGCAGATTGCCGTCGTTTTCGGCATCGTGATCGCCGGCGTGTGGGCAGCCACACAATGGACAGCCGCCGCTCTGGGCTATCAGCTACGCCTTGGCTCGCCTTGGTTCGACTTCTTCAACACGCCGGTCTATCACCCCTGGCGGCTGTTCGAGTGGTGGTTCTTCTACGACGGCTATGCGCCCCGCGTTTTCGACAAGGGCGGCGTGATCGCGGGCGGCAGTGGTCTCGTTGCTGTGCTTGTCGCCATCGCCATGTCGGTCTGGCGATCGCGGCAGACCAAGCGCGTCACGACCTACGGCTCGGCGCGCTGGGCCAACGCCGGCGACATTCACAAGGCCGGCCTCGATCAGCCGGCCGGCGTGTTTCTCGGTCTGCACGAATGGCAGTACCTGCGCCATGAAGGCCCGGAACACGTTCTGACGTTCGCTCCGACGCGCTCTGGCAAGGGCGTGGGCTTGGTCATTCCCACGCTCCTGAGCTGGCCTGCGTCGGCTGTCATCCACGACATCAAGGGCGAGAACTGGAGCATCACCGCGGGCTGGCGCTCGCGCTTCTCGCACTGCCTGCTGTTCAACCCGACCGATGCGAAGTCGGCCGCGTACAACCCGCTGCTGGAAGTGCGACGTGGCGCGCATGAAGTGCGCGACGTACAGAACATCGCCGACATCCTCGTCGATCCCGAAGGTGCGCTGGAGCGGCGCAACCACTGGGAGAAGACCAGTCACGCGCTGCTGGTCGGCGCCATCCTGCATGTGCTCTACGCAGGTGAGGACAAGACGCTGCGTGGCGTCGCCAATTTCCTGTCCGATCCCGCGTGCCCGTTCGAGCTGACGCTGCACCGGATGATGACAACGCGGCACCTGGGGAAGGTCCCGCATCCCGTCGTCGCTTCTGCCGCGCGCGAGGTGTTGAACAAGTCGGACAACGAACGCTCGGGCGTGCTGTCCACGGCCATGTCGTTTCTCGGCCTGTACCGCGATCCGACCGTGGCCGAAGTCACCTCGCGTTGCGACTGGCGTATCGCGGATCTCATTTCCGCCGAACATCCGATCTCGCTCTACCTCGTGGTGCCGCCATCGGACATCAGCCGCACCAAACCACTGGTGCGGCTGATTCTCAACCAGATCGGACGGCGGCTGACCGAATCGCTTGACGGCAGCGACGGCATCGCGCGTCGTCACAAGTTGCTCTTGATGCTCGACGAGTTTCCGGCACTCGGCCGGCTCGATTTTTTCGAGACGGCGTTGGCGTTCATGGCCGGCTACGGCATCCGCAGTTTCCTCATCGCGCAGTCGCTCAACCAGATCGACAAAGCCTACGGCCAGAACCATTCGATCCTGGACAACTGCCATGTGCGCGTGACGTTCGCCACGAACGACGAACGCACCGCCAAGCGCATTTCCGAAACACTGGGCACTGCGACCGAACTGCGCGCGCAGCGCAACTACGCCGGCCATCGACTTTCTCCCTGGCTCGGGCACCTGATGGTGTCGCGGCAGGAGACGGCGCGCCCGCTGCTCACACCCGGCGAAGTGATGCAGCTCCCGCCCGATGAGGCCGTGGTGATGGTGTCCAGTGTGGCGCCGATCAAGGCGAAGAAGCTGCGCTATTACGCCGACGCCAACTTCAAGCGGCGCGTGCAACCGCCGCCCGCGCTCGCGTCCGGCCCCTACGCCGATGCGCCACCGCTGCGGCCCGACGACTGGAGCGCACTGGCAATTCCTGTCGTACCGGCCACGCCTGCCGCCGAATCGGTCGAAGGCTTCGCGGCCAGCGCCGATGACGGCGGCCCGCGCCGGCAACCGGAGCTATCCAAAATCGCCGAATACCACTCGGAGCCGACACCGACCGCCAACGACCTGGTGTTGCTCGATGACGACGACCTGCCGCTGCCGCTTCCTCGCCAGTTCGATCCGGCCATGCAGCGCACGGCCCGGCTGGCCTCCCTCGACCCCGACGACGGACTCCAGCTATGAGCCAGTACCGCCTCAATCTGTTCATTTCGCCTGAACACGCCAAACGGCTCGACGAGCTGGCCGCGAAGAAAGGCGTATCCAAGTCGTCCATCGTCGCGGCGGCGCTGGCGTCGTGGCTTTCGCCCGACGCGGGCGACCAGCGTGAGGCGGCCATCGCCAAACGGCTGGATCGACTGTCGCGCCAGTTCGAGAAGCTGGAGCGCGACCAGAACATCGAGATCGAGACGTTGGCGCTGTTCGTGCGCTACTTCCTGACGGTCAGTACGCCGGTTCCCGAAGCGCATCAGGACGCGGCCCGCGCGCAGGGCAAGGCACGTTTCGAGCAGTTCGTCGAACAGCTCGGCCGCCACCTGATGCGCGGGCGCAGCCTGGTGCGCGACGTGGTGGAGGAACTGCATCCCGACACCGCGCGACTGGACGATGCGGCGGCGCTGGCCGAGGCCGAGGAGCGTGCGCCATGAGCGCCATGCCACAGTCCTTCGCCACCACCTCGCTCGATCGGCGTATTCGCATGCTGCGCACGGCGATGGGACCGCTGATCGCCGCCGCGCTCGAAGATCCGGACGTGGTGGAAATCATGCTCAACCCCGACCACACGCTTTGGGTCGATCGCCTGTCCTCGGGCCGCGCACCGCTGGGCGCGGAACTGTCCGAGGAGGACGGCGAACGCATCATCCGCCTGGTCGCCGCGCACGTCGGCGCGGAGGTACATCGCGGCCAACCGCTTCTGACCGCCGAGCTACCCGAGACGGGTGAGCGCTTCGAAGGCATCTTGCCGCCGGCAGCTCCCGGCCCGGCCTTCGCGCTGCGCAAGCGCGCCGTGGGCGTGATCCCGTTGGACCGCTACGTCACCGACGGAATGATGACCACTGAGCAGGCTGAGTTCCTGCGCCATGCGGTGCGCGAGCGCCAGAACATCCTGATCGCCGGCGGCACCAGTACCGGCAAGACGACACTGGCCAACGCGCTGCTTGCCGAAATCGCCGCCACCGGCGACCGCGTGCTCGTGCTCGAAGACACGGTGGAACTGCAATGCACCGCACGTGACCACGTGCCGCTGCGCACGCGCGCGGGCGTCGTGTCCATGACCGAGCTGGTGCGCGCCACGATGCGGTTGCGCCCCGATCGCGTGATTGTCGGCGAGGTGCGCGGCGGCGAGGCGCTCGATCTCATCAAGGTGTGGGGCACAGGCCATCCGGGCGGCATCGCCACCATCCACGCCGGCTCCGCCGTGGGCGCCTTGCTGCGTCTGGAGCAACTGATTCTCGAAGTCGCCGTAAACCCGCCGCGCGCACTGATCGCCGAGGCGGTCAACGTCGTGGTCCACATCGCCGGTCGCGGCCGTCGGCGTCGCATCGAAAGCATTGCCCACGTTGTCGGCTTCGACGGCATCGGCTACCGCCTTGCGGATGCGTTGGAAACACCCAACCCGCCCGCATCCGCCATCGCTTCCCCGTCCCCTGAACCTTCTGGAGAACTGCCATGACGCAGAGTGCTGCTGCTTTCCGTGTTTCCGTAAATCCGGTTCCGTGCCTTTCGCGCCTGCGTCGCCTGGCCGCTCCCGCGCGCCACGGGCTGCTGTCGGCCGCCGCGATGCTGCTGATGGCCGGCACCGCGAAGGCGAGTGGTTCCAACATGCCGTGGGAATCGCCGCTGCAATCCATTCTGGAGTCCATCCAGGGGCCGGTTGCCCGCATCGTCGCCGTCATCATCATCATTTCCACGGGGCTGGCGCTGGCCTTCGGTGACACCTCGGGCGGCTTTCGCAAGCTGATTCAGATCGTCTTTGGCCTGTCCATCGCGTTCGCCGCGTCCTCGTTCTTCCTGTCGTTCTTCAGCTTCTCCGGCGGGGCCGTCGTATGAACACGGCCGACACGCTACCGGGCTTCGAGGTGCCGCTGCACCGATCGCTGACCGAGCCGATCCTGCTGGGCGGTGCGCCGCGTACCGTGGCGATCGCTAACGGCACGCTGGCCGCCGCCGTGGGCCTGGGCCTGCAACTCTGGATTCCCGGCCTCGTGCTCTGGATCGTCGGCCATTCACTGGCGGTGTGGGGCGCGCGCGTCGATCCGCAGTTCATGCAGGTGTTCGCCAAGCACCTGCGGCACAAGCCGCTGCTGGACGTGTGAGGCGAATCATGGAGATGCAGCCATGCTGAACCTCGCCGAATATCGCCAACGTCCGGCGCTGCTCGCCGACTGGCTGCCGTGGGCAGGCCTCGTCGCGCTTGGCGTCGTGCTCAACAAGGACGGTAGTTTCCAGCGCACGGCGCGCTTTCGCGGGCCAGACCTGGACAGCGCCACGCAAGGCGAGCTGATCGCCACGTCCGCGCGCTTGAACAATGCGTTGCGCCGGCTCGGCGCCGGCTGGGCACTGTTCATCGAGGCCGAACGCCGACCCGCCGCGCACTATCCGCCATCGGATTTCCCCGAGCCGCTGTCCTGGCTCGTGGACGAGGAGCGGCGCGCAACCTTCGAGGAATCGGGCAACCACTTCGAGAGCGGCTATCACGTCACGTTCGCCTACCTGCCGCCGGAAGAATCCCGTGCCCGCGCGGCCAGGCTGCTCTACGAGAACACCGCGACCCGCGGCGTGGACTGCCGCGAACGGCTCGCCGCCTTCGCCACGGAAACCGACCGGGTGTTCGATCTGCTCGACGGTGTGATGCCGGAAATCGCCTGGCTCGACGACAGCGAAACGCTCACGTATCTGCACGCCACCATCTCGGCCCGGCGCTACGGCGTCGGCGTGCCCGAGGTGCCGTTCCATCTCGACGCGCTGCTGGCCGACGCGCCGCTCATCGGCGGCCTCGCGCCGATGCTGGGCGACCAGCATCTTCGCGTCGTGACCGTGCGGGGTTTTCCGACCTCGACCTGGCCGGGGATTCTGGACGATCTCAACCGGTTGGGCTTTGCCTATCGTTGGAGCACGCGCTTTCTCTGCATGGACAAGGCCGAGGCCGAGAAGGAACTCGGCCGCCTGCGCCGGCAATGGTTCGCCAAGCGCAAGAACGTCATCGCACTGCTGCGCGAAACGATCTTCCAGCAGGAATCGCCGCTGGTCGATACCGACGCGAGCAACAAGGCAGCCGATGCGGATGCCGCGATGCAGGAGCTGGGCAGCGATCAGGTCGCCTATGGCTACGTCACGGCCACCGTGACGGTGTTCGATGTCGACGCGGCCGTGGCCGACGAAAAGTTGCGCCAGGTGGAACGCGCCATCCAGGGGCGGGGTTTCGTCACCATCCCCGAAACACTCAATGCGGTGGAGGCGTGGCTGTCGTCGGTGCCGGGCAATGCCTATGCGAATGTGCGTCTGCCCATCGTCTCGACGCTGAACCTCGCGCACCTGATGCCGGTGTCGGCGGTCTGGGCCGGCCCGGAGAAGAACGCGCACCTGGACGGCCCGCCCTTGATCGTCACCCGTACCGAGGGCGCGACGCCGTTCCGACTCGTGACGCACATCGGCGACGTGGGCCATACCCTCGTCGTCGGGCCG
The DNA here is from genome assembly GCF_000473345.1 of Rhodanobacter sp. OR87. NCBI lineage: Bacteria > Pseudomonadati > Pseudomonadota > Gammaproteobacteria > Lysobacterales > Rhodanobacteraceae > Rhodanobacter > Rhodanobacter sp. OR87. The sequence goes on from NZ_AXBJ01000001.1 coordinate 26,897, forward strand.
ACCGGCATGGGCAAGTCGGTGCTGCTCGCCACACTGGCGATGCAGTTTCGCCGCTATCCCGGCTCGCGCATCTTCGCGTTCGACATGGGCCGCTCGATGCGGGCGACGGCGCTGGGCCTGGGCGGCGAATACTACGACCTCGGCGCCGATGGCGCGATCGCCTTCCAGCCACTCGCGCGCATTGACCAGGACAGCTACCGCACCTGGGCCGCCGAATGGGTCGAAGGTCGCCTGTCGCACGAAGGCGTCACTGTCGGCCCCGACGAGAAGGTGGCCATCTGGTCGGCGCTGGGCAGCCTCGCCGGTGCGCCACTCGAACAGCGCACGCTCACCGGCTTATCGGTGCTGCTGCAATCGAACGCGCTGCGCCAGGCACTCGCGCCCTATGTGCTCGGCGGCGCGCACGGCAAGCTGCTCGATGCCGACCACGACCGGCTCGGTGCGGCCGACGTGCAGTGCTTCGAGATGGAAGAACTGATGCACAGCAAGGCGGCGGTGCTGGCCGTGCTGGGGTATCTCTTCGCGCGTTTCGACGAGCGTTTCGATGGCGCACCGACACTCTTGATCCTCGACGAATCGTGGCTCTTTCTCGATGACCTGGTGTTCGCCGCGCGCATCCGGCAATGGCTCAAGACGCTGCGCAAGAAGAACGTCAGCGTCATTTTCGCTACGCAGTCGCTCGCGGACATCAAGGACTCGAGCATTGCACCCGCGATCATCGAGAGCTGCGCCAGTCGCATCTTCCTGCCGAACCCGCAGGCGACCGAACCGCAGATTCGCACGATCTACGAAGGCTTCGGGCTGAACAGCCGCCAGATCGAGATCGTCGCCACCGCGCAGCCCAAGCGCGACTACTACTACCAATCCAGAGCTGGCAATCGCCTGTTCGACCTCGACCTGGGGCCGGTCACGCTCGCCTTCGCGGGCGCATCCACACCGCAAGACCAGCGAGACATTGACCGCGTGCTGGCGCAGACCGGCACACCCGGTTTCGCCGACGCGTGGCTGCGCCATCGCGGCCTCGATTGGGCGGCCGACCTGCTGCCCGACTTTCCAGGGCAGGCACCACCGGCCGCGTCCTTCCTCGCTTTCCCACCGTTGGAGACTTCGCCATGACGATCCGCCTTCGCTGCCTCTCGTTCGCCCTCGCTGTCGCCGGGTTGCTCGGCGTCGCCTCCACCGCACGGGCGCAGTGGGTCGTCATCGACCCGACCAACCTCGTGCAGAACACGATGACCGCGGCGCGCACGCTGGAGCAGATCAATAACCAGATTCGGCAGCTCCAGAACGAAGCGCAGTCGTTGATGAATCAGTCGCGCAACCTGGCGAGCCTGCCGTTCAACGTAGCGAGCCAGTTGCGCACGAACCTGGCAAATACCCAGCAGCTCATCGCGCAGGCACAGGGGCTGGCGTTCCAGGTGCAGGGGATGGACCAGCAGTTCGCGCAGTTGTACCCGCAGCAGTACGCCGCGACCGTGAGCGGCGACCAGATGGTCCAGGACGCGCACCAGCGCTGGCAGAACACGCTCAATGGCTTGCAAACCACGATGCAGATGCAGGCGCAGGTGTCGCAGAACATCACCGCCGATGCAGGTGTCATGTCCGACCTCGTGGGCCAGAGCCAGTCGGCCACCGGCGCCTTGCAGGCCATGCAGGCGACCAATCAGCTTCTGGCCTTGCAGGCGAAGCAGACCAGCGAGTCGCAGCAGCTCCAGCTCACGCAAGGCCGCGCGGCGGCGCTGGAACTGGCGCGGCAGGCCGCCACCGTCGAGCAGGGGCGCGTCATCACGCAGCGCTTCCTCGGCACCGGCACGCCGTACACGCCGCAGACCGTGAACTTCTACGGCAACTGAGGGAGGCGGTCATGACTCGCGCGCCTGCCTTATTTGCTGCTCACTTCGCTGTCGCCTGCCTGCTGACCGGGTGCGACCGGATGCAGGCGCTGTCGGTCGATGCGCTGGCCGCCGGTCCGGCGCGGCTGCACCGGCTGCTCGCGCAGTGCCGCCGTGGCGAACACGATGTCGCGTTCTGCGCGCGCGTCGATCAGGCCGACTTGCAGCGCTTCATGTCGGGCAGGACCGGGCCGGACGAATACCACACGCTGGACGAACTGCCTGCGGCCATCCCGCCCAGCTTCGACGGCCCCAGCTCCGGCGCGGGTTCCAATGTTTCGGCGGAGGCGCGGCGATGAACGACGTTTCCATCATCGACCACTTCCTCAACGTCTTCTCGACCTACATCGATTCCGGCTTTGGGCTGCTGCATGGCGAAGTCGCGTTTCTGACCGCGACGCTGGTGGCGATCGACATGACGCTCGCTGGCCTCACCTGGGCGCTGGGACACGCCGCCGGCCAGGGCGAAGACGTGATGGCCAAGCTCATCCGCAAGGTGCTCTACGTCGGTGCCTTCGCCTACATCATCGGCAACTTCAACTGGCTGGCGGGCATCGTCTTCCGCTCGTTCGCGGGCCTGGGCCTAACGGCCACTGGCTCGACCGTGAGCATGGATACGTTCCTGCAGCCGGGCCATCTCGCCAAGACCGGCATCGACGCCGGTATGCCGATCCTCAAACAGATCAACCAGATGGCCGGGTTCCCCGAGGTGTTCATCAACCTCACGCCCATCGTCGTGATGTTCCTCGCCTGGTTCACGGTCATCGTCTGCTTCTTCGTGCTCGCGGTGCAGCTTTTTATCACGCTGATCGAGTTCAAGCTGACCACGCTCGCCGGCTTCGTGCTGGTGCCGTTCGCGCTCTGGAACAAAACCGCGTTCCTCGCCGAAAAGGTGCTCGGCAACGTGGTGTCGGCGGGCATCAAGGTGCTGGTGCTCGCCGTCATCGTCGGCATCGGAACGGGTCTCTTTGCGCAGTTTCTGCCCATGCCTGCCGAGCCGTCCATCGACCACGCGCTGGTCGTGATGCTGGCCTCGCTCGCCATGCTCGCGCTGGGCATCTTCGGGCCGGGCATTGCGACGGGTCTGGTGTCCGGCGCGCCGCAGCTCGGTGCGGGCGCGATGGCGGGCGCTGCCGTGGGCGCCGTCGGTGCCGCAATTGGCGTGGGCGCGGCGGCTACTGGCGTCGGCGCCGCCGTCGTAGCCGGAGCGCGTATGGCGCCGGCGGCCGCAAGCGCCATCGGCAGCGGCGCGCGGGCGGCCACCGCGACGGCGGGCAGTGCGCGCTCGGCCTACCAGGCCGGTTCCGCCGCAGCCGGCGGCGGCCTCAAGGGCGCGGCGGCCGGCGTGGGCAATGTCGCCAAGAGCGGCGCGCAGGCCGCCGGGCAGAAGGTCGCTTCCGGCGCGCGGGCGTTCGGCGAACGCACCGCGTCGGCCTTCCGAGGCGAGAGCCGAGCCGAGGCCGATGCCAGCGCTCCGGAAGGCGGCGCATCGGGCGTCACGCCCGATGCCAAACAACCCGCCTGGGCCAAGCGCCTGCATCGACGCCAGCAGATCAGCCATGCCGCCACGACGGCCGCGCACACGCTGCGCGGTGGTGACGGTGGTGGCTCCGCACAAGGCCCGAGTCTGGGTGATTCCGATTCGTAAGGAGAACGACCTATGCGATTCAAGCGACCGCAGGTGCGCTACGCCAGTACGCCGCAGCCTGCCACCCCTTATCAGTCTGCGGCGCAGATCTGGGACGAGCGCATCGGCTCGGCCCGCGTGCAGGCGAAGAACTGGCGATGGATGGCCTTCGGCTGTTTGGTGCTCGCCGTGCTGATGGCCGGCGGCCTCGTCTGGCGCTCGGCGCAATCCATCGTCACGCCCTACGTGATCGAGGTCGATCACGCCGGCCAGGTGCGCACGGTCGGCGAAGCCACCACGCCTTACAGGCCGGCGGATGCACAGATCGCCTATCACCTGGCGCAGTTCATCACGCTGGTGCGTTCGCTCTCCGTCGACCCGGTCGTGGTGCGGCATAACTGGCTCGACGCCTACGACTACACCACCGACCGCGGTGCGGCTGTGCTCAACGACTACGCGCGCACACACGATCCGTTCGCGCGCGTGGGCAAGGAGTCGGTGACCGTGCAGATCACCAGCGTCACGCGCGCGAGCGACACGTCGTTCAATGTGCGCTGGATTGAACAGCACTTCGTCAATGACGCGCCCGCTAGCACCGAGCGCTGGAACGCCGTGATTTCCATTGTTCTGCAAACCCCACGCACCGAACAGCGCCTGCGCAAGAACCCGCTGGGCATCTACGTCAACGGCCTGTCGTGGAGCCGCGAACTGGATGTGTCCCAAGGAGCCAAGCCATGAAACTATCTTTCCGCGATCAATTTCATCGCAGCTATGCCGTCGTGTTGATGCTTGCGGCCCTGACGGGTTGCGCCACGCAGGGCAAGCCGCCACCGCGCATCTCGCTCGACGAGCCGATGGCCGCGCAGCCGCTGCCCGAACTGCCCAAGCCCATCGAAGTGGTGGAAGTGCCGAAGGTGTTGCCGATGCCGGGGCAGTTGAAGCCGCTGCCCGACGCGAGCGATGCCAAACCCGCGCCCGAACCCGCCGACGAAACCGTGCGTGTCACGCGCGCCAACGCCGAGGCGCGCATGGAACCCACGCGCGAGGGCTACGTCAATGCGATCCAGGTCTGGCCGTTCACCGACGGCGCGCTGTATCAGGTCTATGCCGCGCCCGGCCGCGTGACGGTCATTTCCTTGCAGCCGGGCGAGGAGCTGGTGACGGTCGCCGCCGGCGACACGGTGCGCTGGATCGTCGGCGACACGTCCAGCGGCACCGGCGATGCGCTGCGCGTGAACGTGTTGGTCAAGCCCATCCGCTCCGGCCTGAAAACCAATCTGGTCATCACCACCAGCCGCAGGACGTACCTGCTGGAACTGACTTCGACTGAGAAGGCATGGATGGCGTCGGTGTCCTGGGAGTACCCGAAAGACCAGATGCTCGCCTTGCAGCGCCAGGATCAGGCCGCGCAGGCGGCCGCACCCATCGATGCCGGGTTGTCGCTGGACAAGATCCATTTCCGCTACGCGATCAGCGGCAGTAATCCGCCGTGGAAGCCGCTGCGCGCCTTCGACGATGGCGAGAAGGTCTATATCCAGTTTCCCGCCGGCATCGCCCAGGGCGAGCTGCCGCCGCTCTTCGTCATCGGCCCGCAGGGCGACGGCCAGCTGGTGAACTACCGTTTCCGTTCGCCGTACTACATCGTGGATCGCCTCTTCGGCGCGGCCGAACTGCGGCTCGGCGGTGGCAAGGGCGACGTGGTGCGCATCGAGCGCACCGATGGCACGCGGGGGAACTGACCATGAGCCAGGACGACACCCCGGACGCCCCCATGCCTAACGCGGCTCCGAAGGTCGCACCGGAGAGCATGACGCTGCGCTCGCAGCCGCGTCCGGTGACACGACTGAACCGGCGCACGCTGGCGTTCCTGAGCGGCGGCTTGGGCGTGGCCGTGATCGGGGCCACCTTCTGGTCGTTGCAGCCTCATCGACACGCCGGCAACGCACCGACCGAGCTTTACAACGTCGATCGCGTGGCGCGCTCCGAAGAACTCGACCAGCTTCCGAAAGATTATTCCGGCTTGCCGCCCAAGCCGGCGGCCAGCGTGCCGACACTGGGGCCCCCGCTGCCGGGCGATCTGGGGCCGGCCATCGTCCAGTCGCAGCAGCCACCGCCGTTGCCCAATACATCGCCCGGGCAAGACTCGGCAGCCGCCGAGCGCGACGCACTGCGCAAGGAAGCCGAAGCCGCCGCCGGGTCATCGGTGTTCTTCCGTACCGGCAATCAGACGAGTAGTCAGCATGCCGCAGTTGCGCCTGCGGCATTGGCGGCCACTCCACCGACAAGCAGTCTGGCGGCCTTCGATCCGCAGGCCGCCGGCCCGGCCTCGACGGCAGCGCAGCCCAACGATCCGACGACCGTGCAGAACCGGCAGGGCCAGAAGGAAGCGTTCATGGCCAAGGGCGGCGATAACGCCACGAGCAACAGCGGCACCTTGCAGACACCGGCCTCGCCGTACACCGTGATGGCCGGCACCGTCATTCCGGCAGCACTGGTGACGGGCATCAATTCCGACTTGCCGGGATCGATCATTGCCGAGGTGACGCAGCCGGTGTACGACAGCGCGACCGGGCGGTATCTGCTGATTCCGCAAGGCTCGCGACTGATCGGACGCTACGACAGCCAGGTGGCGTTCGGGCAGCGGCGCATGCTGCTGGTCTGGTTGCGTCTGGTGCTGCCCGATGCCTCGTCGATCGCGCTCGACAAGCTGCCTGGTATCGACCCGGCGGGCTATGCGGGCCTGGAAGACGGCGTGGACTGGCACTGGGGCCGCATCCTGGCCGGCGCGGCCTTGTCCACGCTGCTCGGCGTCAGCTCCGAGATGGCGATGTCGAATCAGGGCAACCTCAATAACGGCAACACGGTGATTGCGCTGCGCGACAGCGCGCAGGACACGGCCAATCAGGTCGGCCAGGAAATCACGCGCCGTAACCTGAGCGTTCAGCCGACACTGACGGCGCGGCCGGGTCTCCCGGTAGAGGTGATGGTCAACAAGGACATGGTGCTGCGACCGTATCAGCCGCTGTTCTTCCAGCGGGGAAGTTCACGATGAGCACGACGCGTAAGCTGCGACTGGGGCCGCTGCCGAAAATGGAAAGTATCAAGCTCACCTTTGCGTGTCCGGTTGCGCTGAAGGCTGACCTCGACCGCTACGCCGCTCTGCACGCGCAGGCATACGGCGAAGCGGTCGATGCGACCACGCTGATTCCTCACATGCTGGAAGCCTTTATCGCGGGGGATCGCGAGTTCAGACGGGGCAGGGGAGTCAATGGGCGGTCGTCGTAGGTAGTTTACCGGAGCAATCGGCCCATGCGCGCCAGCATGTCGCAGCCAGTGAGGGACATATTTACTGCGCAGTAAATATGCCCGTCACACCGAATATGAGGCAGCAGTCTTGGCACGCTGTCCTCTCGCACCGCCGGTTCTAGAACGGCAAGTCGTCGTCGAATGCAGCGCCCGAACCCGCCGACATCATCGGTTTGGCCCTGGCTTCAAGCGATTTGATGAAACGCACCGAGCTAGCGACGTGGTTGAAGATGAGCAGGCTTTCCTCGTAGTTGAGGATCGGGTTGTCGTGCGCCAGGCTCTTGTTGTTGCGCACGTCGTTGAAGGCCTCCAGCACGGAGATGCTGGACTTCAGGATGCGTTCCGTCATCAGCGATTCAAGCAGTCCGGCATCGCGCAAGCGCTTCACATACTCGCCGAAGATGCTGTGCAATGCCTTGTCGCGATTGATCTCGACGCCGCGGTTCGCACACACCGTGCGCAGGTACTTCATGACGAAGGTGTGTAGACGGTCCAGCGCAGCTTCGGGCTGGTTCTTTTCGATCGCTTCGCGCACATGCTGCGCCACAGTCTCGAAATCGCGTTCGTCAGCCGTAGCCGTGAGGGCATCCAGCTCGGCCACCGGCGTGTCGTTCAACATCCGGGCGGCGATCTTCCAGCAGTCATCGGTGAGGTCGGTCAATCCGAGCTCATTGCCCAGGCAGTCTTCGGCTTGGCCGTACTGAATCAATGCCTGGATGACTTTGCCGACCAGGTGGTTGCCTTCGACAGTCCAGAATCCTCGTAGGCGGTTGGCCTTCGAGGTCCCGCGTTCGCGATAGACCGCAGCGTCGATGTCACGACGGGTGTGCTCTTCGAAAAACTCACTGAACGTCTGGTCCGTGAAGTCGAGTACATACCCACCGCTCATTCGGAACAGGCGCTCCAACTTGCGCCGTTCAATGGAAGAGACCTCAGCCATGGTGTTCCAGCCGTACGGTGATGGCATAGGGGGTGTCTGATCGTCTGCGCCTCATGCCGCATTCGCTTTTTGCTGGATGGCCTGGCATTTACGGAGCAGGGCGTCGAAGGATTCGACCTCGTCAAGGAATAGGCCGTCGTCGACCATGTGCTGGTAGTCCATTGCCAACTTGACCAAGGCATCGTCGTCGGGGACGAGGCATAGTCCGCCCGAAACGGCAGCGTGGTAGTCGATCAGTTCGCCGTCTGACTTTTTTTCCGCAAAGAAGATGCTCTTGTGATCGGCCACCGCATTCGCGAGCGCCCTGTCGGCGATCGCGGCGTCGGTGAAGCCGGCGGCATCCAAACGCGTGACATCGTGCCAGTGACGTGCAAACCGGTCGCCGCCGCGAAAGACACCTTGCGCGCAAAAGACGTGGATCGCAGTTGCCTTCTCCCAGAAGGTTCGCTCGGCACGCATGACCTTCGGCATCGCTTCTGGAAACTCCACGCCCTGCAGGTGCGCAGCGGCGTCACAACGGACCGGGCGCAGTTCGCAAGGCTCCCCGGTGGAGCGTGCGCCGAATTCGAGCATGACCGCAGGCGGCACATAGCCCGTTCCTGAGACCAGTGGCGTGTATTCGATGAACACCTTGTCGCCTTCGGCTCGTGCTTGGGCCGGCAGGCCATGCTGCTCTAGGTCCTGCTGGAGCCGGGGGATGACTTCGGCCGTCACCCACTCGGCCAGACGGGTACGAATCTCCTTACTCCATTTCTTTTCCTGGCTCCTGCTGGCGGGCAGCGGCGCGCCTGCCTTGCCGATCAGATCGCTGGCGATGGCGCGGATGTCGTAGGTGAGATCCACGTCCTCGGAGAAGCGCTGGATGACGCCGTAGGCCTTCGACAGCGAGGTGCCACCCTTGAATATGAGATGCGGCGCATAGGGCGCGGCGAACAGGTGGCGCAGGGACCACACCACCCAAACGTCCTTTTCGAGCAGGTGCGGCGGGCGGCCGGAAGCATCGGCAGCCTGGGCAAGGGCTTCCAGGCGTTCATCGACAGAGAGTTCGAAGAACTCAGCCATGCGACACCAGCGCGCTTACTTCCTGCGCCATCCATGTCGGCAGGCGGGCACGTGCCGATGCGACTTCTTTCATCTCGGCCGGCGGCAGTTTGGCGCGTAGCGTTCGCAGCGCTTCACCGGCTCTCTCTGGCCCCAGCCATACCAGCGCCCGCACGACATCGCCGGCAGCGCGGCCAGGAAAAATCAGCTGCCACACCGGCGCGTGCCTGAATTCGACGGTCTGGGCCCCCAGCTTCAAACGGCGGCTGGGGCCGGAGGTCAGATAGACGGATCGCACCGGCACTTGAGTGGTGAGGCCCAGCGCGTTCGCCGCCGCCGCACCATGCGACACGATGATTTCTCCGCGTTGGTGGGCCAGCCCTTCGACCATTTTGGAGGTCGACGGGGCGCGCGACCCGAAGCGGCTTTCCACCGGCAGGACATAGATGCCGCGGCCAGCGCGCAGCAGGGCACCGCGCTGCACGAGCCGGGACAGTACCTGGTCCACCGCCGCCCGGTTTCCCAGGTGCAGCAGTTCCTTGGCGACCAAGGGTGTGCCTTCCGGTAATCCGGCGGCGTGCTCCAGAACTTGTTTGGCGAGGGTTTGCATAACGGGGATCTCCTGACTGGTAGAAGTATAGGCGTATTTCTGACACTTTCAAAGGGCGCGAGCGTGGCTGCTTGTCATAGAGGCATCCAATGGCGTATATTTTCGCGCTAAACGAAACTTTTCCGTAGTAAAATACCGAAAAGCGAAATCAGACCTTGGAGTAGCGAATGACTCAACCGCCCGCAGACACAATTCCGGACCTCTTGCGGCGCAGCTTGCCGCGCGAACTGGTGATGGCCGTCGAAGAAGCTTTGAGCGTCGGTGCCCAACGCGCACACGCCGCGTCCAAAGGCATGGACGAGGGCCACTTGCCGCATGTGGTTGGTCAACTGCGGCATTTCCACATGAATGAGGCGTTTCACCGAGCCCTGGCGATGGGGGAGGCCTCGCCGACCGCTATTCGTGGTAACGGCATCGTTAGCGGCCGGGCAGGGGTTTTCACACTGGCCAGGTTCAACATTCCGGATGGCTTCTGGGTCAATGGCCGACGTAGCCACACGCGCCGCCAGATGTCATTTGCCAACAAGGCCATCGAGCCATTGGTACAACCGGAATTGTTCGACCAATACACCGCGCCCTCCGATGCCGTCGCGTTTTTCGTGGCGTGCTTCTCGGGCTCGCTGTATATCCAGCCAGACTCGCCTGTGTCGATCCAGATCGCGGTGCCTGACCGTGAGATGCGGGGCTGGCTGTTCAAGGAGCCGCTGGATGCGTTCCTGCGGCGGTACGAGCAAAAGCCTGCAGCGCAAGACGATTTGGCCAAGCCCCAGCTCAAGAAGATCAAGAAACAGGGCAACGATGGCAGCGCGTCATGAGCCGCGGTGGTATTCAAGGCTTTGAGAGTGAGCGCCTCAGTCAGATTCTTGCCGCGAGGCGTTTGAGCCAAGTGCAACTCGCCTCGCTGGTCGGCGTGTCACCCGCGACAGTCAGCAAGTGGCGATCGGGCAATCAGGCGCCCGAACGTGAAACTCTGGAGCGCCTTGCCGGCGTGGTCAACGTCACGCCCGAATGGTTCACGCGGGCGCCCTCCGCCAAGGTGTCGCTGCCCCTGTTTCGCAGCAACGCGTCCGCCCACGTGGCTGCACGTGCGATGCTGGAAGCGCGCATGGAGTGGGCGCAGGACGTCGCGCTTGCATTATCGGAGTTCGTGGACTATCCGGCGCTGAATTTGCCGACCCGGCAGTTCAAGGAGCCCGATGAGATCACGCCCGACGAGATTGAACTGGCGGCGAGCGAATGCCGCGATCTTTGGCGTATCGGCCGTACTGCCGTGCCGGACTTGGCGCTGGCCATTGAAGGCGCTGGGGTAGTCCTGATCCGCGAGGAAACTGGCATTTCGCAGATCGAGGGCCTGTCGGCATGGAGCGATGCGCTGGGACGCCCGCTGGTTTTGCTCTCGGCCGACAAGGATAACGGCTATCGAAGCCGTTTCGATTTAGCGCACGAGCTCGGTCACCTGATCCTGCATCGGTTCATTCCCCGACCGACCGAGCGCGATCGTCATAAACAACTGGAACAACAAGCCCACCGCTTTGCGGGCGCATTCCTGCTGCCGGCGGAAACGTTCGCGAGTGAGGTACGTACGCCGGTGACGCTGGACGATCTTCTCTTGCTCAAACGCAGATGGGGTGTTTCCGTCGCTGCGATCGTGATGCGTTTGCGTGCGTTGAAGATTCTCGATGAAGAGGCGGCGCAGTCACTTTTCAAACGACGATCCGCCCGTTGGGGCGCCAAGTCCGAACCGGGCGATGACGATAGGCCGCCAGAGCGGCCGCGCCTTCTACGTCGAACGATTGATCTTCTTGTTGAGGAGAACGTGATGCCCCTCGATTCAATCCCTCGGCATATCGGCTTGGCTGCCCATGACATCGAGATGCTGGCTGGTTTGTCTGAAGGGTACTTCCAGGGCAAACCCAAAGTGGTTCAGCTTGCTCGATTGCGTCCTGCCCCTGGCGGTTCAAGCGAGCCAGCTGCCGCGGTAGGCAACACCGTCTTGCCATTCAGATTGCCACCGAAGCGGTGAGGGCAATGACAGAGCCAACAATTACCTGTCCCAACTGCAAGATAGTCATCCCGCTCACAGAGTCGCTTGCGGCTCCGCTGATCGCAGCGACGCGTCGGCAATTCGACCAGCAAATCGCGCTGAAGGATGAGGAAATCGCTAGACGTGAGCAAGGCGTTCGCGAGAAGGAAAAGCAAATTGCGGATGCGAAACGCGACCTTGACGAACAGATCACGGAGCGGGTCGGCATTCAGCTCAAGTCCGAACGCGCCCAAATCGTTGCCGAGGAAAACAAGAAAGCGAAGCTTGCCAGCGCTGCCGAACTCGACGCCAAAGCGCGTGAGTTGACGGAGCTGCAGGAAGTTCTGAGGACACGGGACGAAAAACTCGCTGAGGCACAGAATGCCCAGGCTGAATTGCTGAAGAAGCAGCGCGAGCTTGATGATGCCCGCCGTGAGCTGGAACTGACGGTCGAAAAGCGCGTGCAGGACGGTTTGGGCGAGGTCAGGAATCTCGCCAAACGCGAGGTCGAAGAGGGGCTCAAACTAAAGATGATGGAAAAAGAGCAAACCATCAGCTCAATGCAGCAGAAAATCGAGGAACTCCTCAAGAAGGCCGAACAGGGTTCGCAACAACTGCAGGGCGAGGTACAGGAACTTGAGCTTGAAAATCTGCTGCGTGCCAAGTTTCCTCTTGACTCGATCGAACCCGTTGCCAAGGGTGAGTTCGGTGGCGATGTTCTGCAGCGCGTCGTCAGCCAAGCGGGGCATCAGAGTGGCGCAATCCTTTGGGAGTCAAAGCGTACCAAGAACTGGAGCGATGGGTGGTTGTCGAAGCTCCGCGACGACCAACGCACGGCGAAAGCCGAGGTATCAGTCCTCGTGAGCCAAGCCCTCCCCAAAGGAGTGGAGACGTTTGATGTGATTGACGGGGTTTGGGTCACCAGCCCGCGTGCGGCGTTGCCGGTCGCAACCATACTCCGCCATACGTTGCTGCAGATTAACGTCGCCAGGCAAATAGGTGAGGGGCAGCAGACCAAGACGGAAATGGTCTATCAGTACCTTACCGGCCCTAGATTCCGGCACCGCGTGGAAGCTATTGTTGAGGCATTCTCATCAATGAAGGACGACCTCGACAAGGAACGCAAGGCCATCACGAAGCAATGGGCTAAGCGCGATCAACAGATCGATCGCGTCATGGAATCGACGGTTGGAATGTATGGCGACCTGCAGGGGATCGCGGGAAAATCTCTGCAAGAGATCGACGGTCTAGGGCTATTGGCACTGGAATCTAACGCAACCAAGGCTACCGGAGATCTCGATTCATGACTTCCCAGTTTCATTGTCCGTACAGACAATCAACGCTGCTTCAACAGGCACTTGCTCCGGACAAGATGCGAATTGCGTTCCTTCTGGGTGCCGGCTGTCCAGTGTCCATTCGCATTCCGGATGGGACCGGCACGCGGCCCTTGATACCAGACATTCAGGGTCTCACTAAATTGGTTGGAGAAAAGCTAAGTGCTTCGACAGATCACGCTGCGAACTATGCGGTCCTGATGAAGCGATTTAGCGATGGCGGATCGCCAAGTAATCCGACGATTGAAGACATCCTTAGCCACATCCGAACTCTGCAGGATGTCGTTCGTAATGGCGCGATAGACGGCCTCGACAAGGCGATGCTTGCGGGACTCGATGCAGAAATCTGTAACATCACGACCGAGGTAGTCGGCGTTCCGCTGTCAACCTCGTTGACGCCATACCATCAGCTTGCAATGTGGATCGGCGGCATTCAGCGCACCCATCCAATCGAGGTCTTCACACCCAACTATGACCTTTTGGTCGAACAAGCCCTTGAGTCTCATAGGATTCCGTACTTTGACGGCTTTGTTGGATCGAAGCAGGCGTTCTTTGACCTAACGTCGATGGAAAGCGAAGCGCTTCCTCCGCGTTGGGCACGGCTTTGGAAAGTTCACGGATCAATCAACTGGTGGAGGAAGTCAGGAAGCTCCAGTACTGCCGCATCCGAGGTCGTGCGCACGAGTGCAAAGCGCGAAGGTACCGAGGACCGGCAAATGATTTACCCATCGCATCTGAAGTACGATCAGAGCCGGCGCATGCCCTATCTCGCGATGCTGGACCGGCTTCGCGAGTTCCTGGCGCGCGGGCAAGGGGTGTTGGTCACTTGCGGCTACTCGTTTGCTGATCAGCACTTGAACGAAGTCATTCTCCATGGCCTCAGGAGCAACCCGACAGCAGTCTGTTTTGGGCTACTGCACGGATCTCGCGCTGGGTACGCCGATGCGATCAGCAAGGCGCGTATGCACCCAAATCTAAGCCTTCTTGCGAAAGACGGTGCAGTTCTCGGAACCTCGGAGCGTGACTGGCGGACTGACGCCCAAGACGTTCATCCTCTTCACGGCTTAGCCGTTTCCGCCGAGCTCACGCCTTCGACACCGGGTGCTCCGGCAACTCCGTGCGAATTCCTTCTCGGTGACTTCAAGCACTTTGGCGCCTTTCTCGCGCAACAGTTGTCGTCGCCACTCGACGATGTTGGGGCCGCGAATGTTGCATGATCCAACGTTCATTGGCACTGTTCAAGATGTCCACGGTGCGAGCGTGACCGTTGAATTGAGTAGTGACACTGTGACCGGACTCGGTTTCTTCAACGGTGAAGGCTACCGGATAGGTCAGGTCGGAAGCTTCGTGCGCATTCCCCTTGGTTTTGTCGAACTTTACGGCGTGGTCTCCCACGTTGGCGCTGGCGCAGCCCCTGAGAGCGACGAAGAGCACAAGGCTTATGGGAATCGTTGGGTAAAGGTCCAGATGGTTGGCGAAGGTCAGCGTGGAGGTCGATTCGAGCGCGGAATATCGCAACATCCGACGATCGAAGACCGCGTCTACATCGTTACTGAAGCCAACTTGCTGGCCATCTACGGATCGGGCGACCCACAAGACTTCGTTTCGATTGGGCACTTGGCAAGCGCAGAGTCCATTCCATCGCTGGTCAATATCAATAAGCTTGTGACCCGTCACTCGGCCGTGGTGGGCACAACCGGTTCTGGCAAATCTACTACTGTGGCTGGGCTTCTCACGGCTCTTTCGGATAGTTCTCGATATCCATCGTCGCGAATTGTCGTTCTTGATATCCATGGTGAATACGGAAAGGCGCTCGCGGATCGAGCGTCCGTGTTTGTGGTCTCTGCCGATGCAGCCAAGAATCAAACGCCGCTTCACGTGCCATTTTGGGCGTTGAGCTTCGAGGAGCTTGTGACTCTGGCCTTTGGGAAACTCAGCGATGCGCAGCTCGGCGTTGTCGCTGATATGGTCGTGCAACTGAAGAAGGAGGGGTTGACAAGTCAGCCTCGCGACGGTGTCGATCCACTGCGCGTGACTGTTGATACACCGATCCCATTTTGCCTTCACAAGCTGTGGTTTGAACTCCACAAGCGAGAACACCACACACTCATTCCGCGGCCCGGTACGGCATCTGACGAAGTTGATCCGGCCTACGTCCTGGATGCCAACGGGCAACCTGTTCAGCTTGGTGATGCGATGTCAGTTACACCACCTCTTTATCGCACCATCAAGACGACAGGTCCGGCGCCGGAGCGCGTGCAGCAAAGCCGCGACATCATTGGCATTCGACAACAACTTGCGGGACTTGCATCAAAGCTGAGAGATCCGCGCTTGGCCTTCATCTTCAATCCTGGCGATTGGCTTCCGGACATAGACGGGAAAACCGTCAAAGACCTTGATGCAGTGTTGGAAGGGTGGATCGGTAGTCCTCGACCGATAACGATATTAGATTTGTCGGGGATACCGTCATCAATACTGAACGAACTCATCGGAGCATTACTGAGAGTTCTATATGACGCAGTGTTCTGGGCGCGGAATCTGCCCGAAGGCGGCAGAGAACGCCCGCTTTTGATCGTTCTGGAAGAGGCGCACGCCTATCTATCCAAAGACAATTCCGGATCGGCCGCACTCGCCGTGAGGCGGATCGCGAAGGAGGGCCGAAAGTACGGTGTTGGCATGATGATTGTAAGTCAACGGCCGTCCGAGATTGACTCCACGATTCTTTCCCAGTGTGGAACCATCTTTGCCATGCGCCTTTCGAATGATGCTGACAGAGGGCATATAACCAGCGCGGCCTCTGATAATTTGAAGGGGCTTTTTGACATGCTTCCGGTGCTGCGCACAGGTGAGGCTATTGTTGTCGGAGAGGCAGTAAGCTTGCCTGTTCGAACACTGGTGACACCACCTCCCATCGATCGGCGACCTGATAGTGTTGATCCTAGAGTTGTAGAGCGCGGCAATGAGAATGTTGGCTTCGATGGCCCGGGTGGTTGGGGTCAACGCCGTGACCCGAACGACTACAAGCCGATGGTCCGTCAGTGGCGCAGACAATCTCCTCACTACGAGCACGTGTCTCCCGCTGTTGATACTGCAGCACAACCAACCCCAAAGAAGGTGTGAATCATGGATTGGATTGAATCGCCAGAGTCTTCCAACGTCGCTCGTTTTGGTTACGACGGCCAAACAAGTGTGTTGAGCGTAGAGTTTAAGAATGGCAGCATTTATAACTATTTTGATGTGCCGGAGGTGATATTCGATGGAATGCGCCATGCGCCTTCAAAGGGTCAATATCTGGCTCAATCAATTAAAGGCACATACCGCTACGCGCGAGCATAGCCGAGCTGGCGCCCTCGCCTGAGGGTGCGCTGCCGGCCGTACAGAGGTAAGATCAGGGGCGATTGACAATGAAGTCGAAAGAGTTGTCGCCCCGCAAGTCGCTCCATCTCCCGTGCCAGCAAAAGCTGTGCGCTTCTGACGGTAAAAGCGACGGTAAAGCCTCATGTCGATCACAGCCAAATCCTTTAACCACGCGGACTTGCGAGTCTTGTTGATGATCGAGTGGGAGTAGGGAAATCAACCACTTGAACGCACCCGAGAAGGCCGGCAACTTGCCGGCTTTCTCATGTTCAAGCCACAATGCATTGAAATGACTGACGAAGTAATTGGAAGCTCAGGCGAATTCTCGGCCGCCGACGTGCAATACATGCAGCGCGCGTTGCAGTTGGCCAAGCACGCCCGCGATGCCGAGAACGAAGTACCGGTAGGCGCGGTGCTGGTGCAGGGCGGGAAAATCGTCGGGTTGGGCTGGAACCGCAACATCACCCTGCACGACCCGACCGCCCATGCCGAGATCATGGCCATGCGCGCCGCCGGCGAGAAGCTGGCCAACCACCGCCTGTCCGGCGCCACGCTGTACGTCACACTGGAGCCATGCTCGATGTGTGCGATGGCGATGATCCACGCTCGCCTCGGCCGCGTGGTCTACGCCGCCGCCGACCCGAAGACCGGCGCCGCCGGCAGCGTGTTCGACACCCTGCTGGATGCGCGCCACAACCATCGCATCGAAGTGGTTGGCGGCTTGCTGGCCGAGGAATCCGCCGGCATGTTGCGCGAGTTCTTCCGCGCCCGCCGTTGAGCCTCAATCGCCACCGAGTGGCATCTCGACCGCCGCCAGATGGCTGTCGACGGAACCCGCCGCCTTGCTGTCCAGCAGCTGCAGGCGCAAGCCCCAGGGCGACACGAAATCCAGTACCAGACGTCCGGTCAGCGGTCCGGAACTCAACCGGTGCGGCATTCCGCTCACGTCGACGCCTTCGTCGCGCAGCCATTGGTCAGCATGGACGACGTCATCCGTCACGAATCGCAAGGTGCGGCCAACCTGTTCCGGCGACGGCCGTGCGGGTGAAAGGGTGGCATCCCGCTCATCGAACAGTTCAATGATCGAACCCGCGTCGCAGGCCAGCAGAGTGGATTGCCGCGGGCTGTCGACCGCGCCCGCGGCCGGGTCGAGCGGGCGACAGTTCAGCACATCTCGGAAAAAAGCCACGGCCTGCTGCAAGTCCGGCACGCCGATCCTGGCGTAGTCGCCGCCGTACAGCGTGGCCGCACCAGCACCCGGCAGCGCCACGCTCATCATGCCGAGCACGAGAAACAGCCGCGAAAGTAGTGATTTGCCCATGATCCGACACCCGAATGCACTCGTGCACAGCGATATGGCGTCGGCCGTTCGCGGCAAAACGCTTGGTGGGTGATCAGTGAGTCTCCATGGACGAACGATCGACCGAAACAAGATCGTTCCCAGGCGGAAACGGTGCGATCCCGCCAAGGCCGTTGATCCGCGGCCCGGCGAGCCGGATCTTTCGAGGTGTACGCACGAACCGGCACGGATCGGGCCGATCAACTCACATCGCGAGGAACCCGGGAATGAAGACCAGCTTCAGCCGCCAGCCACTACATCCGCGACTCCGATTCGGTAACCCGAACGTCACGGGCCGCAGCGCCCCTGCCAGGCGCGCTGGCGCCGACATCGGCTTGCGCCCCGCGGATGGTTACGACTGGTTGCGCCGGATCAAGCCGATCCGGGCCGCTCAGCGGGCAGGGCAGTAGCCCACCTTGCCAGGGTTCACTTCACCGCCACCGCGGTGCGCTCAAAAGAACTCGTACTCGACCTGGGCCAGCACCGTGCGCCGCGGAGCGGCGGGATTGATGCCCAGAAGTAGTCCGACACGGTACTCGATGTTGCCATGCGTGCCCGGCACGTGCCACTCACCGGTGGCCACGGGACCGGCCTGGTAGGCATGGTCGTCCGGCCGGCCATACGCCTCGATGCCTGGCCGAAATGCGGACGTCAATGCATAGGTGCCCGCGTAGCTGTAGCGGAACTCGGTGCCATGCGACGCGCCGCTGCCGACATGGCGCTCCCAGATCAGGTTGACACGATGATCGAAGCGACCGGCCGCCTTCTCGAGCAGTGCGCCAAGCTCGAGTTCACCCGGACCACCGCCCCTGGGATGACCGTAGGAGGCAAGCAGGCCGATGTCGGCCCAATAACGGCCCGGCTCGGTGAACTGGAACGTGTTCTCGAATTCATAGCCCACCAGTTTCCCCCGGCCGCCGGGCTCTTTCTTGTACTCTGCCACGTAGAGTTCGGGTTTCCACCAACTGGTGACTGCGTGCGCGACGGAAAGCTCGGCCGCCCGCTCGCCGCCGATGTCCGCACGCCCGTCACTGAAACCGTAGCCGCGCAGCTCGATTTCGGTCTGGGTGGCTATCACATGCGGCGAGTAGACGATGAAATCGTCGGCATGCACGAGGCCGCTGCCTCCGAGCATGGCAAGGCCGAGGATTGTCGGAAAAATACGGCGGGAGAGGGATTGAGCCGAGATACGTGTAATTTTGATAACCAGAATCGAAATTCCACCATCGAGGCAACGAGTTAGCCGTTTTTCTTGGCCGCCGCGCGAGCCCGTAGGTCGGCGTGCGTCACCCGAGGCAATGCGATGAAGTCCCGTTCTGGCATGACCTCATAGTCCTCTTGGAACGGCAGGTATAGCTCGACGATCCACTCCCCTTCCTCCTGCCGCCCTGCGAAGGGATGGAGGATTTCCCCGTCCGGCCGACACCGGTCGAAGCGCAACACGCCCGAGTGTGGGTAAAGCTGGGCGTGCCGCGCCTCCAGCATGCGCGTCACGACCTCTGAGGGATAACCCGGGTGTGCCATCGTCTGGTGCTCTTTCAAAGAGGCTGACACTGCATCGACATTTGTCCGGTGGCAGCGCGCCATCTCGTGCTCATCGAACACGACTTCCCTGGCGATGTACGGCGGCCCCTGGTACCAGTTGGGGTCCTTCCGATCGAGCTGGATGGCCAAGATGGTCCGGGTGCCCACATCGGTGCACCGCCACCGGAACCCGGCGCTTGCCACGAATTCCAGACCAATATGAAAATCCGAGAGCTCCACGGTACCTCCTGCCATGCCACTGCCACGTCGCTTGAAGCATAGCGAGCACGGGTCTCGTGGGTTGAACGCCCCCTGGCCGAGATGGGCTGCGCGGAATCACCACCCTCGTGCCCATCGCCTGCGACACTCAAGCAGCCAGGGCCAGTTCGGCTTCGTAGGGCTCGGGCACGGCCTCGGCATCGATCAGGTAGTCTCCAAAGCGTTTGATATGGCTCGTCATGTAAGGGCTGAGCGCGGCCACATCTTCGGCAGTGATCTTCCAGCCTTCCCGCATGAGCGAACGGATGATGCGGGTTTGCTCCACGACGTTATGGAAGATCACGGCGTTGGCCACCAGGTCGTTGTACTTGACCGCCTTCTCCTGCTCCACCGGATCGTTGTCGGCGATGATGCCCTCCCCACCAAAGAAGAAGTATTTCGAGAATCCGTTATAGGCCTCGACCTTGTTGGTGGAGGCGGTGATCTGTTCGCGCAGGTCTTGGTCGGAAATGTACTGCAGCAGGAAGAGCGTGCGCACGGCCGAGCCCAAGGCGCGAAAAGCGTGGTAAAGCCGGTTCTTGCGGCTGTTGTTGCCCAAGCGCCGCAGCAAGGTCGAAGCGGCCACCTTGCCGGCTTTGATCGACAATACGACTCGCATCAGGTCTTTCCAATGCGTCTCGATCAGGTCCCAATCGACGCTGTCGCGGAACAGCGCATCGATGTGCTCGTAGGAGGCATCCGTATCGGGCCGGAAGAACCGGTAATCCTGCCAATTTCGGATGCGTGGCATCAGCTGGATGCCCAGCAAGTATGAGAGCCCGAAGACGGGAAGCGACTGCCCTTGGGTGTCGGCGTGCACGATATCCGGCTGGATGTCGGACGTGTTCTTGAGCAGGCCATCGATGATGTACACCGCTTCCCAGACCCCGCATGGGATGAAGTGGCTGAACAGCGCGACGTAGGTGTCGGAGACATGATGGTACGCAATGCCGCCGTAACCACCGTACCGGATGTGGTATGAGGCCAGGCTGTTCTGAATGTACATCTCGTACTTGGTGCCATCTGCCGCGGCACGCTTGCTGTCGCCCCAGTGCTTGGGCAATTGAAGGCCAGCGTAGCTATTGATGATGTCGCGGCATGCGGCGGCCAGTTTGTTCGCGTCGATGTGGCGACGATTGACGAACGACAGCATGTGCGCCGTGACAGCCCCACGGAAATGACGTGCCGCCTGATTGGGGCCCAGGTTGCATCCGTAGGTAAAAGCCGTCAGCACATAACGCTCGCGTGCCTGATCAATCTTCGGGTCCGACCCGGATAGCGGGCCGAAATGACGATGCCAGTTGGTCCAGTGCCCCACGTCACATAGCACATCGATGACGCTTCGCTCACGCAGGCGCTCATGAATGGCCGTTTCGAGGGCTTTGGCCTGGCTACTCATCTCTTTGGCCTTGCTGCGCTTGAGAACCGGCATGCCCTGGTCATCGATCACGACCTGGCCGTTGTCGACGTACTCCTGGTCTGTTTGCTCGGCGACCTGCATCAGGCGCGACTGCAGTGTGTTGACGAACGTGATCGGGTCAGCCGGCAGGCCAAACTCTGCGCAATAGGCGGCCACTTGGGGCTCGCACTCCTCCCAGCTCAATAGCTGCTCGCCTTGGTCGGCGTACTCCTCCGATCCCGGTACGGCCACATCACCGGACTTGAGTTCGTTCGCCAACGCGGAAAACACGCACACCTCGAAATGCCGACGGTGAATGCGCTCCTCGCCATCCTCGGTGCGCTGCGTCAGGGTCTTTCGCCACAAGTGTGTTGTGAAGGACAGATCCATCGGCCCGTCCAGCCAATCACCGCGCTGCCGTTCCTGCGCAAGGATCAACTCCAGGGCATCGATCAACGAACGATCTTCCGTCGTGCTTTTCAGATTGAGGATGCGCACCATGCGCAGCAGCGTGGGTCGGTGGCTCTTGTAGTACGGCCAGAGCAACGGCAAGTAATTGTCACCGCTGTGGGCGGCGATCGCGTTGCAGTCCTCCTGCAGCGTATCGATGCTGCCGCGCTGCCCGACCAGGCGCCGAATCTCACGACCGGCGGCTGTGTCGCTGCGTTGTTCGGCGAGTACGCGAATCACATCGGACATCGTTGCCACCAGCACCTCGGCCTTCTCCCGGTACTGGCTGCGCAGGCGATCGAGATGTTCCTTGCCGTGTACATGGATCTTGCTCATGCGTTTGATGAACATCGCCGCCAGATCGTCGCGCACCTGTACCCGTGCCCGGTGGATCAGGCAAAGCAGGACAGCATGTCGCTTGGCGAGGCGGAAATCTTTGAGTTCGGCGGCATCGAGTGCACGCGCCTCTGCCGCGAAATGCTTGCGCTTGAGTTCGGGTATCCCAACCAACGGCGCGTCCGTGTTCACAAGCGCGTCAAGCCGCTCCATGTGGTCGATCAGTTCCTGGAAGTGCCTCAAGGATGAGCGCTTGGGGAGGCGTTTGACCTCGTGCAGCGGCCTTTTGCCGGCTTTCCCAGCGGCTTGTAGCAATCCATCCAGGCGTGCCTTCTCGTCCGCCGTCAGGCGCTGAGCAATGGTTGCGAAGAGCTGGCCGTTGACCAGCGCACGGACACGTCGCGCCAGCCGATCAAGTGTACTGAAGGCTGGCAGACCGATGCGGTCGGTGACCAACTGCTCGATGCCCACATTAATCAGATCCGGCGGGTGATCCATGATGGCCGCGGCATCTCGCATGGCTCGGGCCGCCACATCGAGACCGCCTTCCTCGAACGGCCGGAAATCCAGGTGCTTCCGGATCAATGCGTGATAGCGATACAGCGTGACCGCGCTAGGCTGGGCAGGCTTCACCTGGATCCGAAACTTCAGGGACGCCCTGATATGTCTCAGTACGGCTGCGGGCACCTCATCCAGTGCCGGGAAATAGCGCAATCGCTGAAAGCTCTTCAGCAGGATGGCCAGGGTTAATCGACTGGACGGCTGTCGTGCATGCTTGACGATGAAGGCCGTCTCGGACTCGTCGACGGTGTACAGCGCGACGAGTTCGCGAACCACAGGATTACGTTTGAATTGCGGGTATGCAGTCCGATCAATCGAAGCCATGCCATGCCTCGGTACCGATGGAAAGGGGGCCACGCGCGGCAACAGCCCGCAGCCAGCGGCGACTCGCTGTTCGCGGGCTGAGCGCTCGTTCCGTCACGCTATAAAGGCCCGATCATAGACCAGGCCCATGTGGAGCCGCGGCATGGCCTGCTCAGGGCCGCAGCGGTGTGATCGCCGTCACCGTGCTGGCCATGCCGGCCGGGTGCAGGGTGAAGCGCACCGACTCGCCGACCTTCACCTTCTGCAGGAGGGGCGGCGGATCGGCCTTGAAGGTCATGATCATCGCCGGCCAGCCGATGGCGGTGATGGCCTGGTGCTGGAGGGTGATCGTGCCCTTGGCGGTGTCGATGGCCTTGACGATCCCCACGCCCTGCGCCAGGGTGGGTTTGGCCGGTTGCATCCCGGCCATGCCGGGCATGCTCGGATCCATCTGCTGGGCGAAGGC
Organism: Rhodanobacter sp. OR87; assembly: GCF_000473345.1. Taxonomy (NCBI): domain Bacteria; kingdom Pseudomonadati; phylum Pseudomonadota; class Gammaproteobacteria; order Lysobacterales; family Rhodanobacteraceae; genus Rhodanobacter; species Rhodanobacter sp. OR87. The sequence goes on from NZ_AXBJ01000001.1 coordinate 49,663, forward strand.
GGCGGTCGAGGCCAAGGCCAGCGCACCGGGAAAGGCCAGGGTAAAAACCTGCTTCTTCATGATTGGATCTCCTGAGGTGGGTGGAACGTCGGGGTGGCTGGTGCGGACTTGCGCAGTCGGTGCCGCATGAGCAGGCTGAATGCGGCTGGCAGGATGAGCATGGACAACAGAGGTGCGGTCACCATGCCGCCGATCATGGGGGCGGCGATGCGTTGCATGACTTCAGAGCCGGCGCCATGGCCCAGCAGGATCGGAAACAGACCCGCCAGGATTACGGCCACCGTCATCGCCTTGGGTCGTACGCGCTGAACCGCGCCTTCGCGGATGGCCGCGTCCAGCGCCTCGATACCCGCCTGCGGGTTGGCCGCGAGTTGCCGATCCCAGGCATGACGCAGGTAAAGCAGCATCACCACGCCAAACTCCGCGGCGACGCCGGCCAGGGCGATGAAGCCGATGACCGTCGCCACCGATACGGCTTGGCCCAGCAGCCAGACCAGCCATAGACCGCCGACCAGCGCCAGCGGCACACTCGCCATGATCAGGGCCGCCTCGACCGCGCGCCGGAACACGGCGTAGATCAGCACGAAGACGATGAGCAAGGCCACCGGCACCACCAGCCGGAGCCGCTGGGCGGCGCGGGCCAGGTACTGGAACTGGCCCGACCAGTCCAGCGTGACGCCGGCGGGCAGCGTGACCTGTTGCGCCACCGCGCGCTGGAGCCGGGCGACCACGCCACCGAGGTTGCTGCTATCGGTGTCGACGTAGACGTAGGTGGCCAGCTGGCCGTCTTCGCTCTTCAGCATCGACGGTCCCGCCGCGACCGTGATGTCGGCGATCTGGCCCAGCGTGAGCTGGGCGCCGTTGGCCACCACGATCGGCAGTTGCCGCAACGCCTGTACCGAGTCGCGGTCCACCCGCGGGTAGCGCACCACGATCGGAAAGCGCTCGCGCCCCTCGATGCTCTGGCCGATGGGATCGCCACCGACCACGGTGGCGATCAACTGCTGCACCTGATCCTGCGTCAGTCCGTAACGCGCCGCCGCGTCCCGATGGATGTGCACGTCGACGTAGCGGCCACTGGCCGGGCGCTCGGCGATCGCCGAGCGCACACCGGGCACGGTGCGTGCGACGGCCTCGATGCGATCGGCCACCGATTGCAGTGCCGCCAGATCGGTGCCCAGCACCTTGATGCCGATGGGACTCTTGATGCCGGTGGAGAGCATGTCGATGCGGTTGCGGATCGGCGGCACGAACAGGTTCGTCAGCCCCGGCACATGGACGGCCTGGTTCAGCGCGGCCTTGATCCTGGCCATCGTCATGCCGGGGCGCCACTGATCCTTCGGCTTGAAGGTGATCGTGGTCTCGAACATCTCCAGCGGCGCCGGGTCGGTGGCGGTGTCCGCGCGGCCCGCCTTGCCGAATACGTGGGCTACCTCGGGTACGGTCTTGATCATGCGATCCGTCAGCTGCAGCAGCTGCGATGCCTTGCCGGCCGACAGTCCCGGCAAGGCGGTGGGCATGTACAGGAGCGTCCCCTCGTCCATGGCGGGCATGAACTCGCTGCCTAGCCGGCTGAGCGGCACCAGCGCCGTGAGCAGCAGCAGGCCCGCCAACGCCAAGGTGGTCTTCGGCCAGCGCAGCACGGCATCGAGGATCGGCGCGTACAGCGCCGTGAGCCACCGGTTGAGCGGATTGGCCCGCTCCGCTCGGATGCGCCCGCGCACCAGGTAGCCCATCAGCACCGGCACCAGGGTGATGGCCAGGCCCGCCGCGGCCGCCATGGCGTAGGTCTTGGTGAACGCCAGCGGCTTGAAGAGCTTGCCTTCCTGACCCTGCAGCGCGAACACCGGTACGAACGACAGTGCGATCACCAGGAGACTGACGAACAGCGCCGGCCCCACTTCCACGGTGGCGTCGGCGATCAGCGACCAGCGGGCCTCGCCTCGCGGCTCCGCACCGTCGTGCCCGTCGCGCCAGTGCTCCAGGTGCTTGTGGGTGTTCTCGATCATCACGATCGCCGCGTCCACCATCGCGCCGATGGCGATGGCAATGCCGCCCAGCGACATCAGGTTCGCCGTGACGCCCTGCAGGTTCATCACGATGAACGCGGCCAGCACGCCTAGCAGGCTGTTGAGAAGCAGGGTTCCGCACTGCTTTTGATAGACACGATCTATGGCATGGCGGCCACTGCGATAGCGGTGGAGTGCGATTTTCCGCCCTGCGGGCGCACGTCTCCTGTCATCGCTCACGTTGGTGAAGGCTCCCACCATTCGCCGATGCCGCCGAGGCGGATCAGGTTATAGGCGGCAAACGTCCAGGTCACCCAGCCGCGCACCGCGGCGAGGCCGACCATCGGCAGCTTGCGCAGCCCGCCGATGGTCTTGATCCAGCCAAAGCCCTGTTCGATCCGTTTGCGTACCTTCTGGCTGATGCCGTAGCCGCGCGTGCTCGCCACCGCACGCGGCACGGCACTGCGTCGCCCATTGCCCGTGTTGCGTGCGATATGCGGCACGATCTCACGCGCCCTCAGGGCCGCAACGAAGTCCTGCGTGTCGTAGCCCTTGTCCGCACCCAGGGTGGCCCCTCGCCGGACGCCGGCCGCGGTGAGCAGGTCCAAAGCGCCGTCCCGCTCGCCGGTGCCACTGGCATGGCGGACGTCTACACCGATGATCAGGCCATGACGGTTCTCCATCAGGCTGTTGGCCAGGTAGCTCAGCTTCGCTTCCTTGCCTTGGCCCTTGCGGATCAGCCGGGCATCCGGATCGGTGGTGGACGCATGCGTCTCGTTGCTGCGCTTGTGCCCACGGAAGTCGTCGCCATTGCCCTCGTCGTCGTCCTTGGGCCGGAAGCTCTTGTGCGAAGCCCACGCCTCCAGCAGCGTGCCGTCCACCGAAAAGTGCTCGTCGCTGACCAGATCACGCAGCCGCGCCAGCAGCACGGTGTGCTCGAAGAAGTGCTGGGCGATCAACTCGTCGAACAGCCGTTGGCGGTTGAAGGAGAACGTCGAGTGGTCCCACACCGGATCGTCGATGTTCAGGCCGACGAACCAGCGGAACAGCAGGTTGTAGTTGAGCTGCTCCATCAGCAGCCGCTCGCTGCGCACGCTGTAAACCACCTGCAGCAGCGAGGCGCGCAGGATGCGTTCGGGCGGGATCGACGGGCGACCGCCTGCGGCGTAGCGCGCCGCCAGCAGTTCATCGAGCTCGCCCAGGATCGCGTCCACCAGAATCCGAAGCTTGCGGATCGGATGATCCGGCGGCACGCGATCCTCGACCGATACGTACGAAAACATGCCAAGCTGTTGGACGTCGGGGCTGCGCATCGGATCAAGCGGTCAGTGATTGAGAGCGTCTATGACCGCGGCGATGCGCGGAGGTTTCTCGACAGCCTGCTAGGGCATCATGAGTGATTGTCGGGCGGGGTCAACGAAGCGCGTGCCCGCGTCGTACTGGCATGCCGACCACTCTCAGGCGTGCACGCCGGCGGTGAACGCCCACAGCACAATGACGCACATCACCACCACGTAGATGCGCAACCCCCAGAACACCCACTGCTGCCACGGCGTCAGCTGCAAGCGATGCACCGGCGGCAGCTCGTCATGCCAGCCTTCCTCGGCCAGCAGCGCCTGCACCTGCTCGGGCGTGTACTCGTTAAGGTCTTTCATGGGTTGCCTCCAAAGATATGCGGAAATACGGTGACCAGGCCATACAGGACGTTGCAGGCGATCAGCCCGAGCATGATCGCGACTGACAGTGCGTTGCGCACCGGCCCGTTGGCATGCTCACCCATCAGCTCACGATCGTTGAGCAGCATCAGCAGGAACAGCATCGCCGCCGGCATGAACACCGTGGCGATCACCTGCACGCTGAGGTTGAGGAAGCCGATCGGCAGGTTCGGGAACAGCACCACGCCGGCTGCGACCACCGTGCCCATCACCGCCGGGGCATAAAAGCGCCATGCCTGGCCGGGTGACGCGTTGAGCGAGCGTGGTAGATCCAGCGCCTCGCCGATCGCCCAGCCGGTACTGGCGGTGATCACGATGGTGGCGATCAGCCCGGCTTCGATCAGGCCCAGCGCGAACAGCTTCATAGCCGTCTCGCCTAAGCGCTGCTGCAGCGCGGACAGCACTGCCTCGGTCGTAAGGTTCTTCGCATCGGGAAGTCCCGACAGCGCTACCGCGCCGAGCACGATCACCGCGATCGCCACCAGTACCATGCCGCCCACACCGAGCATCAGGTCGCGTCGGCTGGCCGGGATGTCCTTCGGTAGCAGACCCTTGTCGACCACGCAGGACTGCTGGAAGAAGAGCTGCCACGGCGCGATGCTGGTTCCGATGTTGGCTGACAGCAGGATCAGGAAGGTCGCCGACAGCACGCCGCCGGGCAGCACCCAGCCCGAGCCTGCGAACGCACGCGCCACAGCATCCCAATGCGGGTGTGCCATCAGCACCAGCGGCACGAACACCAGGTTGAGCGCGGCGATGAACAGCGCGATGCGCTCCCACGCCCAGTAGCGCAGGAACACCAGCGTCATCACCACGAAGCCCAGCGTCAGCGGCACGCTCAGCCCATACGGAATGCCGAACGCCTCGCCGCCGATGCGGATGCCCAGAAACTCGGTGACCAAGGTCAGGATGTTGGCTAGTACTAGGTCGACCAGCGAGAAGATGCCCCAGAACGGGCCGTAGCGCTTCCAGATCAGCTCGGCGTGGCCGCGCCGCGTCACAGCGCCCAGGCGGATGGTCATCTCCTGCACCACGTAGGCGACGAAGCCGAGCACTAACATCAGCGGCAGAAACAGGCCCAGCCCATAGGCTGCGCCGGTCTGCGCGTAGGTCAGCACGCCACCGGCGTCGTTGTCGCCCAGCATCACCAGCAGGCCGGGGCCGATCAGGGCGAAGGCCAGTACCAGCCGGTTCCACGGCGTGGCAGGGCGCCGGCGCAGTGTCGCCAGGTGCAGGCGGTCGCGGATACGCTGCTGCAGGCCTGCGCGGGCCGCGGCGCTGGCGTGTGGTACGGAGATATCTGGCACAGACATGGTCAGGCTTCCTGTGGGTATCGAAGAAGTATCAGAGGCTCAGGTGCAGGCGCAGGCCGACCACCCGCGCCGGGCCGCGCGCGCGGTTGTAGCCGGGGTTGGCGATCCACTGCAGGTCCGGGCTCAGCTGCAAGTAGTGACCGAGTTGTAGGCGGTAGTAGGCTTCGATCACCCGTTCGCGGCCGTAGTCCAACGCGCCGTCGCACAGCAGGAAGCCGCAGCCGCCTGCGGCGAGGTAGGCGCGATGCGCGCTGGCTAGGCCGTTGAGGTCGAACGCGATGCCGATACGGTCCTCGGAGCGGCGCCAGTGCGCGCCGGACAGCTGCGCCCCCGCGCTCAGCGCGCGCTCGGCCTCCGTGTAGGCGAACGACTGAGTGTGGCCGTCGTTCCAGCCCCAACGCGCGAACAGCCCGGTGTCGCCGTCGTCGGCCAGTGGCAGCTCGGCATTGATCACGTAGCCGTGCTTGCGGCGGCCGTAGCGACCGTCGGCGGCGATGTCCGGCGTAGCGCCACTGGCGGCGGCGAGCGCCAGCGCCTGCGCGTAGTTGCCCATCTTGGCGATGTTGCGGAAGGCCAGCAGGCGCAACGCGAAGCCGTCACTGCCGAACGGGTGCAGCGACAGCTGCACCTGCTCGGCACGGGCTCGGTCCAGTGGCCCGGCCAGCGCCTGACCGTTGGCCTGCAGCGGCATCTGGTACACGCCGTAACGCAACGTCCAGTGGTGCTGGACCCACGCGACGATGAAGCCGTCGGTGTAGCCGCGGGTATCGGCGGCATAGTCATAGGACGCCGCGTTGATGAAATCCCAGTTCATGAACTGGTGGCGGGTATCGTTGGCGTAGCGGTTTTTGTCGAAGTCATCGGCCAGCGCCAGCCGCCCCAGCTTGAGCTCGATCCGCTGGGTGGCCAGCGTGCCGGGAAGCTGATCCTGCGCCCGCGCCATCGGAGCGCTGTTGGTGCCCAAAGGCAGATTCCAATCGAGGTAGGCGCGCGCGATGTACGGCCGCTGCTTGCCGCCCGAGCCGGGACCTGCGCGCACCACATCTCCGTTGACGTAACCGGCCAGGCCGGTGCCCTTGTTGATGCCGCCACCGGTGAACAGCTCGCCATCCAGATAGAAGGCCAGATGCGCCGGCAGCCGCATGCCCAGATAGGCACCGAACGTGCGCGAGAGCGCTTGGTCACCGCCAGCCGGCAGGCTGAGCGGGCCGGTATAGGCGGAATGCATGCGGTCGAGCTTCTGCGCCACGTAGCTGACCTGAGCATCCAGCAACTGCGGCACGAATAGCGGTGGCGCGCTTCCGCTGTCGGCATGCGCGCGCGTGACCAGGGCGCCGAGGCCCAGTAGCAGAAGTACGAACAGTTTGGATGTAGGCAAACGCGTCATGCGATCGATCTTTGGCAAGAGCGCCAGCAGCGACGGCCGCGGGCGCCAGCGTGGGGGAAGGGAATGTCAGCGCGAGGTCAGCCAGCGGGCGCGCAGACGCGTCTCGCCGGGCAGACGCTGCCAGTGTTGGATGAGCAGCGGACGCGGGGGCACGCCCGCCGGGTGCAGCGGCGGACGAGCCGGCGCAGCGCGCGGTGCGCGCGAGGATGGCAGTAGAAGGGTAAGCAGGAGCATGGCTCGCCTCCAGTCCGCAGACCGGGGGGCGAGCGGGACGTCAGGAGTGCCCGCCCGCGACCGGTGCGCGGGATGTGTACACGTTGGGCTGAACCTCGGCAGCAACCGGCGCCGATGGCGCGATCACTGCGTTGGTACTCGGATAGATGTCCATGGGTCTCGGATGCAGCAAATAAATGCCCGCGGGCGATCCGCCGGGCGCGCGTACTCTAATTGCCCTTGACGTTGAAGTCAACGATATTTGTGTCACGGCGATGGAATCATTGCCCGGGAAGGGAAGATTTGGGTGATGCCGTTCGGCTAACGGCGCGGTCGATTGCAGCTGGCAGTCGTGTCAGAGAGCAAACTTCAATGCGCTCACCGGCATGCCAAAGCGATCGCCGGGGTCAGTCATGGCATCTCTCCGCGAAGCACCGAGGTCCCGATGCGTGTTTTCGTAGTACTGGCATGTCGTGCATCTTCTTCTGCATGAACATAGATCGACGTCGTGCCGATGGAGCTATGACGCAGGTTCTGCTGGATGTGGTGGATCGGAGTGCCATCCTCGGCCTGGTGCGTGGCGGCCGTATGCCGCAGCCAATGCGTCGAGGCGCGGCGCACTCGTGTGGCCTTGACCTCATCCTGCTGTTGCAGTGTCTCGGCTACGCGCCGGAAGGTGTCCTTGACGATCTGGTAGACCGCCGTGGGCGTCAGCGGGGACGATCGTCCGGCGATGCCAAGAATGGCCGGGATGTTGCCGTCGCCCGAAGGCAACGCGGGCAAGCCGTGGAAGCGCCGATAGCGTGCGAAGTCGTCCATGAGACCGTCGCTCAGGGGGACGGTGCCTTCGACGCCACCTTTCCCCACGGTGTGCAACCACCACCGCCCACGGATAGGTTGGAAATCGTTTTCGTTGGCGGCCGCGGCTTCGGCGGCTCGTAGTGCGGTTTCATAGAGGAAGCGAAGCACCCAGCGAGCGCGTTCGTAGCGTTGCCGTTCCCGCATGGAGTCCTGCGGCCAATCGTCGACGACGCGTAACACCTCTTCCCAGATGGCACGGTCCAAGTAGCGTTCGATCGTGCGTCGAGTGCCTCGGCGTGCCCGTTGTCGCTGCAGGACGAACGGACTGCCCGCGAGATAGCCGGCACGCACGAGGTAATTGAACAGTCCCGCAAGAATGCCCAAGGCCTGGCGACGGCTGCGCTCGGCCAACGGACCGACCAACAGTCGCCGATGCTCGCCGCGACGGGCGAGACCGGCGTCGCACCAAGTCGCAGGGGGCTGAGCAAGAAACGCCTCATAAGCGATCACATCCTCGCGGGTGAGACTCGACACCGGCTTGCCACGGATTTGCGTGGCCCAAAGCAGCAAGCGTTCGGCCTCTTTGCGATAGCTGCGGAAGGTATGCGGCGAGTCGTGATATTCCGCCAGCCACAGGCCGATCGCGGCCACGTCGTCGTTGGCGGCGATCTGCCGCGCCACGCTGGCAGAGGCGCGATTGGCGCCAGCGCATCCCGACAGGGTGGGCGGCAAGGCTTGGGGCAACGCTAGAAGGTTCGCTGCAGGCTCCGTCATGCTTTCCGATGTCTGACGCCATGGGAAACGTAGCGTACAGCCAAAAGACATTCGATTATGGAAGTTATCGTAAATTTCTTGATCTAATCGTTACATATATAACGTAATACTGTGATATACACAGAATTCATTTGACGAAATTGACCTTCCGAGCGACTGGAGCAGCCATGAGCCGTGTCAGTGATACCCGTCAACGGACCCGCGAAGCCGCCGCTGTCTTGGTCGCGGACGGTAAACGCCCCCACGAACTCACCGTCGACCTGATCTATGCCGCCATACAGCAAGGCAGCCGCACCACAATCAACGACGAGTTGAAGCTGTGGAAGGATGAGCAGGCCAAGGCCGATGCACTCGGCGCCGATCTCCCGCCGGCGATCGCCGATGCCATGCGCTCACTTTGGGTGGCGGCCGTGGAACAAGGGGAGCACGTCTTCAACGAACATCGCCAAGCGCTGGAGTCCGATCTGGAAACGCAGAAGCGTGCGCTCCATGACGTAGTTGTCGAACGAGACGCGGCGCAGGCAGCGGTTCACCAGCTGCAGCACGAGGTCAGTCAGCTTCGCGAGCAAGGCATCGAGGTGCGGCAGCAGCTCATCCAGGAAGCCGAGGCCAAGCGTGATGCCCTTGGCCAGGCTCAAGCGTTGCAGCACGAGGTGGCGGCCGTTCGTACCGACATAGCTCAGCAACTAGAGGCCGCACGGCAGGCCCACGGCCGATTGACCGCCGAATTCCAGGCGACCATTGCCGCCCGCGACGCTGCGTTTCAGGTGGAACGGGACAAAGCCAACGAGCGCGTGGAGGCCGCTCAAGCCCGCATGCTGCAAGAAACCGATGCCGCGCGGGAAGTACAGCGGCATGCAGAGCAGCAATTGGCCAAGCTGCGGCAACGTAGCGAAGACCAGCAGACCAGCCTCACGGAATTGCGACTGGACATGGCGCGTCTTCGCCGGGAATTGGCGGAGGGCGAAGCGCGCTTGGCGGCGGTGGCCACCATCACGGGCGAGCGCGATCAGCTTGCCTTGGAGCTGGCTGGCGCGCGGGGACAGGTCAGCGGCTTGAAGGCGGCACTTCAGTCAGCGGAAGCCCGCGCAGTGGCCGCAGAGAACCAGTTGACTGTGGCCCACAAACGCCGTCTATCCAAGCAAAAATGAGGACGGGACAGGAACAGGCAGGGAGTGCAAGGGAAAATAAGCTATCTCTATAATTTCAAAAGAGAATATGACTTCTACTTATCAAAATTACACGTATCTCGGCTCAACCCCGGAGAGATCGGTAAATGCGTAGTTTGCCTGCATGGAAAGTCCTGGGAAAACATCGGGTCGGGTAGCCGCCTGCCGCAGCAGCAACGGCGATACGCGACTGATTGAGAACAGGTGTGAAGGGATCCACGCCATGACGGCGGTGGGGGAGGCCGATCCGACGGCAGGCAGCTATTCCACGATCAGGCGCCCCTGGGCCGTGTCCTGGTGGAAGTCGCCAAAAAAGGCATAGGTACCGGCGCGCAAGGGGCCGACATAAACCGTGGCGCTGCCGTTGGGCAGCACCAGCTTCTCGCGACTGAAATCCGTGCTTTCGAATTCCTCGGGCGTCGGATCCTGGTTGTTCACCACAATGCGCACCTTGGTATTGGCCGGCATCCTGATCTCGCTTGGCTGATAGCGATGGTTCTTGATGACCAAGGTGTACTCCGGCAACTCGCCGGCCACTGCGTTTCCGGCAGCAGCCAGCAGGATGACCCCGGCCAGCATCAAAAAATACTTCATCTGCAAATTCCCGCGTGTTTGGTAAATGCTACTCATTGCTATTTGAGCCGTCAAGAAGCCAGGGGCGAGAGCCCAAGGCCAGCCGCACGACGAGCAGCGATTTGCGCCAGCCGTCTGGCGCGTGTGCGACGCCGGCTCCGAGCTGATGGACGGCAAGCTCCGCGATGGTCGCGCCGCTCTCCGGCATTCCATGCCCGCATGCATCCGCCCGGGCCGGGTATGGCGCGCCAGGCTGTCGGACGACCGATGCCGCTCCGGATGATGAAGCGATCCGGGCCCGCCGCCCGTTTCGCGGATCGACAGAACGCCGGCATCACGCCTACCGGGCTCCCCGTCCCCGAATCGGGGCTCCGGCGCGTAAAGTCCGATACTGGCCGGGATGCCTTCGCCAGCAAGGTCCCCAGCCCAGCCACAAGCAGACCTGCGCAGAGCGGCTTCCCCAAGGAGGCCGTCTGCGTAAGGCATAACGTGGAACAGGCGTGCCAAGCTCAATGCATGGGCACGCGATCGGTGCACGGGCAGACGCCGAGGAAGTCCGCGCACGCTGGGCGCGACAGCAAGCAGCGGTGGTGGAGCGTGCGGAAGCCCTCGGGGCTGATGTGCCAAACACGGCGATGCCGTAGGCATTTATTTGACATAATATACATTATGCGAAATTGCCAAGGGGCCAGCGCGGGCACGCAAGCCCCGCCGTCGCCGGGTCTGGCACATCTCCCCCTGTTCTCCGCAGAGAAACTTCTACTTCCTGGTCCGCGGCTGGTTCCGCTCCCCATCCCCACAGGCAAAGGAAATACGAACATGTGACTTCCGTAGCTAGGTTTGGCCACAAGCGGCAGATGGACTGTGCCAGTCCGGCATCTAGGTCTGCACCAATGTCACCAACCGCGCCATCAAATGCACCAGTGATTTGTGGACTCGGCAGCTAACTTCTGCGCAGCGAAGGCAGAGACTCTGTGCAGAGGCAGGTGGAGGTCAGCGGCTTTGCCGGCATTGCCGACGCCAGAACCACAAGCGGCTATTAGGTTCACACGAGCGAACGTGCCGCAATCCTAGGCGGAGCAGCAGCCTCGTTCTGATACCTACAAGTGAACCACGGCTCGTCAGGGTAAGGAAACATCCTGGCCTCGTTGTTCAAGTGGCCATTTTTTGCCGTTCGTCACGTGGCACACAGCTTGGGCTCGCACGTTCCGCATCAGCCTGAGAAGTTCGAGTACGCGCTAGTGATAACGATCACTGCCAAGTACCATCCCAATTTCTACGAGCGGATGCGTGATAAATACCGCCTAGAGCTTGAGACGTTGGCGCCGCGGACCGAACTGCTAGTACGCGTCTCAAATTTGATAGCACTAGATTGCTTCGCTCACACGCGACCAGTCCACATCGCCAAGGCTGGCAGTCAAGGGGTAATGCGGACAGGTGTAATGGATCAAGGGTGCCAAACGATGGCTCGGAAAGAGCTGGAAACGGTTGCCGTCGTACTCGGTGTACAGCGGTGGAGCATCGTCGGACCATGGCGAAATCATCTGTATAAAAGCGCCTACGGCTGTGCTGGCCAATACGCCGTTTGGCCAAACCACTTGCGGTCGACCGCCGACGGCACCATAACGACGGGCCTCTTCCCGCAGTCGCTCGTCGGTGATGAAGCCAAAGCAACGTAAACAGGGTCGGCCGGGCAGCGAGACTATGACTTGGCCGGCGATGTGATACGGAAGGTTTTCGCCGTGCACGTCCATGCCCACGTCGATATAGGGAATGAGGTAACGACGGCAAAAACGCTCAAGTTCGTCGCGGGGATGGTATCGATCGACGCAACTGAATACCGCGTGGCAGAGCTTCATGGCCTCAGAGGCCTTCTGCCAAGATACTGGATGCGCGGTCACCTCCGCTGCGGGGTTGATCGCGAGGATATGGCGCGCGATAACGTCGGTCTTCAGTCGCTCGCACTCGGCATCCTTGGCCGACAAACCGACCATGCGCCCTGTGTTGGTGCCATCCGCAGCATCCGGATCAAATAGCCGAAACCGTCCCACGCCAATGTGTGCCAATTGCTGAGCCACATGTGAGCCGCCGCCGCAGAGCCCGACGATCCCAACTTCGGTGTCAGCGGCAAGGCGGTCGAAATCTGAGCCGAGAAACTGCTGCCGCGAAAATCGGTCAGCCATGAATTCCTCCTAGGCGACGAACCTGTGGGCCAATGCAGGTGATGTCCCTGAGTTCAGAGCTTGAGCGCGTGGTCGGGCACCAAACCCGGCCCATGGCCAAATCGAAACTCAGCACGAGCGCGCCGTGCGGCATCGCCGGTGAAACTTTCCAAAAGTCCGGCACGCATCTCGCATTCTCGCGGGCATCCAAACGACTGAAGCCAGGGACCCCGCGATGTTCATGGCGATGGACATGGAAGACCGCGTCGCGACGCTGATAAGCGTGCTGCAGTGCCGCTCGAATCGCGGCCGGCCCTATCACAGCGCCTGCTTCATCGCTCGGTAAATAGTCCGTATCTGCGACGGGGCGGTATTCCTCCGCCAAGATGACTGTGCGGTCCGCCTGGATGCCCACGCGGCAGTGCAAGTGCCCAACCCGCTCGTAAGCGAAAGCATGCGGTCGCGATAGGTCGTGGTGTATCGCCTTGAGCAGGCGATCGGTGATCCGGAAGGCGTAGTTCATCGCAGCACCGCCAGATGGGCCAGCAAAATCTGCATTAGCGGTTGTGCGGAGCTGACGCCGTTCCAGGAAAACGTGTGCCAGGTACGCCCCAGGATGACATGTGCCGACCAGTTCGCACCTCGCTCCGTGATGGGATGCTCGAGGAAGAGCCGTGTGTCGTAGCCGCCGTACTTGTTCGGACACAAGAGAGCATCCATGGCGCGCCCCTGTTCGCCGACCTGGATAGGTTGCTTCGGAAGGAACACGTATGTCAGCCCGCCCTCGCTCAAAACGCGTGCCTCCGGGTTAACTTCCCGGAGGGCGCGCAACTGGTCGTCGGGCAAGCTCACGAGGAGCTCCCTTGGCGCACGTGGCTGACGAGAATTTCCCCTCCTTTGATATGGATGGAGCGCTCGTCATTGAGTGGCTTGAACTCGCCGTGCACGACCTCGTCGAGCTCGTAATCGAGCGGCACCCCGTACATCACCTTGAGCTCCTGAACCTTATAGCCCCCCTCCTGCAGCAGGCGTTCCTGGCCGTCCAGAGTGATGGCGACGAGGGTGCCGTCGTTCTGCTTGCCAGGCGGGTGCTCCTGATCTGCTGAGACGCTGTTCATGGCGTAAGCTCCTTGTAGGGGCGGCGAGTCCGCCGGGCATAAGCCGCCGCAGCCTTACAAAAAATTCGGTATAGCGAACTTATGGTCAGTTTCTGACCAAAATTCGCCCTTGTCAACCTATTTGTTCGGTATAGTGGTATATATCAGCCCATTGACGATAGCCACCATTCCTGATATGTCGACAAAAATCGGCGAAAAACTTCGAAGCCTGCGCAAGGCAACCCCTGGCATGACACTCGACAAGCTCGCGACCGCTGCGGGCATGAGCAAGAGCTATTTGTGGGAGCTCGAAAACCGTGACTCCCCTCGCCCATCGGCTGAGAAGCTCGCCGCCCTCGCCGCAGTCTTTGGCGTGCCGACTGACTACTTTTTCGTTGAGGACGTGACAGAACCGCAGGAGCAACACCTCGACAACGGTTTCTACCGCGACTACTTGCAGCTCGAACCACCAGACAAGGAACAGCTGCGTCGCATTCTGCGCACCTTCAAGAAAAACGAGTGATGGCAACCGATTGGACTCCATCAAGGGCCGCCTATCACTTGACCCACGTCCTAAATTCGTTCGCGGCAGCTCACGGAACTCCTCGGTTCCCGATCGATGTCGATAGTCTGGCTTTGGAAGCGGCGAGGCTGTTCCACTGGTCTGACGCCATCACGGAGATCCAGTCGGCCGATATTCGACATTTCGAAGGCGCCCTGTTCCCGGGACCTGAGCGTAAGAAGTGGCTTCTTCTGTATAACCATCGCATTGCTTCTTCGGGACGCATCCGCTTCACCAAGGCTCATGAGCTGGGTCACTACGTTCTACACCGCACTCTGCATGAATCGTTTTCCTGCACCGAGCAAGACATGCTCTCGTGGTCTGATGACATCAGGGGCATCGAGGCACAAGCGGACTTGTTCGCCTCTACTTTGCTGATGCCGCTTGATGACTTCCGCGTACAAATCACGCAGATTGTCGATTTCGATCTACTCGGACATTGCGCGGATCGGTATGGCACCTCCCTCACTGCTACTACGCTCAAGTGGCTCGACTCTACGGATGAGAACGCAGTGCTTGTGGTATCTCGCGACGGATTCATCCGATGGGCTCACTCGAGCAACCGCGCGATGGATGCAGGTGCTTTTTTTCGCAGTAGATCATCGCCTCCCCTTTCCCTGCCGGATCGATCCTTGGCTGCGGACGAGCGCATCGATCGTGAACGATATGGTGTCACGATCGATGCGAATATCTGGTTTCCAAATGCCGAGCCCGGAGAGATGCTCCGCGAGCTGAAAATCAGTGCTGATCAGTACGACTCGGTGATGACTCTGCTCGTCCTTCCACGTCACGCGCGCGTGTGGCCGCGGTGGAAGTCGGAAGACTGCGAAGAAATCTGACACGCAGGTGATTCCCTACCCCCGATAACACAGGCTTATCGCCCTGTCCCGAATGCTCTATGTCGGCGCGTCAACTTACGGAGCCTCTCTCATGAACCTGGGAAAATATGCTGAAGGCACATCGACAGTCATGAAGACGAAGCTTGGACTGTTCGCGTTGATTGGACTGATACCGTTGGTCGTTACCGCCCGACCAGCCGACGACACCACGATCTATGTCTACCATGAGAAAACGCTACGCGACGGAAAGTACGGCCCGATTGCCGCAGCGCAATTCAGCATCGGCGAACAATTAGCGCGTTGCAACCTGGGTAAGCTCAACGCGAGCGGCAAGTTCGGACCTGACAGCGCGGTCGCCATCCGCAAGCTAGCAGCTTGCGATGGTTTCACGAGTCATCTCGACGCCTCATCGCCTGCCCGCCAAGGTGCGCTGACCAGAGAGCTGTGGACCATCTTACTCCCGGATCGGCCGCCGCCGACGGTCGACGACCGTGCGCAGACCCTGGTGCTCACCTACGAAGACACAGACTACACCCAGCTTGAATGGAATTTCTGCCAGAACGTGCCTCTATGGTCACCGGCCCATCCTGCCCTCCCCTGCTACACCAACGACCCCCGCAGCTACGTCACCTGGGGTCCGCGGGGAGCCACCGCGGGCCATGGCCGCGAGGTGCAGTGGATCGTCGCACGTGTGGATCAGAGTCATCCCCAAGCCATCGACCAGGCCTTCGGCACACGCGCGAGCGACGTGCGCCGCCTGCTCAGGCTGGACGAAACATCAACGCGAGCCTATCTGTGCGCGGTGTTCGCCGACATAGGCGAGCGCGAGGCCTGGACTGAGGCATTCGCCAAATTCGGCGCCCTTCCAGTCGTGCGAGCAGCCTACCGCGTCCAATACTCCTCACTGGCTGGCGATGGCGCAAAGATGCGCGCGTTCTACGCGCTCTATCGCCAGATCGGTGTCGCGCCCACCGAAGTCGACTACGGCTTCTTCCTCGACCGGGCGACGCATGCCTCGATACCTGACAATATTGGCGAAGCAGCGCGACTCATCCACGCAAAGCTCGATGCCACGCATCAGGCATTGACGCCGGCTAATGTGCGCCATGCCATCTCAGGTTTGTTTCCTGCGACCAATCAGACCGAGGACCGGCTTGGCCGCGATGTAGCGTACTTCATCGACGACGTGGGCATTGCTGGATTGACGCCGCGCGAGCTTGCCGCATGGAAAGTTCGCGGCCGTCTGCGTGCTAGCGATGTGGGGCTGAGCGATGAGCGGCCAGCCCCTCCCCTGGAAACCTCGGCGAGCATCGAGTCACCGAGCTTCAGCGAACGTATGGATCCAGCCTCGACCTGCCCCGCTTCGGTGATGAACCCCAAGGCGCCACTGAGGCGTTGAAATGTTAAGGTGTGAGTGGTCGACAAAGGCGACACCAAAGCACGTCTGATGCCATCCGGGCACGCGGCATCCGTGACTGCCTCGCGCGGGTCCACTTTAGATTGTGCTGATCCTTCAATCGGCGCGTAAATGGCTAGTCATCGATGCCGAGCTCAAGCCAATCGTACTCTTACTCCGCTTTTCGGAACGAATCATCTCTGAATTCGTCATCTCCGATTTTGCTGGCGTCAAAATAATCATTTATTCGGCTGCTGGCTTTTCGGTATCTCCAGCCTTCTTCTCAGGCTTAGTGTGTTTAGTTCGGACGTGACCTTATTTGCATCCTCTTGGGCAGTAAGGTTTGCAATTTTTGCCTCGCAGTACTCAAGAAGCTGCTTTTGCGCCTTTTTGCTATCCTCTGTCCTGTTAGATGCAGTATTCGTCATCCCAGTTCCAGCGGAATCCAGAACTCAATAGCAGAGGTCTTTGACGTAGTCATAATTCATCGCATTTATTGCTAGGCTTGTTGCGGCAGCAACCACTGTTGAGGTAGCTGCCGCAGGAGCCGGTTCCGTCGGATTAGAGGCCGATGCACTGGCCTGCTGCAACGCTCTGACGGCGTTGCCATGCCAAAGAATTGTGGTAGCCACGAGGCCTTTATCAGCGTTGACCTGTGAGGTAGCGTTAGCGAGTATGGCCTTGGTGTCGCTCGTCGAATTGGCATCGTCCTCGGTTTGCGCTTTCTTCATTTTCGCCGTAACCGGCGTGATGGCGGCTAGCGAGAGTAAACATTTTCATGGATTATGTTTGCCATTCGATTTGTCGGCAGGAGACTGCGGCTGCCCCATTGTTGTGCCGCCTGGGGTCGGTTTTGTAACATTGAGATTCGAGTTTTCGAGTCCTTGTGCGATGCTCTTTTGGGTGGCATCCACGATTTTTTGATCGTTGTCGGCAGCTACCTTCGCGGCTGCCGAGATGGCCTGAAGGATGGCAGCGTCGGCCTTTGCAGCAGCTTGGCGGCATTCGTTCTCCATGATATTAGCTTCACGAATTTGTTCGAATCGTGTCCCGGCCGACCGAATATGCACCTCGCCCACCTGCATAGCATTCGCCACCGCAACTCGATCCTGCACAGTCACGGCGTAGGAATATTGTTCGTCGAGTTGCGCTTGTATGCCGTTTGCGGCACCGGACAGACCGGCCCAAGCTTTAACGCCCGAACCCTTGGAGATCGGCGCTGCGACTGCGCCTGCGAGTGAACCGACAATTGCTACGACAAATTGGGCAGTTTTGGAGTGAAAGCCCCGGCGCTCATAAAGATTCTGCGTCGCGGTGCATTGATCGAGCGCGCGACTGACGGCCCGCAACACATCATTGTCTTGGCAAGTAGATGTGCTGCACAAATATGGCTGCTGACTGTCGCTACCCAGAGCTTTGCTGCTCGAAGAATTCCCGCTCGGATTTGAACGTGCTCCAGCAAGAGAGCAGCTAGTACAGGTGATGACACACATTGCAGTGCTAAAGAGAATTGCGCTTCGCATCGAAGCCTCCCTAACCTTGATTCCGAACCTGCAAGGCAATTTCTTTTTTGCCATATAACATCAAATGCCCGCTAATTCAAGATAGTGGCGACGTCCCCCCGCTACTCAAAGCGGGGGGACGTCGCACCCACGGCGGCATCATCGCTGTACAAAAGCGCGGATGGAGGCTCGACGTGGGCGCCGGTTAACGGCGGCCCTGGCGCGGGCCTGCTGCCGTAACGCGGCTTGATTGGTCGAGACGGCAATCTGTACATCACCTACGGCAATGCCGTCAGCCCCAATGGCATGAAGGCTGGCCAAGTATGGAAATACAGCATCGGTTTGAATAGCTGGCAGAACATCAAGCGACTCATTGGAGCGTAGGCGCCAACGGTATCCCTGCTCTCGTCATCCGCATGAAAGCTGAGAATTCATCCCGACCTACCTCCAGCGAACATGCCGCTTGAAACGGAGAATGAACTGCATGACATGTTGGCTGAGAAGTGCACTGCTGTTGCCGATCCTGATCGCCGCTGTCGCTGCCGCCGGTGCCCAGGAAGTCGCCCCTGCGCCGCCGATGGGTTGGAATAGCTGGGATGCTTATGGCTTGACCATCGACGAATCCGAGTTTAAGGCCAACGTCACGGAACTGGCCAAACTGCACGGCTACGGCTGGACCTATGCCGTAATCGATGAAGGTTGGTACATGGGCGAACCGCTCGGCGACAGCTTGCGCCATCGCAACTACGCCATAGATGAGCACGGCCTGCTGGTGCCTTCCGCGAAGCGCTTTCCCTCCTCGGCCGACGGCCAGGGCTTCAAGGCCATCGCCGACTGGGTGCACGCACAAGGCCTGAAGTTCGGTATTCATATCGTGCGCGGCATCCACCGGCAGGCGCTGGAAGCGAATCTGCCGATTGCCGGCTCCCCTTTTCATGCGCAGGACGCAGCCGATACGGCCGACACCTGCCCGTGGGACGACGGCGACTACGGTGTGCGCGACAACGCGGCAGGCCAGGCCTATTACGATTCGATGCTGGCGCTGTACGCCCATTGGGGCGTGGATTTCCTCAAGGTCGACTGCATTGCCGATCACCCTTACCGCATCAGCGAGATCCGCCAGATCGCGGCGGCGATCAGGAAGACCGGGCGCCCCATCGTGCTCAGCCTGTCGCCCGGCCCGACCCAGCTTTCGCACGCCGCGGAGATCCGCCGGTACGGCCAGATGTGGCGCATCTCCAATGACGTGTGGGACGGCTGGACGTTCCTGCATGAGCAACCCGGCGATGACTTTCCCATGGGTGTCCGCAACATCTTCGATCGCCTGCCGCCATGGGCCGGGCAGGCCCGCGATGGCCGCTGGCCCGATGCCGACATGCTGCCGTTCGGCGAGCTCGCGCCGCATCCGGGATGGGGAGAGCCCCGTCATTCCCGCCTGACGCTGGACGAGGAGCGCACGCAGCTGACCCTGCTCGCCATCGCCCGCTCGCCCCTGATCCTCGGCGCCAATCTCACCCGGCTGGACGATGCCACGCGCGCGCTGATCACCAACAAGGACGTCATCGCGGTCGATCAGCACAGTCACGACAATCATCCGCTCGAACACCTGCCGGCCAGCTTCGGGCAGGTACGCGTGTGGATGGCATCCGGCGAGGCCGGCGAACGTTACCTGGCCGTGTTCAACCTGGACGACAAGCCGCTGAGCCTGCAAACGACCTGGCGTCAGCTGGGCCTGACTCCGGGCAAGCATGCCGCTCGCGAACTCTGGAGCGGCGATCGCCTGCCGGCCTCCGATCACCTGCCGATCCGGTTGCCGGCGCATGGGTGCGTGCTCTACTCGGTCGAATAGGGCTGGCAGCTGCTATCGGACCCGCGACGAGGCGCAGGCGGACCAGTTTGATTACCTCGAACGGTTACACAACCCAATCATCCAGCGAAGGCTCGATGCCTGAGATCAGGCCGTCAGGCTCTTAACCAAACCGTCCGTGGAAACGGGTGTGAAACCCCATAGCACAAACGGCGGAGTCATGTGGAGGACAGTGATGCGAATCGGATTGGTCTTGTTGGCAATCACCATGATGGCTACCCAGGCTCTGGCCGGATCCTGGCCAGACGGCAAGCGGGCGGCCGTGGTGCTGACCTATGACGATACGCTCCCCTCGCAACTCGACATCGCGATCCCGGCACTCGATCCCGCCGGCTTCAAAGGAACGTTTTTCCTGATCGGTAGCAAGATTACGCCAGAGCAGATTCCGCGCTGGCGGTCTGCCGCGGCCGAAGGCCACGAGCTCGGCAACCACACTATTCGCCATGCCTGTCCGCAGGCCAACTATCCGCCGGCGAAAAAGATCGACACCAGCGAAGCCTACGATGTCGGCACGATGCTGACCGAGATCCGCACGATGAACACGATGCTGACGGCGATCGACGGCAAGCTGCAGCACAGCTATGCCGCACCCTGTGGTCAGCACCTGGCCGGAGGTATCGATTATCTTCCTGCGCTGCGCGCCAGCGGGCTAGTGCGCTATACCCGCTCCGCAGACCCATCGGAGCGTCCTTTCGACCCGATGGATGTGCCAGCCCGCTTTTTCCCATCGAACGCAACCGGCGCCGATCTGATCGCAGCGGTCCAAGAAGCTGAACGAAAGGGTGGGATGATCGTGTTGGGCTTCCACGGTGTGGGCGGCGACTACCTCTCCGTGTCCGCGAAGGCCCATGCTCAGCTCCTTGCCTACCTCAAAACCCATTCCGAGGCGATTTGGGTAGCACCGTTCTCGACCGTAATGGATTACGCCACCAGCCATCCCGGGCCATTAGCGATCGGCGCGGCACGATCTCGAGTCCAGCCCCGGACAAACTCAGAGAGATAATGCATCACCGTGATCAAAGCCCTTGAGATCGTGCAAGAAGACGCGCGATCTCAAGGGGCCCGGAGTGCAGCTCGGATCTCGGCTATGCCATGGATGCCACGTCAGTTGCAAGGTATCGCAGGAGCGTCGCCTACGACGGAAACGACGGCCGAATCCGGCCCGCTCCATGCCGGCGCCCCCTCATGCCGCAGTCGATGGGCGGCATCGTTCCAAATCAGCCGGGTGACCGAGTATTTGCCCTGTTCGTAGTTGTAGGACGTCCCGTCGTCACGGAAAAGCGTGAAGCTGCCATCCGCTCCCGGGTACACCTTTACCGACTCGATCTTCTGCGTGTGCCGGACGCCGCCTTCGTCCGTACCCATCGGCACAATGCTCCCTGCTTTCACGAACAGCGGCAGCGTATCGATGGGTGCATCCACGTCGACCGTCTGCCCACCGTGCAGGCGCTGGTTCGTCCAGTAGTTGTACCAGTCACAGCCTGCCGGCAAATACACCGTCCGGTGGGTGGTGCCTTGCTCCGTGACCGGAGCGACCAGGAACGCTGGCCCGTACATGTACTCGTCGGGGATGTTCGCCACGTTCGGATCGTCCGGAAAATCCATGAACAGCGCACGCATGTACGGCGCACCCGTCCGATAGCTGCGATAGGCCACCGAATACGTGTACGGCAAGAGCCGATAGCGTAGCTTCAGGTATTTCGCCAGGATCGGTTCGGCCTGTTTGCCGTAGGACCATACCTCGTTGTGGTTTCTTTCCCCGTGCACACGCATCACCGGCTGAAAGGCGCCCCATTCGAACCAGCGCACGAACAGCTCGGGATAGTCTTCGTAGTTTCCGATCGTGTCGCGCGCGTCGGAGCCGTCGATCAAGGGTTTGTGCGCCGCGTGGTAGTCGGCGGGAATCAAGGGCGAAAAAAAGCCCGCGATGTCCGTGTCCCAGTACGGCAAACCCGTCGCGGTGAAATTGAGCCCCGCCGGAATGGATCGCTTGAGCCTGTCCCAGGTCGCGAAAATATCGCTGGACCAGAAGACCGTGCCATTGCGCTGCGCGCCGAGATAGGCCGCCCGGGCGAGAATCATCACCCTTCGGCTGTTGCCAAAATCGCGCCGGAATCCGTCGTACACCGAGGCGGTATGAAACAACGGATACACGTTGTAGAAGCGCCTGCCCGAGCCGATCCAGAACACGTCCTTTGCCGGGTCAATGTCCGGTTCCGTTTCATCGAGCCATAGATAGTCGAAGCCATACGGCTTGATGTAGCGATCGCGGATTTCCTGCCAGAACCACTTTGCCGCCGCCGGATTCGTGGTGTCGATATTCGGCCCGATGACCGCCTTGAAGCCGCCCGGATCCGGCACGCCATCTGGCGTATGCACCAGCCAGCCTTTGCTGACGAGCATGTCGTAGAACTGCGATCCCTTCGAGAAGTGCGGCCATACGCTCAGCAGTGTGTCCACGCCCATCGCATGCAGGTGCCGGTTCATTGCGGCGGGATCCGGCCAGCGTGTCGGGTCCAGGTCCAGGTTTCCCTGCCTGGTCATGTTGAGAAAATCGACCACCATCACGCCCAGCGGCAGGTGCTTCCGGTGGTACTCGTCGGCAACGGCCGGGATCTGTTTCTGTGTCGGGTAGATCGCCTTGCTCTGGATGTAGCCATAGACCCGCCGGGGCAGCAGGTGCGTCACGCCCGTCAGCCGTCGATAGCCTTCGTAAATCTCGTCGGCGCTGCTTCCCGCAATAACGAAATAGGAGACGCGATCGCCCACCTCCGATGACCAGACGTTCTGGCCATTGAAGCCGAGCCGTATGGTGGTCTTCGAAGGGTTGTCCCAGACCAGGCCGTAGCCGAGGCTCGACACCATGAAGGGAACGCAGACGCTCTCGCCGCCCAGCGCGGAATAGTCGTGCCAGCAATGGACCTCGTGATCGCGCAGGTCCATCCATCCCTTCTGCTGCTGTCCGAGCCCGTAGTAATGCTCGTTGGCGGGCGATTCGAACGTGGCGGCAACACGGAAGCTCTTTGTGCCTGCGTCCGCCTGCGTCGCCTCGGGCACCATTGTCCATGTGCGCATGCTCAACAGCGTCTTGCCTGCTGCGTCGGTGATCCGTAGCGCGTCGCTGAAGGTATGTGGATCTTTCCACCACCCGAAGTATTTTTCGCGCAGCCGGCGGTTCAGCGCGTCCAGGGGCATGCGCTGCGGGAGTTCGTCAGGCGCAAGCTCCCCGGGAGCCACCCGTACAACCATTTTCTCCGAACGGAACACGTCGCCGCCTGCTGCGTCGCGCGTATGCGTCCACCCTTGGGCGGAGGGTTCGGCCTCAAATCCGTATCCGGGCGGGTTCATCACGGCCGCCCGGTCGACGCTGAACGTTACCCGCAAGATGTTTGGCGCGTAGGGTTCGAGTGAAATGGTCCGCCCGTCCCGCTGCAGCACGAGCGGAGCGTTCTGCGCTGAGGCAGTAACCTTCAACGACGCGCTCAAGAGCAGCGCGCAAAGTCCGCACGAAAACAGTTTATGCATCATGCAATGTCGTGCCCCATCGTTCGGCCGATGCCGTTACGGAAGTCCGCCGTGCGCGAGTTTCCATCGTTTTGTTGTTCTGCCGGGAACCCATACAGGCGAGGTCCGGTTTACGACCGGATGTATCCGACCCAGAAGGCAGGGCTAACGCCAGCCGCCCAGGGTTGGAGGCAGCACCACCCTGGCCTTGCCGACTGGCTGCACCCCCCTATGTGGGGGCGGCGCGCTTCGAGCCAGCCTGCTTCACATTTGCTCCAGCTCCCTGCCCCGCGTCTCCCTGACGTAGCGAAGCACGAAGACCGTCGACAGCGCCGCGGCCACCGCATAGATGCCGTAGGTCGGCGCCAGTCCAATACCCACCAGCAGCAACGGGAAGGAAATGGTGATGGCGAAGTTGGCGATCCACTGCGCGGCGCCGGACACGGCCAGGCTGGAACCGCGGATCTGGTTCGGGAACATCTCGCCCAGCATCACCCACATCACCGGGCCCCACGACATGTTGAAGAACACCACGTAGACGTTGGCCGCCACCAGCGCGAGTGTGCCTATCGGCGGCGGCAACGCCAGCTTGCCCGCGGCATCGATGTGCGCCTGGGCGAACGCCCATACCACCAGCGCCAGTGACACCGTCATGCCCAGCGAGCCGATCCATAGCAGCGGCTTGCGGCCGATGCGGTCCACCAGACCCACGGTCACCAGGCAGGCGGCGATGCTCAGCGCGCCGGACACCACGTTGATCAGCAGCGCGTCGCTCTCGGAGAAGCCCACCGCCTGCCACAGCACGGCGCCGTAGTAGAACACCACGTTGATCCCCACCAGCTGCTGCAGCACGGCGAGCCCGATACCAACCCAGACGATCGGATGCATGCGGTGCGTGCTCTTGTCGATCAGGTCGGAAAGCTTGGGACGATGGCGGTCCTGCGCCAGCGAGCCGCCGATCTCGGCCAGTTTCGAGCGCGCGGTCGTCTCGCCGTAGAGGCGTACCAGCACCGCCTGCGCCTCCGCCTCGCACTTACGCATCACCAGGAAGCGCGGGCTCTCTGGGATGAAGGTCAGCGAAACCAGGAACAACGAGGAAGGCAGTACCTGCATCCAGAACATCCAGCGCCACGCATCCAGCCCCAGCCACAGCGCTTCGGTGGAGGCGCCCGCCGCCCTGGCCAGCAGGTAGTTGCTGAGAAAGGCACAGAACAGGCCACTGATGATCGCCACCTGCTGCATGGTGGCCAGGCGCCCGCGATAGCGCGCCGGAGCCACCTCGGCGATATACGCCGGCGCGATCACGCTGGCGGCGCCCACCGCGAAACCACCGGCCAGGCGCGCCGCGACGAAGAACACCACGCTGGGCGCGGCGCCGGCTCCCAACGCCGACAGCAGGAACAGGATCGCTGCGGCGATCAGCACCGTGCGCCGTCCCTGGTAGTCGGCCGCCCGTCCGGCGAAGAACGCGCCGATGGCGCAGCCCAGCAGCATCGAGGCCACCTCGAAACCGACGCCGGCCGCGGTCGAGTGGAAGGCCTGCTTCAGCCCGTCCACCGTGCCGTTGATCACGCCGCTGTCGAAGCCGAACAGGAAGCCGCCCAGGGTGGCCACGCAACTGATCTGCACGATCAGCCGCGTGTTTTCCGCCTGCTCCAGCGAGCCGCCGGTATCAAATGTCGCGCTGTGCATTTCCACGATTGGATCTCCCCTCGCCTGTCCCGTTGCAGCGCCGACTTGCCTACACCCGCACAAGGTACTGGTTGACGAGGTTCTCGTAGCGCTCCTGCTTGCCGCTGCGCTGCGTGGGCTCGCCACGCGCCATGGCATGCGCGCGCAGATCATCCAGGCTCAACTTGCCATCGGCAAACGCGCGGCCGGTGCCGGCTTCGAAGCTGGCGTAGCGTTCGGCACGCCAGTGCTCCAGCGGCGACTGCGTGAGCAGTGCGTGCGCCACCTCGAGGCCTCGGGCAAAGGCGTCCATGCCGCCGATGTGGGCCATGAAGAGATCTTCGGCATCGGTCGACTCGCGCCGCACCTTGGCATCGAAATTGAGGCCGCCCGGGGCCAGCCCGCCCTGGCGCAGCACCACCAGCATCGCCCCCACCGTGTCGTACAGGTCGCTGGGGAACTGGTCGGTATCCCAACCGTTCTGGGCGTTGCCGCGGTTGGCGTCGATGCTGCCGAGCAGGTCGTGGTCGGAGGCCACCTGCAGGTCGTGCTCGAAGGTATGGCCGGCCAGAGTCGCGTGGTTCGCCTCGATGTTGAGCTTGAAGTCCCGCTCCAGGCCGTGCTCCTTCAGGAAGCCGGCCACCGTCGAGGAATCGAAATCGTACTGGTGCTTCATCGGCTCCATCGGCTTGGGCTCGATCAGGAAGTTGCCCTTGAAGCCGATGCTGCGGCCGTAGTCGCGCGCCATCGTCAGGAAGCGCGCGAAGTGGTCGAGCTCGCGCTTCATCTGCGTGTTGTGCAGGGAGGCATAGCCTTCGCGGCCACCCCAGAACACGTAGTTGCCACCGCCCAGCTCCACCGTGGCTTCCAACGCGGCCCTGATCTGCACGCCGGCACGGGCGACCACGTCGAAGTCCGGATTGGTGGCCGCTCCGTTCATGTAGCGCGGGTGGCTGAACAGGTTGGCGGTGCCCCACAGCAGCTTCATGCCGGTGGCCTGCTGGCGCTCCCGGGCGAGCGCCACCATGTGCTTGAGGTTGCTTTCGTATACCGCCACGTCGTCGTCGTCGGGCGCCATGTCGATGTCGTGGAAGCAGTAGTACGGCACGCCCAGCTTGGTGAAGAACTCGAACGCCGCGTCCATCTTCGCCTCGGCGCGGGCCAGCGGCGCGCCAGCCGCATCCCACGGAAACGCACGGGTGCCGGGGCCGAACGGATCGTGTCCGGCGTTGCAGAAGGTGTGCCAGTAGCACACCGCGAAGCGCAGGTGTTCGGCCATGGTCTTGTCGCCGATCTTCCGGTTCGCGTCGTAGTGCTTGAACGCCAGCGGGTTGTCGGACGCGACGCCCTCGTAGGGGATGCGGCCGATGCCGCCGAAGTATTCGTGCTTGCCGACGAAGGGAGTGTTCATGGGGTGCGATTCCTGTGCATGTGCATTGCTTGAAACGGATCAGCCAGAGACCGCGTGGGCCTGCTGCAGAACGGTCAGTTGTTCGAGGAACTGCTGGTAGGGCTCGCGATACGACTGCACGCGCCCGGCGTCCGGCCGGGCAGCACGCGACTCGTCCAGCGCCACGTGTTCGCGCGCGATCCCCTCGATGCCTACGGCGTCGCCGGCGTGATGCCGCCACGCCCACAGGGCCTGCAGGGCGGCGCCGAAGGCGGCGCCCTCGGTCTGTGCGGGCATCTCCACCGGCAGGCCGAACACGTCGGCCACCATCTGTCGCCACGGCGCGCTGTTCGCCCCGCCACCGGTCAGCCGGATCGCCTGGAATGTCAGGCCGGCGCGGCACAGGGCGTCCAGGCCGTGGCGCAGCGCGTAGGTCGCGCCCTCCATCGCCGCGCGATAGACATGGGCGCGAGTGAAGTTGCCCAGGTTCATGCCGCGCAGGCTGGCGCGCGCCGAAGGCAGGTCGGGCGTGCGTTCGCCGTTGAAGAACGGCAGCATCGAGAGGCCATCGGCGCCGGGCGCCGTACCCTCGATCAGCCGGTCGCCCTCGCCCGCCTCGAGGCCGAAGGCCTCGGCGACGCCGCCGGTGGCCACCGTGCAGTTCATCGTGCAGATCAGCGGCAGGCCGCCACCAGTGGACGAGCAGAACGCGGCCCACACGCCGTCATCGTCGACCAGTGGGCGTTCGGTGCTTGCGAACAGCGTGCCCGATGTGCCCAGGCTCACACTGAGAATGCCGGGTGCCACGTTGCCGGTGCCGATCGCCGCCATCATGTTGTCGCCACCGCCGGCGGACACCCGCACCTCGTGCGACAGGCCCAGCGCGTCGGCGGTGGCCGGCGCGATCGGCGCGCTGAAGTGCGCATCGACCAGCGGTGGCAGGCAGGCGGACAGGTCGCGATCCGCGTCGGTGGCCGCGAGCATCGCGCTGGACCAGCGGCGCGTGCGCACATCCAGCCAGCCGGTGCCGGAGGCGTCGCCGCATTCCATCCAGCGTTCGCCGGTGAGCCAGAAATTGACGTAGTCGTGCGGCAGCAGGATGCTCGCCAGCCGGCGGTAGACGTCGGGACGGTGCTTGCGCGTCCACGGCAGCTTGGATGCGGTGTAGCCGGCCAGGATCGGATTGCCCGCCAGCGCAATGCACTGCCGGTAGCCGCCCGCTGCGGCCATGATCTCGTCGCACTCGCGCCAGCTGCTGGTGTCGCACCACAGCTTGGCCGGGGCGAGCACCTCGCCTGCCGCGTCCAGCGGAACGAAACCGTGCTGCTGGCCAGAAACCCCGATCGCCACGATGCGGGTGCGCACAGCGGCATCCAGATCGGCGAAACATTGCGCTGCCGCGGTGATCCACCATGCCGGGTGCTGCTCGCGGCTGCCGTCGTGCCCCTCGTCCAGCGCCAGCGTCCGCGCACGAACCGCGAGCGTGCGGCGATGCCCAGTGTCGTAGACGAGCAGCTTGACGCTCTGGGTACCGATGTCCAGGCCGGCGACGACGCTCATGACGCCTCCCGTCCCGGGGCGCCCACGCTTCCCGCGGGTGGCGCACTCATCTTCGCAACCTTCAAGACATCTCACCCTTTCATGAGTCCGGATACATGCCGGCAGGCATGCGCCGGCGCCGTCCAGGGCGGCGCGCAGGCCCGACCCCGGTTCGATGCTGCTTCCGGCACCCAAGGGCTGCAATTGCGAAATCCGTCATTGCGGCACGTCATTTTCCGTGCGGCATTGCCGCATGTGCCGCCAACCACCAACAGGTATCGTCGACGCCATCAAGTAGACGCTGTCTCGACAGATCGTGGTATCGCATGCCATCACCCCACCGCATCGCCCTGCTGTTCAATGCGAACAAGGTCTACGACCGCCACGTACTCACCGGCATCGGGCAGTACCTGACGTCCACGCGGGTCGAGTGGGACCTGTTCATGGAAGAGGATTTCCGCAGCCGAACGGTAGGCATTCACCACTGGCGCGGCGACGGCATCATTGCCGACTTCGACGACCCGGTGGTCGGCGAGACCCTCTGCGGCATGCCGCTACCGGTGGTCGCGGTCGGCGGTTCCTATGCCGATCCGGCGAACTACCCGGCCGGGATTCCCTACGTGGCCACGGACAATGCGCGCCTCGTGCGGCTCGCCTACGACCACCTCATCGACCAGGGCCTGCAGCGCTTCGCCTTCTATGGCCTGCCGCCCACGCCGGGCAACCGCTGGGCGATGGAACGCGAGCAGGCATTCCTCGACATGACCCGGGCCGATCGTCTCGAAGGCCTGGTGTTCCGCGGCTCGCCCACCAGCGCAGGCGGCTGGGGGGTCGCCCAGGAAGCGATCGCGGACTGGGTGCGGGCGCTGCCCAAGCCGATCGGCATCATCGCGGTCACCGATGCACGCGCGCGCCATCTGCTGCAGGCCTGCATCGTGGCCGACGTCCCGGTGCCAGCCGAGATCGCCGTGGTCGGCATCGACAACGACCCGATGGCGCAGCTGCTCAGCCGCATCCCGCTGACTTCGGTGATCCAGGGCGCCGAGGAAATGGGGCACACCGCCGCACGCCTGCTGCACCAGATGCTGCACGGTGGTCGCCCTGCCCAGCAGCGGATCATCGTTCCGCCCAAAGGCATCAACGTGCAGGCCAGCAGCCGGCACGTGCCGATGAACAATCCGCACGTCATGCGCGCACTGCATCACATCCGCCAGTACGCATGCCTGGGTATCAAGACCGACCAGGTCGCCGATTACGTGGGCGTGTCGCGCACCCTGCTGGAGGAGCACTTCAAGCGCGAGCTCAAGTTGACCGTCCACCAGGCGATCCTGCAGCACAAGCTGCAGACCGCGCAGCAGATGCTCGCCAATGCCGACGTGCCGCTGGCCGACGTGGCGGTGCGCAGCGGGTTCACCTCGCTGCAGTACATGTATGCGGTGTTCCGGCGCGAGCTCGGTTGCACGCCGCGCCAGTTTGCCGAGGCGGTCCAGGCCGGCGAAGACGTTCCCGGCGTCGCGGAACCGCTGACCGTGCCGAAACGCGCGTCGCTGTAGCGACACACTATCCCGGCACCGGGGACGTGGCGCATCGTTTCGCCTCGCGGTCCACGGCGGACCTTGTCCTGCTCGTTGCGACTCCCCTCACCCGCCGGATCGAGCCATGGCGTCGTCGTGGCGACGATTGCGAAATTACCCCCGGGCGCTAACGTTTCTTCGTATGCAAGCGCACAAGCCGCCATGCAGGCGTGGGCTTGCTGCTAGCGTGCACTGGCCATTTCGCCAGGAGCTCCCATGCCCTTGTTCCGGCATGCCATCTGCCCATACGAGCCTCGCGGTGCCGTGTTCACCGGATGCGCGCTGGCCGCGTACCTCCTGACCAGTCTGTCGGCGTGGGCCGCGCCGCCGCCGGGCCGTCCCGACGCCTCGACCGCCGGCGTACTCACCCCGGCGCAGATGGACCAGGCATGGCAGCGTGCCACCGCGCGCTACGCGCCTGAGCGACGTGCGCTGCTGGCCAGGGTCGCGCAAGGGGATGCGCTCGGTCCGTTCCGCCCGGACTGGATGTCGCTCGCGCACTACCGGGCGCCGGTCTGGTTCGGCGCCGCAAAGTTCGGCATCTTCATCCACTGGGGTGTGTATGCCGTGCCGGCGTACGCGAACGAGTGGTACCCGCGCAACATGTACGACGGCACGACGCGCGAACACGCCCACCAGGTGGACACCTACGGTTCGCTCGCGCAGCACGGCTACAAGGATTTCATTGCCGGGTTCCAGGCGCAGCACTGGGATCCAGCAGCCTGGGCAAAGCTGTTCAGGCAGGCCGGCGCGCGCTACGTCGTCGAGGTGGCCGAGCATTCGGACGGCTTCGCCATGTACGACTCCCGGCTGTCGCACTGGACCGCCGCGAAGATGGGACCGAAGCGCGACGTGGTGGCCGCGCTGGAGCAGGCCGTACGCGCCGAAGGCTTGCACTTCGGTCTCTCCTCGCATCGCGCCGAGCACTCCTGGTTTTTCGATCACGGTCGCGAACTCACCTCCGACGTGAACGATCCCGCATACGCCGATCTCTACGGCCCAGCGGTGCCGCATTTCATGCAGGATGGATACCAGGACCTCGGGCAGGATTGGACCCACGTTTCACCCGCCTACGTCGATGACTGGCTGGCGCGTACCACCGAACTGGAGGCGTACTACCAGCCCGACCTGATCTACCTCGACTGGTGGGTGGGCCATCCTGCGTTCCGCGACGCCCTGGCCAGGTTCGCTGCCTACTACTACAACCGCGGATCGCAGCGCGGCGGCGTGGTGCTTAACTACAAGCTGCATGCCATGCCCGCCGGCAGCGGTGTGCAGGACGTGGAGCGCGGCCAGCTCGGCGCCATCCAGCCGGTGCCCTGGCAGACCGATACCACGATCAGCAACAGCTCCTGGGGTTACGTGGAGCACGACACCTATCGCCCGGCCACGGCGATCATCCAGTTGCTGGCCCACGTGGTGAGCAAGAACGGCAACCTGCTGCTGGACATCGGCCCCAAGCCGGACGGCAGCATCGTGCCGCAGGAAAAGGCCGTGCTGCTGGACATCGGCCAGTGGCTGGCGACCAACGGCGCGGCGATCTACGGCAGCCACCCCTGGCGCGTGTTCGGCGAGGGTCCCACGGAAGCGGCCGCCGGCGCCTTCAAGGAAAAGCTGGTCACCACCTACACGGCCGCCGATTTCCGCTTCACCCGCAACGACGACACGGTGTACGCCATCGAACTGGCCTGGCCCGATGACGGCAGCGTCGTCATCCACAGCATCACGCCCGGCGACCGCGTGCAGGACGTGCGCCTGCTGGGTTCGACCGTGCCGGTGCGCTGGCAGAGCACCGCCCGGGGGCTGGTGCTCTACCCCGGCGCGCGGCCGGCCGGACCGGCCGCCTACGTCTTCGCCATCCGCACCGCCAAGGACACCCCATGAAGATGCCCACCGATCGCTTCGGCGCGACTGCCGGCGATCCAGCCACCACCCCCGTGACTGCGCCGAATCTTGCGCGGCGGAATCTGTTCAAGGCCGTGGCAGCCAGCGCGGCCGCGATCCCGCTGGCACGGATGGCCAAGGCCGGCCCTGCCCCGCAGTGTGCCGGGCGCGTGCCGCACTGGCGCCAGGGCACCGAAGGCCAGCGCATGGCAGATCTCGGCAACGGCAGCTACCTCAACCCGATCGTTGCCGGCGACCATCCCGATCCTGCCGTACTCCGGGACGGCGACGACTACTACATGACGTTCACCCCGTTCACCGCCTCGCCCGGGCTGGCGATCTGGCATTCGACTGACCTGGTCAACTGGACGCCGGTCGCCACCGCCCTGCACAAGCCGATGGGCAATATCTTCGCGGTCAACCTGTGCAAACACGGGGATCGCTACTACATCTACCTGCCGACCCAGCAAGCCGGCGGCGGCTGGTCGATCTTCGTGATCACCGCCGAGCACATCGCCGGCCCGTGGAGCGAGCCGGTCGACCTCGACATCCCCGGCTGCATCGACCCGGCGCACGTGGTCGGCGAGGATGGCAAGCGCTACCTGTTCGTCAATGGCATCCGCATGATCCGCCTGACCGATGACGGCATGGCCACCGACGGGCCACTGGTACATGCCTACACGCCCTGGCAGTACCCGCAGGACTGGGTGGTCGAGGACTTCGCGCCGGAAGGACCGAAGCTGCTGCGCCGCGACGGCTGGTTCTACCTGGTCAGCGCCGTCGGCGGCACGGCGGGTCCGCCCACCAGTCATATGGTCATCGTGGCGCGCTCGAAGTCGGTGCACGGCCCGTGGGAAAACTGCCCGCACAATCCCATCGTGCGCACGCAATCGGCGGCCGAGCCCTGGTGGTCACGCGGCCACGCGACCTTCGTCGATGGCCCGGCGGGCGACTGGTGGATGATCTATCACGGCTACGAGAACGGCTTCCGCACGCTCGGCCGCCAGACGCTGCTGGAACCGATGGCATGGACGGCAGATGGCTGGCCGGTGGCCACCGGCGGCAACCTGTCGCGGCCGCTGCGCAAGCCGGCGGGCGGGCGGGTCGGTCCATCCGGCTTCGCGCTGTCGGACGACTTCTCCACCGACCGGTTCGGCGTGCAATGGTCCTTCCACGATCCGCGCCCCACCGATATGCATCGCGTCGATCGCGACGGCCACGGCATGCTGCTAGTCGGTGCCGGCAGCTCGCCGGCTGACAGCTCCGCCATGGTCTGCAATGCAGGCGACCGCGCCTACGTGGTGGAACTCACACTGGAACCGTCCGGCGACGCGGAGGCGGGGCTGCTGCTGTTCTACAACCACAAGGCGTTCGTCGGCGTTGGCTTCACGCCGGACACGATCAAGACCTTCGAATACGCCCAGGAGCTTGCCTGGGCCCGTATCAAGCGGGAGAACCGGCGGGTGCGCGTGCGCCTGACCAACGACCACAACGTGGTGACCTTCGAGTACTCGCACGACGACGGACGCAGCTGGCAACTGCACACCCTGCGCATGGAAGTGTCGGGTATCCACCACAACGTGTTCGGCGATTTCCTGAGCCTGAAGCCGGGCATCTACGCCGCGGGCGAGGGAACGGTGCGGCTGATCGATTTCCGCTATCGCGCGATCAAGGGCAATCCGCTGGTGTGATGTCGCGGCAGCCGTGCGGGAATCACCGAAGGTGCGCGGCGTAATTCGTCGTCGCGCCAGCCGAGGATTGGCACTGGAGGTCGGTCGAGCACCGGGTCGGAACCCGAAAAAAGCGCAGGGGTAGCCCCGTTGACGGGGCTACCCCTGCGGGGCGCTCTCTCGGCAAGCGGCAAAAGCTCCCCGCCGGATGAGTCGCTCTCAGCGCTTGCCGGCGAACAGCTTCAGGTCCACCGCAGCGGCCATGACCCGATAGCCCGCGCTGCTCGGATGCAGATGGTCTCCGCTGTCGTAGGCCGGGAGCATCTTCCTGGGCGCCGCCGGGTCGCGGATCGCCTTGTCGAAATCCACCACGCCGTCGAAGGCGCCGGAATGGCGGATCCACGCGTTCACCTGCTCGCGCGTCTTTTCGCCCGCGGCGCTGTGGTACGGCCAGCCGTTCCCGCCGTATGGCGTCAGGGTGGCGCCGTAGATCTTCACGTGCCGGGCATGTGCCCGCGCGATCAGCTGCTTCATGCCATCGATCAACTGCTGCGCGTCGATCTTGTCCTTGGCGTCCCAAGCGTAGCCCGAGCCGCCAATGTCGTTGATGCCCTCGAGCAGGATCACCCAGCGCACGCCGGGCTGGTCCAGCGCATCGCGGTCGAAGCGCGCCAGTGCGCTGGGTCCGTAGCCGTCGTGCAGCACGCGGTTGCCGCCGATGCCGGCATCCGCCACGGCGATGGACGACAGCTGCGGGTCGGCCTGCAGGCGCGCGGCGAGGTAATCGGGCCAGCGCTGGTTCGCGTCCTGTTTGGAACCGACGCCGTCGGTAATGGAATCGCCGAGGGCGACGAGCGTGTGACGCGGGGCCGCGCCGGCCACCTCCACGTCGGTGAGGTAGAAGCGGCTGCCGCTGATTTCCTCGCGCGGAAAGTGCACGGCCCCGGTGGCATCGCCATGTTCGGTGATGTACGCGGTGGCCATCCCGGCGCTGTGGGCAGTGGCCGGATGGTAGTGCGTGTCGGCCGGCGCGTAGATGCTCACTGCCAGCTGCTGCAGCGGCTTCACCGTCATCTTCAGTGGATCGCTAAGCACGCTCTCGCCCTTGGCGATGGTGACGGTAGGCTTGCCGTCGAACAGCAGCACATGGTCACTGCCGGGTACCGTATCCGCCGCCCCCGCGCTCAGCGCCACGTGCACCGGGCCCAGCGTGACCGGCACGCTGCCAAGTAGATTGGAAAAGCGCACGCGCAACCCGGAACCGCCGATGCTGGTGCGCACGACCTGGCGCACCGTCTGGGCGTCCAGCACCGGGCCGACCGTGTCCGGCGGCGCCGACCACCCATCCACCCAGGCGCGTTGCGCACTGCCATCGGCCGCCATGGCACCGCTCGCCAGTGCTCCGATGGCTCCGGCGAATACCCACTTCATTGCCCGATGCTGCATCTCGTTCCTCC
The DNA here is from genome assembly GCF_000473345.1 of Rhodanobacter sp. OR87. NCBI lineage: Bacteria > Pseudomonadati > Pseudomonadota > Gammaproteobacteria > Lysobacterales > Rhodanobacteraceae > Rhodanobacter > Rhodanobacter sp. OR87. The sequence goes on from NZ_AXBJ01000001.1 coordinate 83,731, forward strand.
TGCCTTGTTCCTGCCGATTCACCGGCGTGTCGAGGGTCACTTCCCTGGGTTGCCCATCACCCGGGCCAGCCCGGCCACTTTCCGGTCGAACGCGGCATCGCCATCGGTGGCACTGAGGACGCCCGATGCATTGTTCCAATGCAGCCGGGTGGTCGTGCCCTGGCCCGCTTCGTAGCCGTACGAGGTACCGTCGTCGTTGTAGAGGGCGAAGTCGCTGTCGCTGCCCGGATAGACGCGGATCTCGGCGATGGCCTGCTTAGAAGCCGTCGACTGGATGTCCGAACCCAGCGGCACGATCGAGCCGGCACGAACGAAAACGGGGATCTGGTCGATCGGCGCCGCCACCTTGACCCAGCGCCCGCCGGCCAGCTTCTCGTTGGTCCAGAAGTTGTACCAGTCGCTGCCGGAGGGCAGATAGACGTCCTTTTCCGTCTGGCCCTGCGTGGTGACCGGCGCGACCAGGAAGGCCGGGCCGAACATGTATTGCGTGCCCAGGTCGGCGACGTTGGGGTCGTTGGGGAAATCCATCCACAGCGGCCGCATGAACGGCGCGCCGGTGTCGTAGGTGCTTTTCGCCTGGCTGTAGATGTAGGGAATCAGGCGGTAACGGAGCTTGTCGTAGCTCGCCATGATCACCTCGGCCTGATGGCCGAAGGCCCAGATTTCCGTGTGCTTGCGCATGCCATGCAGGCGCAGCGTGGGCAGGAAGGTGCCGTATTCGAACCAGCGCGTGAGCAGCTCCGGGTAATCGTTGTTCTGGCCCACCGTGTCGCGCGCATCGGAAGGGTCGAGCAGCGGTGCCCGGGTGGTGCTGGTCGTCTGTGGCAACCATTGCCAGCCGCCGATATCGTTGCCCCAGTAGGCGATACCCGAGGCGGTCATGTTGAGACCGGTGGGGATCTGGCGCTGCAGGGCTTCCCAGCTCGGGTCGATATCCGAGGACCAGAACAGCGCACCGGTCCGCTGCGACCCGAGGTAGGCCGCACGGGCGAGGATCAGCACGCGCTTGTCTGGCTTCCAGGCGCGCATGCCCTTCGCGACGCCTTCGACGTGCAGCAGCGGATATACGTTGTGGTAGTGGTAACCGGAGCCGATCGAGAAGAAGAAGCCGTCCGGCACGAGGTCCGGTTCAGTCTCGTCCAGCCACGGATAGTCGAAGCCGTGCGACAGGATGTTGTCGCGCACGTGGTCCCAGTACCACTTGCGTGCTGCCGGGTTGGTCGAATCGATCAGGGCGCCGGCGCGATCCGAACGGAATGGCAGCCCGTCGACCGTCTTGCCGTTCTTGTCCTTCAGGAAATAGCCCTTGGCGTCCAGTTCCTTGAAGTAGCGTCCGGCGCGTTCGAAGCGAGGCCAGACCGAAATGATCGACCTCATGCCCATGGCATGCAGTTGCCGGTTCATGCCGTCCGGATCGGGGAACTCCGCCGGGTTGATGTCCAGTTGGCCCATGTGGGTCCAGTAGAACCAGTCGATGACCATCACGTCGAGCGGGTAGCGCTTTTCGCGATAGGTGCGTGCCACGCGCAACACTTCGGCCTGGCTGTCGTAGCGCGCCTTGGACTGGATCAGGCCGAAGGCCGCCTTGGGTGGGATCGGTGTCTTGCCGGTCACCCGCGCATAGGCCGAATAGATCGCTTCCGGCGTGTTGCCGACGATCACGAAGAAGCTGACGCGCTCGCCGACTTTCGATTCGAAGCTGGTGTGGTTGCGGATGCCGGCGACGAAGTGCGTATCCGAGGGGTTGTCCCAGATGATGCCGTAGCCCTTCGAGGACACCATGAAGGGCACGCAGACCGTTTCGCCGCTCGGTGCGTCGTACCACTGCTTGCAGTCGATGACGCGGCCGCGCAGGTCGAGCAGGCCGAGGCTGCCCTGGTTCTGGCCCATGCCGTAATAGTGCTCGTCGGCAGGTGCCGCGAACATGGCGCCCACCTGGTAGGTGGCTTCGCCCGACACCTCGTGCGGCGACATGTTCCAGTCGGTCATGTCGACGATCGTTTCGCCCCTGGCGTTTTTCACCTGCAGGCGGATCGGCGCCAGGTCAGGCGCGAAATACCGGTCGGTGATCCCCGGCACGTGCGGCGGTGGTGGCCCGTTCACATGCAGCGTCAACGCCGGGGACGCGAAGGTGTCGCCACTCGCGTCGTGGGTCTGGTGGAACGCCGAGTTGTCGGCATGGGCGGTGATGATCCCGTAACCGGCCGGCTTCAGTACCTGGGCCTTGTCGGCGGCCATCGTGACGTGGACGACGTTCGGCGCATAGGCCTCGACGCTGACCCATGCACCCTGCCGGTCGAGCGTGGCCATCGGCGTGGCATCGGTGGCGGCAACCGCCGTGGCGCAGGATAGCAGCAGGCCCAGCCATGCGATCCGGGAAGCGCGCGCCACATCCCCCCGGCGCCGGACGAATAGCGTGGCTTCGGACGCGCCATCAGAATCCGGCGGTACCGGACGCAGTCGCATGCGGCTCATCGTGCTTTCTCCAGGGTCAGGTCGGCGGCCAGCGGCGTGTGGTTGGAAGCATCGCCGACGCGGATCACGAAGCGGCCCGGATCGACCTTCCAGTCGTTGTGGTCGGGGCTGTAGTAGGCGAACGCGCGCCGGTCAAGCGTAAGGGTGACGCGACGGCTCTGTCCCGGCGCCAGGTTTACCTTCTGGAATGCCTTGAGCTCGCGCTCCGGCCGCTCGATCGTGGCCGACGGATCGCTCACGTAGACCTGCGCCACCTCCGCGCCGGCGCGCGAACCAGTATTGTGCACCTCGAACGACACCTGCACCGTATCGCCGTCGTGGGCGCTGGCTGGCGTCACCTTGAGCCCGGAGAACGCGAAGCTCGTGTACGACAGGCCGTAGCCGAACGGGAACAGCGGTTGCGGCCTGTCGGGGTGGCTGGTGTACCAGCGGTAGCCGACGAACAGGCCTTCGCCGTAGCGCACCGTGGGATGCGTGCCCGGCAGATGCGCCGGCGCGTCGTAGTAGTCGTGGGTGGGATTGTCCTGCCAGCGGCGCTCGAAGCTGATCGGCAGCTTGCCTTCCGGCGAACGCGCGCCGAACAGCACCTCGGCCACCGCGCGGCCGCCCTGCTGCCCCGGATACCAGTTCTGCAGCAGCGCCGGCACCTGGTCCAGCCAGTGGGCCGTGGCATAGCCGCCGCCCGAGGTCACCGTCGCCACCGTCTTCGGATTTGCCTTGGCCACCGCTTCGATCAGCGCCTCCTGGCCCCAGGGCAACGCGAAGGTGCGGTCGAAGGCCTCGCTCTCCGAGGTCGGATCGAAGCCGACTGCCACCACCGCGGCATCGGCCATCGCCGCCATCTTAAGCGCCGCCGGCGAGATCAGCTCGTCGACCGGCACCACGCCCAGCCCCATCCGGCTGTAGTCCACGTCGGGCAGGTAGTCCAGCCGTACCGACACCGCCTGCCCCGCCTTGAGATCCACCGCGGCGAACAACGGCGCCTGGCCCTCGCGCTTGGGCTGTGCGATCACTGCCTTGCCGTCCACGTACAACGTATAGCTGTCGGCGCTCGCCGCCGCGGTGAGGAACAGGTAGCGCCCCGCGTGCGGCGCCACGTAGCGCCCGCTCCAGCGGATGCTGCGCCGCTGCACCGCCGGCGTGGTCCACAGCTCCGGCTTCCACTGGTCGACGCGGGCGTCCACCGCGGTCAACGCCGGCGTGCCGCGGAAGTCGGGATTGTCGAAAGTCTCGCGTTGCAGGCCGGGCTTGCCGCCAGCCGTGACAAAGCCGTCGCGCTTGAACACCGTGTCCGGCGATGGCAGGCCGCGGTCGTACAGCACGCGCACGTGCGGACCGACATGGTCGACGATGCCGGCGAGGATGCTTTCGCTGCGGAACGTGTCGATGTGTGAGCTGCCGCCGGCGGTGGCGTAGCCCGGGTAGGCATCGGGGCCGATCACTGCGATCGTCTTGATCGCGCCGGCATCGAGTGGGAGGACATGTCGATCGTTCTTGAGCAGCACCAGCGACTCGCGGGCCGAGTCCAGCGCCACTTGGTCGTTGGCGGCGCTGAACCGCGGCTGCGCCAGGTCGAGCTGGGGCCGGTCGAGGAAGCCGAAGCGCACGGCCGTGCGCAGGATGCGACGCACCTTGTCGTCGAGCTCGGCGCGGGACAGCGTGCCATCGCGAAGGCCGGCCAATACCAGCGCGGGCTGCATCTTGTCGGCGGCGGGCATCTCCAGGTCCAGGCCCGCCTTGAAGGCCTTGAGGCCGTCGTCCACCGCACCCCAGTCGGACATGAACAGGCCGTCGAAACCCCAGTCGTGCTTGAGGATGCCGCTGACCAGGCTCTTGTTCTCGGCGGTGTATTCGCCGTCGAGCTGGTTGTAGCTGCTCATCACCGCGCCGACGTGGCCCTGCTTCACCGCCATCTCGAAGGCGCGCAGGTAGATCTCGTGCAGCGGCCGTGGCGCGATGACCGAATCGATCTGGCGGCGGTCGTACTCGGAGTTGTTGGCGACGAAGTGCTTGATCGTGGCCACCACGCCCTGGCTCTGGACGCCGTCGATCAGGCCGACGGCGGTGCTGCCGGCAAGGTACGGATCCTCGCCGTAGTACTCCATGCCGCGACCGTTCATGGGCGCGCGGTAGATGTTCACACCCGGCCCGAGCAGGAAGCTGATGCCGCGGGCACGCGCATCGCGTCCCATTGCCGCACCGACGCGCTTGGCCAGCGCCGGGTCCCAGCTCGCGGCCAACGCGATGCCGCCGGCGTAGGCGTTGGAATTGCCGCCCACGCGCACGCCGTAGGGGCCGTCGGACATGCCCAGTGCCGGCAGGCCGATCGAGGGCACGGCACGAATGTCGAAGCCGTCGGAGCCGCCGATCAGCGCCACCTCCTGTTCCAGCGTGAGCTTGTGCGTCAGGCGGTCGACACGATGCTCGACCGCGGGTGAATCGGGCTGTGGCACGGCAGCCAGGGCCGGCGATGCCAGGCCGGCGAGCAGACATGCTGCGGCAAGGGGTTTCCAACGGATCATGTGGACATCCTTCAGTACGTGGCCAGCTTGACGCGCAGCCACTGCGGCGCACTGGTGAGGTTGAGACCGTAGTCGGTCTGGTCGCCGTTCCACACGCGCAGGAATTGCCATTGGCCGTCGACGTAGCGGCCCTCTTCCACGCGCTCGAACATCGCATGCCGGCCGGCGTTGCGACCCGATGGCTGGAAGCTCACCCGCGCGTGGTAACCGGCCACCAGGTAGTCGTCGCGGCCGAGCTGCACGATCAGCACGCCCCCCTGCGGGGTCGGGTTGCCCTTGGCCTCGGGCGTGCCGAACTGCGGCAGGCCATAGCCGACCTGCGCGGTCCAGTCGCCCAGGTCGATCTGCTGGGTATGCGTCTGCTCCGGCTCGGACACGCCCCATACCCTGCCCTCGGCGTTCGCCCCGGCGACTAGCGAGGCGATCGGACGAAGCAGCGCATAGTTCAGCGCGAACGGCTTCACGGTGTCCGCGTCGACCTTCTGTGCACCCAGCGGCCAATTGGAATAGCCGGTGTAATCCATACCGAACGGCGAGAAGCCGATGGCACCGTGCCCCAGTGCGGCGAACAGGTAGCGCGCATACGGCGCCGCGTTGCCCGTCTCGGCGATCAGCAGCGGGTTGTCGGCGCGGCGGTAGCGATCCAGCACGGCGGTGTACTTCGCGTACTCCGGCATGTAGATGTCCGGTGCGACCAGGTCCAGCGCCGGCGCAGCGGCACGCCAGATGGCGAGCACGTTGTCGGTGGGGCCACCGCTGGAATAGCCACCGGGCGGGCCGGGATGAAACGGGTCGCGCAGTGCGACGTTGGCGTACATCGGCAGGTCGTAGACGGCCTTGCCCGCGGCGGCCACCTGGTCGATGTAGTGGGCAATGGCCCAGGCGTAGGAGAACTCCGCCGCGTCCTTGCCGAACACCTCGGCCCAGCTGCCGGCGCGGTGACCGGTCTTCACCAATACGGACTCAGGCACCGGCGACTGCAGCAGCCGGTCGCCCGCAGATGAGTAATCGCGGTCGGTGCCGTAGGTGCCGGTTTCGTTCTCCACCTGCACCATCATCACGGTGTGCTGGTCGCCGTCGATCTGGCGCAGGTGCTTCATCAGGGCCACGAAGGCACTGCGGTCTGCGTCCAGCGTGGATTGGGCGAACGGCGACAGCGAGTTCAACGTGTCGCCGTCCTTCTTGCGCACGCGCGGGAAGCGCCGGTTGTCCAGCTTCACCCAGGCCGGTGCGTAGGCGGGGCCGTTGTTCTTCCAGGTGGCGAACCACAGCAGCACCAGCCGCAGCTTGTGCTCGCGCGCCTGCGCGACCAGGGTGTCGAGGAAGCTGAAGTCGAAATGCCCTTCGCTGGGCTCGATCTGCTCCCAGGCGATCGGCACCTGCACGGTGTTCACCTGCAGCGCGTCCATCGCCGGCCAGACCTTCGGCAGCATCGCCGGCCAGGCGCTGGAATTGTTCACCTGCGCACCCAGCATCAGGTAGGGCTGGCCGTCCACCAGCAACATGTGCCGGCCGTGCGTCGTGACCACGCGCGGCAGAGGCGTGGCAGCGGCGGGCTGCACGGCAAGGATGCCGAAAACGAGCGCGAACGCGCCGACGAAAGACCAGGGCCTCATGGTGCGGATTCCTCGGGGTCGCCAAACACGATGCCGCGCCCGCCAGTGGCCAGGTACACGCGGCCGAAGACGCGGGGATCGCCGGTGAGCACGTCGATGCGGCCGTACTGGTGGGCGTCGTCGTTGATGCGCTGCCAGTGCAGGCCGCCGTCGAGCGAGCGGAACAAGCCCTGCTGCCGGCCGTAGCGACCGGCCACGAACAGCACCGGCGAGTGCCCACCCGGCACCGCCTTGCCGAAGCCGAAGGCGTCGACACCAGTGATGCCGGGCAGCACCTGCTGCACGCGTCCCGTGTCGTCGCCGCTCATCAGCGACAGGTCGCGCGCCGCCAGGTAGAGCACGCCTGCCGCATCGGGCGCAGCCTGCAGTTGCAGGTGGTCGTGCCCTCGCGCAGCGGCGCCGAGTGCACCAGCCAGCGGCGCGAATGTCGCTCCACCGTCTCGGCTTGCGTACAGCGCACTGGTCCGCGGATCGAAGGCGTAGCAGCGGAGCGGATCGACGCGGTCACCCAGTACCCTCACATCGCCCGGCAGACCTTCCACGGCCTGCCAGTGGTGGCCGAAATCGTGGGTGAGGTAGACATGCTTCGCATGGCGCGGCGCCCACAGCACGGTCTCGCCGTCGGCCGACCACGCGATGCTGCCCGCGCCCTCACCTTCCGGCGGTTCGCTGGCGAAGGCCTGCCATTGCCGCCCACCGTCGGCCGACCAGGCCGCTCGCACCGCCGGCCCGAAAGGCTCGCGCAAATAACCGCTGCGCACGATCCGCCCGGGCCGTCGTCCCGCGTAGTCGATCGATTCGCTGTTGGCGTAGCGCGGCGGCGCCTGGAACTGCAGCGGAGCCACGGCCAGATCGTCGTGGCGATAGCCGTCCAGGTCGCCCAGCGCGCTGAGCAGGTGCGCGCCCTGCGGCGGGCTGATCAGGCCCAGCGGCACGGTTTCCTCCAGCCCGCGATCCGCGAACGTCCAATGCACCTCGCCACCCTGGTCGAGCCGCCCCATGTCGCGCGTGGACCACAGGCCGTAGCCGGTGACGAAGATCACGTGGTCGGGGTCGAAGGGATCGATCGCCACGGTGGTCATCCAGTGCGGCGCGTGCTCGACCGTCCAGGGCGCCTCGCTTCGGTCGAACACCGAATGCGCAAGCACTTGGGTCCAGTGCCCGCCGCGGTCGGTGCTGCGGAACAGCAGGTCGTGCGGGTTGTAGTGATGATGGGTGCTGGCAACCAGCACCGCCGGATCGGAAGGCGCCACCGCGACATCGCCCCAGCCGAAGCCCGCGGGCTCGCCGTGGCTGGGGATGGGCGTGATGTCGGTCCAGTGATCCGTGGCCGGCCGCCAGCGCCAGATGGCGCCGTCGTTCATGGTGTCCGGACCGGGCTCGTCACCGTAGCTCAGGTAATAGTTGCCGTCGCTGGCACGATGCATGTGACTGGGCCGCAGCCCCACCGGCTCACCCGGTACTGCACTCCAACTGCGGCCGCCGTCGGTGGAACGGAACAGGCTGGTCCGCCGGGTGGACACGCCGGCATAGATCACCGGCGTCGGCTGCCCGTGCCTGCCACTGGCCGGGTCGAACACCACGAACACGATGCCGATGGGCTGGGTGCGCCAGGCATTGCTCGCGCTGGCCGACGGGGAGGTGGCTACGGCGGGGAAGCCGGTCACCCGCGTCCAGTGCGCGCCATGGTCCGCGCTGCGCCAGAGCCCGGCATCTCGCGAACCGAGGAACAGCACGCGGCCGTCGTTGGGATCCACCGCCAGTCGCTCGCCATTGCCGCGCCCCAGCTCGTTGCCGCCGAGCTTGAACGGCAGGTCGACACGCTGGAAGCTGCGCCCCTGGTCGTGCGAGCGCAGGATCGCGGCGTCGCCGGATTGGGGGGTGGTGTACGTGCCCGCGGCAAGGTACAGCCACTGCGGGTCGGAGGGATCGACCGCGAGGCTGTCGATGCCGAACAGGTTCTGGTCCCTCGCCGGAATCCAGTCGGTCAGGGGCTGCCAGCGTCCGTGCTCCTGGTCCCAGCGATAGGCGCCACCGATATCGGTGCGCGCGTAATACACGCCGCGCACCGACGGGTGAAAGAGCAAGCCGGAGACATAGCCACCGCCACCGATGCGCACGTTGGTAAAGCGGTAGGGAATCGCGGTGGGCTGGCTGGCGTGGACACCCAACGAGAGGAAAAAGGCGCAGGCAATGACGCCGACCTTGTTGAACATGTCGAAGAAACCCATTCTCGGCCTAGCCACCATTTCCGGCCTGCGCACGGAACATGCCGGAGCATGGTGAGGTTTTCCGGCGCCCGGCGAAGCATCCGACGCTGGATGCCGGGTCCCATGCCCGAGCCCCCGTCGATGGCTCGGGCACTGCACGATCAGAACGACGCGCGCAGGGTCAACGCATAACGGGTGTCGTTCACGTACCACGACGTGGTGTGCTTGCCGGATGCGTTCTGATACATGACCGTGCGCTGCTCGGCGTTGTTGAGGTTGTTCATCTCCAGGCCGAGCTTCAGGTGATCGTTGAACGAGTAGAAGATCGAGCCGTCGAGCTGTCCGTAGGCATCGGCGAATACCGGCAGCTTCCACGGTATGTTGTTGTCGGTGCCGTTGTAGCCATTCGGGCCGATCGACAGCAGATACCGGCTGCGCCAGTTGTAGGCCAGCCGAACCTGCCATGGCCCGTGTTCGTAGAAGCCGGCGACGTTGAGCGAATCCCTCGACAGGCCGTCCGCTGGCAGGTTGCCGTATCCGGAGCCATCGGTATCCACCGGCACGGCAGTGGTGTCGTTCGGCACGTGGGTCCGGCTGCGGATGTAGGTGTAGTTCACCGACATGCCGAAGCCCTTGACCGGCAGAAAGTCGAAGAACTGGTTCCAGCCGATTTCCGCGCCGTCGATCGTCGCCTTGCCAATGTTCACCGGACGGGTGATCAGGTACTGGTAGTTGTTGCCGTCGACGCCCGGATAGGTGACGAAGCGCGACTCGTTGCGGAAATAGTCCCTGATGCCCTTGTGGAACAGGTTGATCCAGGCCATGCCGCCGCGGTCCTGGTCGAAGTACCACTCCAGTGACAGGTCGAACTGATCGGCCTTCATCGGCGTCAGGTATGGATTGCTGTTGGAACTGCCGGTCAGGGTCAGCTTGTCGATCGGCAAGGCCGTAGTGCCCGGTGGCGGCGTATAGCCCGATACCACCGCGGCATTGAGGATCTGGTAGGCCTGCATCTGGCTGAAGTCCGGCCGCGCGATCGCCTTGGAGAAGGCAAAGCGCGTGATCCAGTCCTGAGCGAACTCCCACTTCACGTTCAGGCTGGGCAGGACGTCGGTGTACTGGTTGCGGGCGTTGATGGGAACGGACTGGCCGGTGCCCAGATAGGGTGCCAGCGCCTGATTGGGGTACACCAGAAAGCCCTGGGCGGAGTTGCGGGTCTTCACCGCGCGCACGCCGACGTTGCCGGTCAGATTGGCCTCGTCGATTCCGAAGTCGAGCATGGCGTACGCCGCATAGGTCTTCTCATGCTGGAGGTTGGTGTGCGCGGCGTCGAGCAGCGTGGGCTGGTACGGATTGGCGTAGCAGCAGGAATAGAACGGAATGGCGGCGTTGTGGATGGCGGCGTAGGTGCCCGGGTAGCCCAGCGCGGTCGACAGCACCGGCGCATAGAACGCGCCCGGTGTGCCGGCGGAGCCCTTGTAGAAGTTCTTGAACGTGTCCAGGTGCACCAGGCTGCTGTTGACCGTGCCGTTGAGGTCCAGACCGGGCAATGCGCCGCCGGGCAGCGCCCAGCCCTGCATCCAAGTCTGGAACACGGGCATCCAGTTGTAGCCGGTGTCGATGTTGTCGGCGTAGCGGTTGGTCAGGCGCACGCCCGCCTTCACGCCCTGCACGAAGCCGCTGCTGAAGCGGTGGTCGATATCCGCGCGCCAGGCCAGCTCTTTCGCGTAGTTCTGGTTCTGGTGGTCCATTGTGAACCCCCAGTAGTAATTGGCGGGGCCCCTGGTAAAGCTGGTGTCCACGCCGATCCGCGGCGGGCTGCTGCCGTTCAGGGCCACGTCGATGTAGGGCACGTTGGTGCCCAGTGCCACGGTGGAATCCAGGCTTCTTGTGGTGGCCTTGACGAACTGCACCGAGCTCGAAAGATCGGTCTGGTCACCCAGCCGCCACTTCATGCCGGTGGAGAAGTCGGTGGTCTTGGAGTGGCTGTCCGAAGCACGGATGTCGGTGCCCATCGGCACGCCGCCAGGCTGGGTGAGACGACCGGACTGGAACACGCCGCCGTTGATCTGGCTCGGCTGGCTGGCGTCCACCACCACCTGAGTCGGGTCGTTACTGACGAAGATCGCGTCCTCGTCCCAGACCTCGTGGTACTTGCTCTGGAACGCGGTGGCGTAAAGGTCGAGGTCGTCGTTCGGACGCCACTGGAAGGCCAGGTAGTAGCCGTCACGCTTGCGGTTGTACTGCAGGGTGCGCCAGTCGGCACCGCGCGGCACCCAGATACCGGCGGCGTTCTTGAAGAACGGACGCACGAACAGACCGTCGGTGCGCGTCGTCAGGCGCGAATCGGCGACGTCGACGAGGAAGCCCATCTCGCCGAGGCTGGTGTTCCAGCGATTGCTGTAGAGCACCGAAGCGGACGGCTTGTACTTCTTGCTGAAGTCGCCGTAGTTCTCGCTGGCCGACGCGGCGATCTTCTGGCCCTGGAAGTCGAAGGGCATGAAGGTACGCAGGTTCACCGTGCCGCCCAGGCCGCCCTCGATCATCTCGGCCGTCTGGTTCTTGTAGACGTCGACGCCGGACATCAATTCCGACGGCACGTCCTGGAAGCTGAGCGCATGCCCGCCGTTGGCGGAGAAGATGTCGCGACCATTCAATTCGGAACGCACCTGGGTCAGGCCGCGCACCTGTACGCCATTGCCTTCGGCCGAGAAGTGCTCCGGATCGCCCTGCGAGAGGAAGTGGTCGATGGTGACGCCGGGAATGCGCGACAGGGTTTCCGTGACGCTGCGGTCCGGCAAGGCGCCGATGTCGGTGGCGGACAGCGAATCGACGAAGGTGTCGGCGTCGTATTTGATGTCCTGTGCCTTCTCGACCGAGGCCCGGATACCGGTCACCACGACGGCGGAAAGGTCTTTGGCCTGCTTGTCGTCGGCCTTCGCAGCCTTCTTCTTCGGCGACTTAGCATCGGTGGCGGACGCCGCGGATGTGGCCTGATCTTGCGCCTGTGCGGAGGCCGTCACGACAGCAGGCTGCGCGTGCAGCTCCAGCGATCCGCTGCACAGCAGCGCGAAGGCGATCGCCACCGACAACCGTGCCATCGGCATTCCGTTCGTCGAACGGCGACGCCCTGCATCAAACGTGAACTTGACCGGCATGATGAACCCTCCCCCCAAAGATATGATGTGGCCGACCTGTTCGAACGTCCGTCGGCTCTCCCGCAACTTGCGAGGCGTTCCCGGACCCTCCTCGTCCTGGGTGATGCCAGCGGGTAGTGATGCTGTCGCGACGTGCTTAATGCGTACAATTGCGAAATCAAAAGCCGCGGTTAACGTTTCTCCGTGTGCGCCTGCAGCAAGCTGCGTTGCCGGAACGGCTCCGCCAACGGAAATACGCGGAGACCGATGTTGCTGCTGCGCAAATCGTACGCATGCTTGGCCGATACGCATATTCGCCGAGGGCCCCGCTCTGAAGCGCTCCGCGGCAAATGCCACTGGATCACGCCGCCGTGATCAATCGAGAATCTGGCGCCCCGGCAGAAGCCATGCTATCGCGCACCGGTGGCGCACATTGCACCTGGTGCCAATCGCTCATCCGGACACATGGCATGGGTCAGACTCAAACGCCCCTCGGGCAACAGCATGCCTCGGGTTCTACCTTGTTCCACGAATGACTTGGCTATCCGTATCCCCGATAACCTTCTCTAATCGCCAGTCGAATGCGCCGGCAGCGACCTACTGTCTGAGAACAACGAACTGCCACCGCTGGACCGAATAAACTGCCTCTTGGCCGCCAAGGTAATCACTCCACGCCGAAGTTGAAGCCCTGAAGCACGTTTACGCGAACGTTCTCGAACACGGGCCAGGCGATGGGCTGCAAATGGATAGTTGACCGAACGGCCCACGCCACTAAGGGCCCGGCCCTCCCATCCGCTTGCGCGGCGGGATAAATCACCTTGGCGAACAGAGGTTCGGCAGTGATGCTGGTCGTAGGTAGAACACCAACCATGCCAAGCACACCACCGCAGAAGCTGACCAAGGCCCCCATCAGCACCCATGCGTTGCGGTATACCCATCCCGTGAGCATCATGCCAATCCACACAGCCAGCTTGAGGATGTGAACCAGCGCACCGGCCAAGGATAACGCCAGCGAAATCGGCGGCACGACGACGGCGCGATAGGCGGCCCGGCCTTCCCTCTCGTAAATTCCATGGTCGGCGAAGTCTTCCGCCGGCGCATTCAGGCGCTTCACGGTGTCGCTCACGCGGGTTTCGAGCATCGGCCCATAGATCTCGGCGTCGAAGTCGTCGCGCGAGTCCAGCAGACGCACGGTCATGTTGGCAGGCGTGCCCAGTGCCTGCTTCCAGGCCTTCTGGGTTTCGGGCCGAGCGACAAACTGCGCGAACGTCAAGTTGCGCGGCAGACGTATACCGTTGCCGATGTTGAGATTGGCACCCACACTGCTCTCCACCTTCTGCCGATACGCCTCATAGAATCCCTCCCTGTCCGATGGAACCCAGTCGTCGGCGACGTGCAGGCCCTGCTTTCGGACGAACTTTCGCACGTCACCCCAGCGGCGATTCGGGACAGTATCGGGCGTCCAGCTGTACCGGGCGAGCTTGGACACGTACCTGGCCCATTGCGCATCCACATTGCGGTCGATGTTGTTGAGTGCCAGGGTTCCTCTGTTCACTGCACTGACGTAGGCGTTGTAACGCCTTTCGATATCATGGCGACTCTGCACGTAGCCGCGCCAGGCCTTGTCGAACATACCTGTGTTGTCCCTCAGCTCCCGGCGGACAATGTCGGCCTTCTGATCCTTGATCCGCGCCTCAATATTCCTGATCGACGAAACGAGGAAGGGAAAGGTGGCCATGAAGGTCTTGACGTCCGGCTTCACCGGTTGAGAGACGTCGAGTTTCAGGCCATCCAGCTTGATTTCGCCGCTGATGAAGGCCTGCTGCAGGAGTTGCAGATTGACCGCTTCCGACCGCGCCTCCAGAGTGGAATGGTCGACCAGCTGATCCACGATGGCGACCTTCTCGAGGACGAACACGGCGGTCATCGTGACGGCAGTGAGGATTGCTATCGACATGACCAGTCGACGGATACCCCAGCTGTGCTTTTCGGCCTTGTGAAACCGCGACGGCCACAAGGCCAAGGCCAACGCGAAGCCCGAGAGGCAGCGTCCCCAACGCTCGATCGATTCGACGGCGGCAGGCGACACATTGCCGCCAACCACATCCAGCAGCCGAGCGTTGAAACCGAACTCGACCGCCAGATAGGTCAATGTCACGCAGAGCATGACGCCACCCCAAAGCTTGCGGCCTTCGCGGCGAACGAGATATCGGGTCAGAAAATTGCCGTCAACAGACGACGTGGCATCCATCACTCGTAGTCGCCCAGATTCACCGTGATCGGTTTCGCCGGCGTGCTCGCCCCGATGCCAGCTGCAGGCGTCCGACTTGTGGCGGATGGATCAGTGACCGGGATCGTCTTCAACAACCTGAGGGTGGGCGCTGGTGAGGCGATGTAGGCAGGCCTTGCCTTGCGGATTCCGGGTGCTTTGGCCTTGGCGGTGTTGTTCGCGGACCGGCCGTAGGATGACGGCAAGGTATCGACGAGCTTCGGCGGCGGCATCATGCCCGGCGGAATTGGCGCACCCGGGACCGAGCTCAGGAAGGCGTAATCGGGCGTGCCCTCCCAGATCGAGGGATTTATGTCGACGTTGTCGGCCTTTATGTACCAGTGGTGCAGACGCGGCCCGTACTGGATGGCAACGAAGTCGTTGCCACGCTGGAAGAACTTCAGGTCGCTGTGGCAGTCCGTGCGGGGCTTGAACGGGAGCACGCTGCGCGGTGTGACGATGAGCACCGTGTAGTCATGTGCGCACGAGGCTGAGGTCTTCTCGAAAATGGCAAAGCTCGCGCCTACGATCGACTTCACCTCATCGAACTGGACCAGACGGGTACCGGACGGGAAATTGAGTAGCTGGTAGGTGTCGAGGAATTTCAGCTGGAACAGCTGGCGCCCCTGCTGATCGCGCGTTTCGCGCAGCACCATCGGCCCCTTCGGCGTGTTGACGGTGGCCAACGTCCTGGCTCCGATGGCCTGCACATCCAGTGTCGGGTTGCCTGTCGGGTCGAGGGCGCAACCGGCAAGCAGGCCGAACATTCCGCCAGCCAGCACCCAGCGAGCGCGCCTCTTCACTTGCATCCACATAATCCGTATTCCCTGTTTAGGTTGATCGATTTACAACTTGCTGATGGTGCGGATCCAGTCACACAGGGTCCCACCGCCGTCACGACTGGCAAGCCGGCTGCCCGCCTGCCCGTAGCGAATCAGCCAGCTCTCGAATTCGGTGAGCCGATAGAAGGCTCCACGCATATCGGCTGACCGCTTCGAACTGGGCGTGCTTTGTGTTCTGTGCCGCGGCCTTGACGCCGCACAGGATCGGATGCGCTCTGCAATCCATGGATTGCTGCGGGGCACCTTGTGACACCGAGGCAACCAGCCGGTTGAGGCCGGCTTGCAAATTGGCGTCGAACGCCCGGTACGCAGCCGTGGCAAAGCTGACGCACACGGGCGAGACATACTGGCGCCCCATGACCTTCATCGATGTCAGGCCATCGTCGCCGCCGAGCGCGTGGGAGATGTGCGATACCGGATCAAGAACGGCCGGCCGCCCTCCCGTAGACGGGATGTAGGACGAGTAATAGCGAACATTGGCCACGGCACTGGCTTGATCGGCTCCGATATCTGCCAACTGGCGTGAATTGAGTGGCGCTGGATTGAAGCCCACGACCTGGCCTGCGCGCTGGTGAACGCCGGCATAAGTCGCGTACCCGCCGCCGAGGGAGTGCCCCGCAACCACCAGGCGCTCCGGCGCAGTTCCGGCTCGAGTGATGGCGGCCACAACTTGATCGGCGACCTCGAAATTCGCCGGGCGGCCCGTCTGCGCCTCGTCGCCGTGCTGCTCGGTCAACACGGCCAGCTTCCCCGACAGGAACGGAAAACTCGCCTGAAGATCTGCCAGCATGTCGGGGGACAGGCCAATGCTGAGATCCGTCGCTACGTCACTCGTGTTGTCTGTGCCGCGGAAGACGACGGCCCTCAAGCCCTGTGGCAGGTCATAGGTCTCGAAATAGACCCCATGCGCTTGCGCCATTGCTTCGAGCTCCGGCAATGGGACGCGCCGGATACCCTGCGTCGATAACCGCGCCTTGGTCGCCATCTGGTCTCTCAATTGGTCCAGACGTCGCTGCTGCGCCTCAAGTGCTCCCCGGACGGCACCCGGCCCGCCAGGCGGCACCAGAGATCCCGCCTTAAGCCGGTCCATGGTCTGTTTGACCAACCGGACGTGGGCATCATCCGCGTAGACCGCATATGAAAGGAGCGCCAGCACTGCATCGCGCTGCCGTACGGAGGCACTGTCCGGCAGTCGGGGCACAGCCGTCTCAAGAAGTACTACACCATCCTGACCGTTGGGTGCAGCCATCACCGGCATCACCAAGATGGCCAGCATCAGGGCGCAAGCGAGTGTGGCCTGACCGAGTCGGCGCAGGACGGAGTTATGCGTGGAGTCACTCCGGAGAGAACGGGGCTCCACGAGGTTCATAAGGCATGAACAGGCTGCATCACAACGGCTCGCCAAGACGGTTTCACCGCGTCGCGGGGCAGCAGCAGAGCGCGGCCCGCACCGAAGGAGCCGGGGCCTGCGGATCCACCGCCGATCAATGGCCACCCGGCCCTCCTTGCGCCAAGGCCTGTTTAGCGCGCGAGTCGCCGCGGGCTGCCGCCTTATTCCACCACTGCCTTGCGCGGTCCTTGTCCGTCGCAGACATGCCCTCGCCGCGCCAGTCCATCAACCCGAGGTTGTACATGTCGCTGGCGCGCCCCGTGTTGGCAGCCTCCGTAAACCAGTGGCGCGCCTGCCCGGCATCCTTGGGAATCTGCGAGCCCATGATGTACATGAGCCCTAGGATGTGCATGGCCTCGCCGCTGCCTTTCGAAGCAGCCTTCTTCAGCATCGTGACGCCTTTGGTCACGGCGACCGGCGACTGTCCCTCCATTGTCGTCAGTTGCCCGGCGAGCAGCAGGGCGTCGTTGTCTTCAGGCGATGCGTTGACCGCCTTCAGTGCCCAGTCAGTCGCGGCCAAGCGATCGTTCTCCGAAGCGGGTGCGGGTTCCCTCGTGGATTTCTCCCAGAGGGACCGGGCACGCGACAGGTAGTCCTGCGCGTTGCCTGGGCTCGCGGCTTCCCGCGACGGGGCGTCGCCAGCCAGCGGAATTGCAAAGATTGGGGCGGTGGGCGCGTTCCTATCGAGGGTGTACTGATGGGCGGCACCGGTGGCCGCCAGCGCCAGTACCGCCAGTGAAGGCAATAGGTGCAGCCAAAGCCCTTTGCGGTGGTGCTTTGCCTTGCGAACGTGCTCCACGGCCTTCTTCGCCTTCGGCCGGTCACCAAGGGCGCTTGTGAAAACACGTACTGACTGGAAGCGCAGAATGCCCAGGGACATCGGCAAGGTGCAGATGCCCGGAAGCACGGCCCAGTATGGATGCTTCAATCCCCAAGCTGCCAAGCCCAGCAGGCCGCAAGTCAACGGCGCCTGCCACCAGGTGCGCATAGCGACGCCGTCGTAGATCCGCTTCAACGCCGACAGCAATGCATTCTTCAGCTTTTCCGCGTAGTCCGCTGAAACAAGCGTATGCAATTCATCGAGCGGCTGACTGTCGAGAACCGCATCGACCAGTGCGGTGTTGATCTCGGAATTCACCACATCGCGCAAGGGTGTGGTGAGGTTTTCCTTGCACTGCTTGGAGTGCCCGCTGGTATCGGCTAACACCAGAGCCGACCTCAGCGCCTCCAGATCCCCATTCAGGAGATCACGGAGGATGTGGTTCAGATCCAGCCACTGGCGATTCACGCCATAGGTGACCACGTGGTACGTCTTCTCTCTGCAGGCTGCGTCGAGATGGCGAATATCCAATTCGCCGCGATAGCCCGCGACCACCAAGCCGGACATTCCATCTTCCTTGCGATGGAGTTTGTTGAGGGTGAGCCCCCTCGACTCGCGGACGATGTCGTGGAGCTTCTCTTCCTTCCGGATATCGTCTGCCCGAGGGTCGACCGGGGAGAACCACCCCTGGCCATATTCCACGGTGTGGTAGACCTCCACCCAGGCGGCCGTACCCACCTGCCCCGACCCCTCACAGGGATTGCAGGTGAGGTCTCCTGCGCCCGCACAGGTTCGGCAAGTGATGGTGCCAGTCGCATGACAAGTGGCGCAGCGAATCTTGCCTTGGCCGGCACAGTGGCTGCAGTCGACTCGGCCACAGGTGCAGCTGCAACTCACTCGCTCTTCCACCCAGCGGGACTTGCTTTGGTACTCATAGCGGTCGACTACCCACACCTGCTCGGTGTAGTACTCCGTTCTTCCACGAATGACGTAGGACGTCCCGTAGCACTGCGGACACGTGACCTTTCCGGTGCAGGAGCACCAGTGGCAATTCGTCTGACCGCCTCCCCCGCAGCTGTAACACCTCTCCGTGCAGTTCCCCGAGCACGTGTGGCAGGTGACGCACCCCCGGCCATGGCAGGGAATGCACCGATGCAATTCAACGTGGATTGCTTCAGCAGGCAGCCAAATGCCTTCATGCAACTCGTCGTAGGCGGTCGATGCGTCCTGGAGCTTCTTGTAGAGCAAGTCCAGGCCAAGTGTCAGTCGAGCGCCACTGTCGGATTCCGCGTCGGTCATCACGCGCGTGGAAGACCGGGTCTCGTAGGCAGTCGGTTGGCTGCGACCCGTGACCTCCACGCACCGAACCAGCGCCTCGAGCCTGTGCATGGCATCTACGCACATACCCTGGGGCACGCAGGATTCAGCGACGCCTTGGACATCCGACGCGTCAAAGCGCGTGCGGTCACGCACCAGGCGCTGGAGTTTGGCGAGTGCCGACCCATCATCGTCAACCATTGGCTCGGCTGAAGCGTCGATATCGATATCCGGCGACTTGTGTGACGCACCTTGCGGGGCATCCAGGCAGGCGTCACGATTGCCATCCGCGGCAAGGGGCTCGTCTGTCGTTGCTTCAGCCTCTGAAACAGGCTCGACAGGAACATTCACGGGATCGGCTTCCTTGGTATCAATGTCAGTGGTGAACCGAACTTGCGGATCGCCTGGCACGACTCATGGGAACATGCGGGCCATTGTCGGCATCCATTCGCCACCGACAAGAACGCGCAGCTGTTTAGGCCGCTATCGGCACAGCGCATACAAACTTGAATTTCAGGGGACTTGGTTGCCTGACGCCACGACAGGGGGCCCGCCTCGCCGTGACGAACGGATGGACCACAACGGGACCCAGTGGTCGCCTCGTTGGATTCCAGTTTTTTCCGGCGCTATTCAGCTGAGCCTTACTCCAGCTCGACACCACGAACATTCATCCTCCTAGCCCCAGGCCGTTCCCTTGCCAACGATGCACGCATCGCGTCATTCCCTCGAACCCGCGCGTTGCACGCAGGTGTTTGTAGAAGTAACGCAGGACCGGACTTTACGTCAACAGGCAAGTTTTCGCGACCGTAACTCGCTTCCTCTACTGCCCGTACACTTGCTGCAGGCAGTTTCATTGGCCAAGCCTAGTTGCCCGGTTCACTACCAAGGTGAGCAGCAAGAAAACGTCCGAATCGTCAGGCCCACGGTGAACCTCGACCAGATAGCCAGCTCGCACGGAGGGTTCACGCTCGTATAGACTGAGGGGTGCCAGCACCAAGGCATCCGTTGGCACGGATGACATGGACCAGCCCCATCGCACGCGCCTCGCGGCGCGGATCCGGGACGTTTTCACGCGCGGTCGTTCTGGCCATTCGCGCCGGGTATGCGCAAGCCGGGTCAACGACGGGGGAGCCGCGACGAACTCAGTGGAAGTCCCGCGAGCGCGCATCCAGCGTGCCCAGCAGCGGGGTGAGGTCCTGCAGCCGGTGTGCGACCAGGTGACGGACGCCCTCGACGTTCTCCCACTGCCCTTCCACTGCCAGCAACCGCGCCTGCAGCAGCGCACGGCGCTGGGTTTCGGCCACCTGCCGCCACACGATGACGTTGATCAGGCCGTGCTCGTCCTCCAGCGTCACGAAGATGATGCCGCTGGCGGTTTGCGGTTGCTGTCGCGACGTCACCAGCCCGGCCACACGCACGTGGCTGTGGTGCGGCTGCCGACGCAGGACCTTGCCGTCGATGCAGCGCGCCGCGTCCAGGCGGGCGCGGATCTGTCGCAGCGGATGCACGCCCAGGCTGAGGCCGACCCGCGCATAATCCGCCAGCGTGTCCTCGGCCTGCGTCGGCAGCGGCAGGGTCACGGTCCGCTCGGCCGGACTGGTGTTGCCGAACAGCGGCAGTTGCGCCTCGACGCCGGCCACCGTCCAGCGTGCGCGATGGCGATGGCCGGCCAGCCCGCGCAAGGCTGCCGCATCGGCCAGCAGCTCCTGGTGACGGCGATCGAGGCCGGATCGCACGCACAGGTCGGTGACGTCGGCGAACGGCTGCTGCCGGCGCGCGGCCATCAGGCGAAGCGCTGCCGCTTCGGAACACCCACGAACCATGCGCAGGCCCAGCCGGATCGCGCGCGCCTCGGCATGGCCGCGCGGGTCCGGTTCCAGCGTGCAGTCCCAGTCACTGAAACGCACATCCACCGGGCGCACCGCGACGCAATGACGCCGCACGTCCTGCACGATCTGGCTCGGTCCGTAGAAGCCCATCGGCTGCGCATTGAGCAGCGCGCAGGCGAACGCCGCGGGGTAATGACATTTCAGCCAGCACGAGGCGTAGACCAGGTTGGCGAAACTGGCCGCGTGCGATTCGGGGAAACCGTAGGAACCAAAGCCCTTGATCTGCTCGAAGATGCGCGCGGCGAATGCCGCCGTGTAGCCGTTCCTCAGCATGCCCTGCACCAGTTTCTCGCGATGCGGCTCCAGCCCACCGTGACGCTTCCATGCGGCCATCGAACGACGCAGCTGGTCGGCCTCGCCATCGGTGAAGTCGGCGGCCACCATGGCCAGCTTCATCACCTGTTCCTGAAACAGCGGCACGCCGAGCGTGCGTTCCAGCACATCCCTGAATGCCGGCGACGGATAGTCGACCGGCTCCTCGCCGTTCCGGCGGCGCAGGTACGGGTGCACCATGTCGCCCTGGATCGGGCCCGGCCGCACGATCGCCACCTGGATCACCAGGTCGTAGAAATTCGCTGGCCGATGCCGCGGCAGCATCGCCATCTGCGCGCGGCTTTCGATCTGGAAGACGCCGACGGTATCGGCGCGCCGGATCATTGCATAGGTCGCCGCGTCATCCGGCTCGATCGTCGCGATGATCCTGGTCACGCCATACGCGCTTTCCAGCAACGCGAAGCACTTGCGCAGGCAGGTCAGCATGCCCAGCGCCAGGCAATCGATCTTCAGCATGCGCATGCAGTCGAGGTCGTCCTTGTCCCACTGGATCACCGTGCGCCCTGGCATCGCCGCGTTTTCCACCGGTACCATCTCGCTCAGCGGGGCATCGGAGATCACGAAGCCGCCGACATGTTGCGACAGGTGCCGCGGCATGCCGAGCAGCTCTCCGGTGAGCTTCAGCACGCGGCGGATGAGCGGGCTGTCCGGATCGAAGCCCTGTTCGCGCAACCGTTCGTCAGCCTTGCTGTCGCCCCAGCCGCGCGCAAACACGTCGCTGAGCCGGCCGACCTGGTCCGGCGGCAGGCCCAGCGCCCAGGCCACGTCGCGCACAGCGCTGCGGCCGCGGTAGCAGATCACGGTGGCGGCCAGCGCGGCGCGCTCGCGGCCGTACTTGCGGTAGACGTACTGGATGACTTCCTCGCGCCGCTCGTGCTCGAAATCGACGTCGATGTCGGGCGGCTCGTCGCGGTCCTCGCTGATGAAGCGCGCCACCAGCAGGTGGTTGACCTCCGGGTCCACCTCGGTCACGCCCAGCGCGAAACACACCGCGGAATTGGCCGCCGAGCCGCGGCCCTGGCAGAGGATGCCCTGGCCGCGCGCGAAGCGGACGATGTCGTGTACGGTAAGGAAGAAGGCCTCGTACTGCTTCGACGCGATCAGCGCCAGTTCTTCCTTCACCAGCCGGCGCACCTTGTCGCTGGCACCCTGCGGCCAGCGCCAGCGCAGGCCCTCCTCCGCCAGCTGGCGCAGCCAGCTCGTCGGCGTGTGGCCTGGTGGCACCAGTTCCGTCGGGTAACGATAGGCAAGTTCGTCCAACTGGAAGGTGCAGCGTTCGGCGATGCGCACGCTTTCCTGCAACAGGGCTTCGGGATAGATCCCGGCCAGCACGTCGCATCGGCGCAGGTGCCGTTCGCCATTGCGGAAGATCAGCGCCCCGGCCTCGGCGACCGGCACGCGATGGCGGATCGCGGTGAGCGTGTGCTGCAGGGCCAGGCGCCGGCGCACGTGCATGTGCACGTCGCCGCTGGCCACCAGCGGAAGGCCCACGGCACGGCCAAGCGCCTGCAGTTCGCGCAGGCGCGCGGCATCGTCGGGGCCGCGGTGCAGTTCCACCGCCAGCCATGCGCGATCGCCGAACGTCTCGCGCAACCAGCGGCCGTGGGCGATGTCCGGTTGCGGCGCCGGCATCCACAAGGCCAGCGTGCCCGGCAACCCGCCATGCAGGTCCGCGCAGGCAAGCCGGTACCTGCCCTTTTCCGAGGCCCGGCGCCCGCGCGTAATCAGCCGGCAGAGCCCGGCATAGCCCTGCCGATTCCCGCAGAGCAGCACCAGCTTCGGGCCATCCGCGAGCTGGAACTCGGCGCCCACGATCAACTTCAGGCCGGTTTCGTTCGAGGCCTGGTACGCGCGCACGATGCCGGCGAGCGAACACTCGTCGGTGATTGCCAGGGCGCGGTAGCCGCAGGCCCTGGCGCGCTCGAACAGCTCGGCCGCGCTCGAGGCGCCGCGGCCGAAGGAGAAATCGGACAGGCAATGCAGTTCGGCGTAGTCGTTCATGCGAACCAGCCCTGCAGCATCCAGCCGTCCTGCTCGCCGGGCGGGCAAAATGTCCACGCCCGCTGGCCGAGCGAGGTCTCGACCACGTAATAGTCGCGGCAGGCTTCGGCACCATCCCACCAGCCGGTTTCCAGCCGCTCGGGGCCGGCGAGGATGCGTGGCGGCGGGCCACGCAGGGGAACCGGATGCGCCAGCAGCCAGGTGGGTCGCGGCGACGGCTCGTCGTGGCCGTGGTCGCCTTCGGCCACGGCCTGGGCGCGTTCGGGGCGCGGGTCGGTGGTGCCGCCCAGCCGGTAGACCGCCCGCTCGCCCAGCCGCGCGCGCAGGCGCTCGTGCAGTTGCCCGAGCGGCAGCGCATTCGCCGGCCGCTCGTCGAACAGGTCACGCCCGGCGGGCACGAACGCCGGCAGCTCGCGCGCGAGCAGGCGCAGCGCCAGCACCGGCGCGGGAAGCACGACGTGTTCCAGCCGGCCCCGTGCGAACTCGAACAGCAGCGCGCCATCACGCTCCGGCGCCAGCAGCCCCACCGGCACATCGGTACAGCGCCCTTCGCGATGTTCCAGGCGCAGCAGGAAACGCTGCACGCCTCCATCGCGGCCGGCGAGATAGGCGGCCAGGTCATCGACCATGCGCCGCAGCGGAAAGACCAGCGCGGACCGGTTCTCCACCTCATGCAGCAATTCGATGCGCAGGTCGAAGACGTCCGGCGGGCGATACGACTCCAGGCCGGGCGGGCGCTCGCCGGTCAGGCGTTCCAGCGCCGCCGGCAGCTCCGCGCCGAAGCGCCGGCGCAGGCCATCCCGCGGTAACGCCAGCAACTGGCCCAGGCGGCGAATACCCATGCCCGGCAGCACGGCGATGGCCGCCGCTGGCAGGCCGCTAGCGGCCAGGGGCACTCCCTGCAGGGCGCGGCGCAGCGCGTCGGCGCCCTGCACCGCCTGGCCATCGGCCACCGTGGCCAGCACCTGCGCGGCATGGGGCGTCGGCGCCGCGGCCAGCCGATGGCGGAACCCCAGTGCGGTGAAATCCGCCCGCAGCATCGCCTCCAGCCGTGGCCACGGCCCGAACAGGCCCATGCTGCGGCTGACCTCCAGCACGATCGCATGCGGCAGCAGGCTGACCTCGGAGCTGTAGCGATAGGCCACGGCAGCCAGGAACCGGTGCCAGCGGTCCGCCGATTCGCGCTCGTACGCCATCGCCTCGAACTGGGACAGCAGTGCCTGGGCGGCGCTCAGTCGCTGCCCGACATGCAGGCCTGCGGCATGGGCAGGTTCATTGGCCGCAACGATCGTGCGGGCGTTGGCCGGCCCGTCGACGAGCACCAACGGACCCGTCACGGGATGGCGTCGCAGGATCCCGTCCATGGCCAGATGCGGCAGGTTGATGCAGGCCCAGAGCATGTCCGGCCACCATCAACCGGCAAGACGCGCCAGCGAAACGGGCCGGGTGGGCACGGCCCCGCCGCGGCATTTGCGCACCCATAACTGCGGCCGCGGCAAGGCTTCCAGTTCCAGCCGCAGCGCGGCCGGTGATGCGTTGGAAAGATGGGAGCGGTCGCGGAACACGAAGGCGAGCGCCTGCCCGCTGGTCGCCGCCACCTGCAGCCGGCGCAAGGCGCGATCGTCGGCCCGCCGCGGCCACGCCAGCACCGCGGCGCAGCTTCCCGAGCGCAGGCATTGCTCGGTGGCCCAGAGCACGTCCTTTTCGACGGCATCGATGATGTCCACCCGGCGCATGTCGACGCCCTGCTGCCGCCAGCCGGCGACGCATGGCGCATATGGCGGCGATACGATCACCACGTTGCGCCGGCTTCGGGTCAATCGCGCCAGCGTGGGCAGCACCAGGCGGAGTTCGCCCACGCCATCGACGGGCAGCAGGATCTCCGACAGCGACGCATCGGGCCAGCCGCCTTCAGGCAGCAGGGCATTGAGTGCGCGCCACCCGGTGGGCTGGTTGCCGGCCGGAACCCCGGCAGCGTGCCCCCGCCAAACCTGACGCGCATCGAGCAAGGCGGAAAGGGGAACCACGGCGTTCATCAACTGCCCCGCAGCAAGCCGGCGAACAGGCCTTCGATCGCGAAATCCTCGGTGGGATCCACGTCGATCGGACGAAAGCCCGGACTGTTGGGCAGCAGGCGCACCATGTCGCCTTTCCAGTACAGCCGCTTGATCGTGAAACGGTCCCCGCCCACGCGCGCGGCCACCACCTGGCCGTGGCGGGCCACCGGCGTGGCGTGCACCGCCACCAGGTCGCCGTCGAAAATGCCCTCCCCGCGCATCGAATCGCCGACCACTTTCACCAGGTAGTCCGGGCGCAGTCGGAACAGCGCGCGCGAAACACGCAGGCGGCGATCAACCCGCACCTCCGAAAACAGCGGTTCGCCGGCCGCGATGCGACCGATCAGCGGCAGCTCCAGCGTGTCCGCATCCATCGGATCGGGCTCGCGCACCAGCCGGATACCGCGGGCGCGATGGGGTTCGAGGGTCAGCCGGCCTTTCGCTTCAAGGGAACGCACGTGCTTGAGCACCGCGCTGACGCTGTCGATGCCCAATGCCTCGCCAATTTCCTCGAGAGTGGGCGACTGTCCATCGCGCTCGATCCGCGCACGGATGAAGGCAAGAACGTTCGACTGGCGCTGGGTGATCTGGATGGTCATGGTCCGCATAGTTTCACCTAAACAGGTGAAAATCGAGAGTAAAAGAAAAACCACGCGTAGCACCCCGATGGATCAACGGCTTGGCGAAGCAATCGCATCCAGTTTCGAAGGTGAGGCGGACTCCAGCGTCACCCGTCGCCATCTCAAGGAATGAGAGGGCGGCCCGCTGCCCTGCCCGCCCCTCGCGCGTATGCGCATGCGACAGCCAACCTGCGGCACGCACCTGTTCCGCGAAGCCCGGGATCGCAGGAGAATCAGACGTGCCCTCTTCTTCCGGCGTTTCCCCCGGCTGCCTTGATAAGCGTGCAGGAACAGCCATCTTCCACCTGTATCCGAATCACGACAGGAGGCTCCGCATGCCCCGTTACACCAGGAACCCCGAGGTGTTGTCGCGGCTCAGCACCGAACAGTACCGGGTCACCCAGCAGAGCGGCACGGAGCGTCCCGGCACCGGCGAATACCTGCACAACCAGGAGCCGGGCATCTACGTCGATGTCGTGTCGGGCGAGCCGCTGTTCGCCTCGACCGACAAGTTCGAATCGGGCTGCGGCTGGCCCAGCTTCACCCGGCCGATCGAGCCGGCCCACGTCCACGAACGGCGCGACGCCTCGCACGGCATGATCCGCACCGAAGTGCGCTCGGTGCACGGCGACAGCCACCTCGGCCACGTCTTCCCCGACGGCCCGGTCGATCGCGGCGGCTTGCGCTACTGCATCAACTCGGCCTCGCTGCGCTTCGTCCACCGCGACGACATGGCAGCCGAAGGCTATGGCGACTACCTGGACCAGGTAGAGGACGTGCGATGAGTACCGAACGCGCCATCCTGGCCGGCGGCTGTTTCTGGGGCATGCAGGACCTGATCCGCCGCCAGGACGGCGTCGTCTCGACCCGGGTCGGCTACAGCGGCGGCGACGTGCCGAATGCAACTTATCGCAACCATGGCAGCCACGCCGAGGCGATCGAGATCGTGTTCGATCCAGCGCGTATCGGCTATCGCGCGCTGCTGGAATTCTTCTTCCAGATCCACGATCCGTCCACGCCGAACCGGCAGGGCAACGACCGCGGCAGTTCCTATCGCTCGGCGATCTTCTACACGTCCGAGGAGCAGAGGCGGATCGCCGAGGACACCATTGCCGACGTGGACGCCTCGGGCCTGTGGCCCGACAAGGTGGTGACGGAAGTGGCGCCGGCCGGCGATTTCTGGGAAGCCGAGCCGGAGCACCAGGACTACCTGGAACGCTATCCCGACGGCTACACCTGCCACTTCATCCGGCCGGGCTGGAAACTGCCCCGCCGCCAGAAGGCCGGCTGACCGGGGCATCAGCGCCCGAAGATGATTTCCTTGCCTTCGTGGTCGCGATCCCAGCCGCGCAACTGATCGCGGATGTGGGCGATGCGCTGGCGGCCGAGCGCATTGCGCTCCTCGTCCAGCACCTGGCCGTCCAGCAGTTCGGCCAACCGTTGCGCCGTGGGCAGCATGGCATCCCACGCGTCCAGCGCAGGCAGCGGTGCCGGCAGGGTCATGAAGAAGCTCACCCCGGGCGTGCGCAAGGCATCCAGCCGTGCCAAGTCGAAATTGCCGGGCTTGAGCATGTTGGCGACACTGAAGATCGGCCCCAGCTCGCGCTTACCGTCGACCAGGCGGTGGTAGATGCCCATGTCGCCGAATTCCAGGCCGGCTTTCTCGGCAGCGACGACGAGGTCCGGCCCGTGGAAACGCCCGCCGTCGCGGGCCACCACGAACAAGGTGACGATGCGCTCCACCGGCAGCTGGGGTGGGCGGCGGCCAAGGTCGGAGCGCGGCGGTATTCCGGAGGCTGGCGTGGCCACGGACGCCGTCGCCGGCGCGGGAGCTTCCTCTGCGGCGGGCGAGAGGTCCGCCGCGACTACCGGCTCGCCGGAACTGGGTGCGCGCAGAGCATCGATGATCGAGGCGACATGGTCGGCCAGCTTGGGTTGCTGCCTGGGCCTGCCCCTCGGTGCCGCGGCGGGTAGCGGAGCCTTGGCGCGCTCGCCGGACAGGGTGGCGCCCAGCCGTTCGAGTTCCTCGCGCAGCCCCACCTCGAGTTCGCCCTGCTGCGGCCGCGCATCGCCGATGAACGGTTCACCCGCAACCGGCTCGCTGCCCGGTTCGCCCAGGGTAGGTTCGCGGCGCTCGCCAGCGTGCGGGTCCATCACTGTCCTGCGCCTGCCCTGTTCCTTCTTCGGCTGACCGAACAGCCAGATCAGCGCCAGCACGATCACCCCGACGATCAGCATCGGGACGCCGACGGCAGGGTTCCAGGCAAAGGCAATCGTCATCATCGGTTCCTTCAGGCAGCTCCCGCCAGTTTAGCCGCTTCGGCCAGGTCCACCTGCACCAGCCGCGACACGCCGGGCTCGCGCATGGTCACGCCGCACAGCTGGGTGGCCGCTTCCATCGTCGCCTTGTTGTGGCTGATGAAGATGAACTGCACCTTCTCGCTCATCTCGCGCACCATGCTGGAGAAGCGTCCCACGTTCGCCTCGTCCAGCGGCGCGTCCACCTCGTCGAGCAGGCAGAACGGCGCCGGATTGAGGCTGAAGATCGCGAACACCAGCGACACCGCGGTCAGCGCCTTCTCGCCGCCGGACAGCAGGGTGATGTTGGATACGCGCTTGCCCGGCGGCCGCGCCATGATCGACACGCCGGTATTGAGCAGGTCGTCGCCGGTCAGTTCCAGGTAGGCATGGCCGCCGCCGAACAGGCGCGGGAACAGTTCCTGCACGCCGGCGTTGACCTTGTCGAAGGTTTCCTTGAAGCGCTGGCGGGTCTCGCGGTCGATCTTCTTGATCGCGCCTTCCAGCGTCTCCATCGCACTGACCAGATCGGCCAGCTGGTTGTCCAGGTAGGTCTTGCGTTCGCTCTGCTCGGCATGTTCCTGGATCGCGGCGAGGTTCACCGGCTCCAGCCGCGCAATCTTCTGGCCGATGTCGCCGAGCTGCGCGCGCCACTGGCTGGCGTCGATGTCCTCGGCCAGTTCGGCCAGCAGGGTTTCCAGCGCCAGGCCGGACGCGCCGATCGCCTCGGCCAGCTGCTCGGCGCGCAGCTGCAGCGCCTGCGCGGCGAGGCGCTTCTCGGACAGGCCCTCGCGCAGGCTGGCCAGGCCCTGCTCCGCCAGATGCCGCTGCTGCTCCAGCTTGCGGAATTCGACGTCGCAGTCTTCCAGCGCGCGGCGCGCCTCGACCAGTTGCTTGTCGACCAGCAGGCGCTGGTCCAGGTAAGCCTGCCGTTCGGCTTCGAGTTCGGCGATCGGGTCGGAGCCGGCGGCGAGCTGTTCGGTGATCTCGTTGCGGCGCGCCCCGATCTGGCGCAACTGGGCGTCCATGCGGCCCAGCGCCTGCTCCAGCGAGCTCAGCGAGGATCGCTTCGACTCCAGCGCCAGCGCCAGCGCATGCGACTGCTCGGCCGCCTCGCGCGCGTTCATGCGCGCCTCTTCGCGCGCCTCGAGCAGCGCCCGCCGCTCGTTTTCCAGTTCGCGGCGCTGGTCTTCCAGGTCGCCCATCAGGCCGACCGACTCGTCCAGCCGCGCACGCGCCTCGCGGGTCTGGCTCTGCAATTCGTCGAGCTGGGCAGCCAGACCGTCCAGTTCGCCGCTGACCTTTTCGGCGCGGGCGCGGGCGGTTTCCAGCTTGCCGCGATGACTCTGCAGCTGACCGGCCAGTTCCGACTGGCGGCGATGCGCGTTGTACAGCTCGCGCTGCGCGTCGTCGCGTGCGCGCTCGGCCTCGAACTTGCTGGTACGCAGCGTGTCGAGCCGTTCGCCGGATTCCTCCAATTGCGCTTCCAGCGTGGCAACCTGCTCGATGAGCAGGCGCAGTTCGCGCTCGCGCGCCAGCACACCGACCTGGCTGCCCTGCGCACGCCGCACCCGTGCCCAGCCCGAGCCCAGCCATTCGCCGCCGCGGGTGATCACCGACTGGTACGGCGCCAGCGCGGACAGCGAGGTCACGCGCTGGTGCGCCTCGCCCAGCGATTCGGCGGTGAGCACGTGGCCGAGGATCGCCAGCGCAGCGGCGGGCCCGCGCACGTGGGCAGCCAGTGTGCCGGCGGTGTTGGCGCCGCCGTCGGCGGCGTCGAGCAGCGCAACGTCGGCGTTCTCCAGCGCTTTGAATTCGGCGGCCAGCGCATGCGCGCCGTCGACCAGCACGCTGTCAAGGAAGCCGCTCAGCGCAGTTTCCACCGCCGTTTCCCAGCCAGCCTCGACCTGCAGCGATTCACCCAGGCGACGCGAGCGGTCCAACCCCAGCCGCGCCAGCCAGCCGCTGGCGGCGCTTTCTTCCTGGCCCAGCGCGGCGTGCTGCAACGCCTCCAGCGAGGCGTGCCGGCCGCGTGCCGCCTGCAGCTGCTGGCGCGCCTCGTTCAGCGCCGACTGCACCTGGCGTTCTTCCTCCAGCACCTTCTCGTGACCAGACTTGTGCTGGTCGAGCAGGTTGCCCAGGGTTTCCACGCGTTCGCACTGGGTCTCGTGCTCGTCGATCAATTGTTGGCCGGCGGCGTCCAGCGCGGCCACGTCAGTGGCCTTCTGCTCGGCTTCCAGCGCTTCGCGCCGGCGCGACAGGTCGATCGCCTGGCGGTCGAGATAATTGAGCTTGGTGCGTTCCACCTCGGCCGCGCGGTTGGATTCGCCGGCGTTGCGGGTATGGCTGTCCCAGCGCTGCTGCCAGTCGGCCAGCTTCGCCTCGGTGCTGCGCTGGGCCTCGGCGGTGTCGTCCTGCAACTGCTGCAGGGCTTCCAGCTTCGGCTCGCCTTCGGCCAGCGCCAGGCGCAGTGCCTCGACCTGCTCGCGGTCGCCATCGATGTGCGCAGCCAGCTCGGCATGCTCGCGTTCGGCGTCGCCGTGCGCGCGCTGCAGGCGCTCGGCGGTCTCCTTGTTGTAGCGGACCTGCTGCTCGACCCGGGCGATCTCGGCGCCGACCTTGTACACCTCGGCCTGCACCGCGTTCAGGTGCTCGCTGGCGTCGGTATGGCGCTCGCGCACGCTTTCCAGCTGCGCCTCAATCTGGCGCTGGCCGGCCAGCTGCTTCTCGATCTCGATCTCGGCGGCGGAAAGCACTTCGCCTTCGCCGTCGTGCTGGCTCTTCAGGCCGCGGTATTCCAGCGCGCGCAGCTCGGCCTCCTTGCGCGTCTGTTCTTCCTTCAGCGCCTTCCAGCGCTCGGCGGCGCGGGCCTGGCGGTTGAGGTGTTCGAGCTGCTTGTCCACCTCGTCGCGCACGTCGCGCACGCGGTCGAGGTTTTCGCGGGTGGCCTTGATGCGGCTCTCGGTTTCCTTGCGGCGTTCCTTGTACTTGGAGATGCCGGCGGCCTCTTCCAGGTGCGTGCGCAGTTCTTCCGGGTGCGCCTCGATGATCTGGCTGATCATGCCCTGCTCGATGATCGAGTAGCTGCGCGGGCCGAGGCCGGTGCCGAGGAACAGGTCGGTGATGTCGCGTCGGCGGCAGCGCGCGCCGTTGAGGAAATAGGCGGACTGGCCGTCGCGGGTAACCTGGCGCTTCACCGAGATCTCGGCGTACTGGCCGTATTCGCCCTGGATCGAACCGTCGGCGTTGTCGAAGATCAGCTCGACCGTGGCCTGCCCCACCGGCTTGCGGGTGTTGGAGCCGGAGAAGATCACGTCGGTCAGCGAATCGCCGCGCAGGCGGCTGGCCGCACTCTCGCCCATCACCCAGCGGATCGCGTCGATGATGTTGGATTTGCCGCAACCGTTCGGGCCGACCACGCCGATCATGTTGCTCGGCAGGTGCAGGGTGGTCGGGTCCACGAAGGACTTGAAACCGGCGAGTTTGATCGTGGTCAGGCGCATGCGGTCATCAATGGGTCATCGGTAGTGCCCGCACAGTCCGGGCGACAAGTCACTGTGCCAAACGCGGGACGGCGCTGCAATGCGTTTCCGCATGAAGTAATAGCTGAAGGATTCAATATAACTTATTGTTTGAAAGCTATTTGTTTTTTGCGTCGATTGACAGTGCGTGGATTCCGTTATCCATCAGCCCGTCCAGCGCCGCATAAACCAGGCGATGGCGGCGGATCGGCAACAGCCCGGCGAACGCGGGGCTGACGATGCGCACGTGGAAATGGCCCCTGCCCTCGCCGGCATGCCCGGCATGCAGGTGGCCTTCGTCGACGATTTCCAGCTCGGTCGGCGCCAGGGCCTGGGTCAGGCGCTGGCGGATTTGTTCGATCATCGCCTCGCTCACACCGGCAAGGCCTTGCGGAACGGCTTGATCTGCACCTCGGCATAGACGCCAGCCGCCACATAGGGGTCGGCATCGGCCCAGGCGCGGGCCTCGGCCAGCGACGGGAACTCGGCCAGGATCAGGCTGCCGCTGAAGCCGGCCGGGCCCGGATCTTCGGACTCGATCGCCGGGAACGCGCCGGCCACGAACAGCCGCCCCTCGTCCAGCAGCGCCTGCAAGCGCGCGATATGCGCCGGACGCACGCCCTTGCGCTTCTCCAGCGAGTCGGCAACGTCCGTTCCGAGGATGGCAAACCACATGATGCAGGCTCCGGGCTTCGGCGAAACCGCAAGTTTAACCCACGCCGCCGCTCAGGCGTTCCGCGCGGCCGCAGCCAGCTGCGCCGTGTCGACGCGCACGAAGACCGAATCGCCCAGCGCGGTCATCACCTCGCCGGCGTAAACCTCGCACAGCACGCGGGTCTTGCGCCCGACCTCGCCCTCGACGCGTGCCTTCAGCGTCAACGGCACGTCCATCGGCGTGGGTTTGAGGAACCTGATGCCGAGGCTGCCGGTGACGCAGTCGATGCGCGGCTTGCTGTCCGGCGCGCGATGCTCGGCACGGTAGTGGTAGGCCATCGCGGTCCAATTGGAATGGCAGTCCACCAGCATCGCGATCAGGCCACCGTAGACCAGCCCCGGCCACCCGTGGAAATCGGCGCCCGGCAAATGGGTGCTCACCACGTGCACGCCGTCCTCGTGCCAGTGGCTCTTGATGTGCAGGCCATGCGGATGGGCGCTGCCGCAGCCGTAGCAAACGCCGTCGGGTGCGGCCAGGTCCTGCAGCGCGGGCGTGTCGACACTCACGCCTCCGGCCGCATGTACGGAAACAGCAGCACGTCGCGGATCGAGGACGAGCCGGTCAGCAGCATCACCAGCCGGTCGATGCCGATGCCGAGCCCGCCAGTGGGCGGCAGGCCCACTTCCAGTGCGCGGATGTAGTCGGCGTCGAAATGCATCGCCTCGTCGTCGCCGGCGTCCTTGGCGTCGACCTGGGCCTGGAAGCGCGCGGCCTGGTCCTCCGGGTCATTCAACTCGGAGAAACCATTGGCGATCTCCTTGCCGCCGACGAACAACTCGAAGCGGTCGGTGATGCCCTTGTCGGTGTCGCTCTCGCGCGCCAGCGGCGACACCTCCACCGGATGGTCGGTGATGAAGGTGGGCTGGATCAGGGTGTGTTCGACGGTCTTCTCGAAGATTTCCAGCAACAGCTTGCCCCAGCCGTAGCCGGGCTTAACCTGCACGCCCAGGCGCCTGGCATGCGCGGCCATCGCCTCGCGGTCGCGCAGTTCCTCGCGCCGGATCCCGGGGTTGTGTTCCAGCACGGCGTCTTCCATGCGCCAGCGGCGGAACGCCGGGCCGACGTCGATCGCGGCGCCGTCCCATTCCAGCTGCGTGGTGCCCAGCACGGCCTGCGCGGTGTCGCGGATCACCGCCTCGGTGAGGTCCATGATCTCGTGGTAGGTCGCGTAGGCCTGGTACAGCTCCAGCATGGTGAATTCGGGGTTGTGCCGGGTCGACACGCCCTCGTTGCGGAAGTTGCGGTTGATCTCGTAGACGCGGTCGAAGCCGCCCACGACCAGGCGCTTGAGATAAAGCTCCGGCGCCACGCGCAGGTACAGGTCCAGATCCAGCGCGTTGTGATGGGTGACGAACGGCTTGGCCGTGGCACCACCGGGAATCACGTGCATCATCGGCGTCTCCACTTCCATGAAGCGGCGCGACGGCGCTTCCAGCCACTGGCGCATGAAGCCGATGATCTTCGAGCGCAGCATGAAGGTGCGCCGCGCCTCCTCGGTGACGATCAGGTCGACGTAACGCTGGCGATAGCGCTGCTCCACGTCGGCCAGGCCATGGAACTTGTCTGGCAGCGGGCGCAGGCTCTTGGTCAGCAGGCGCAGTTGGTCGACCCGGACGGAAAGCTCGCCGGTCTTGGTGCGCATCAGCACGCCTTCGGCGCCCACGATGTCGCCCACGTCCCAGCCCTTGAACGCCTCGTAGGTTTCGCCCAGCGTGCCCTGGTGGATGAACAGCTGGATGCGCCCGCTGAAATCCTGCAGCTGCACGAAGCTGACCTTGCCCTGCACGCGCTTGAGCACGATGCGCCCGGCCATCTTCACCCGGCGCACGGCAGCCTCGACCGCCTCGGCCGTGTGCACGTCCTTGTCGGCGAACTCGGCCTGCAAATCACCGGCGAAGCTGTCGACCTTGAAGTCGTTCGGGAACGCAATGCCTTGCCCGCGCAGCGCCTTCAGTTTCTCGCGACGCTCGGCAACGAGTCGATTGACGTCCGGCTTGTTCTCGTCGACGGGCTGGGTATCGGTCGCTTCGCTCATGGATGGTTCCGTGGCTGCCGGCGTGCGCCGGGCAGCGAATGTCTCGTGGATGTGCCAGTGATGGGTCGGGGAAAAAGCGGCGTGCCCGCAGGTACTCAACCGTCCTTGCCAAACACCTGCTTCACCGCGTGCTTGGTGGCGTCCCAGCCCTCGCGTGCGCCATGACCGACGGCGATGCCGGCCTTCTTCGCGCCGTGGCCGATGCCGGTGCCGGCCTCCTTCGCGCCATGCCCGATCTTCTTGGCGACATGCTTGGTGGCGTGGCCGACATCCCGGGCGCCATCGGCGACGCCGTGGCCGACCGCCTTGGCATCCTGCTTGATGCCCTGGCCGGCACTGCCTTGCTGCGACTGCGCTGCCGCGCCGAACGCCGCCAGCGCGGCAAAGGTGATCAGGATCGCGCAGATCTTCTGGCTGTTCATGCGGGCACCTCGTCAGTGGGCGGAGCGGAAGGAATCAGGCGTTACGCATCGGCGCGCTTGGCACCGGCTTCGAGGCCGGATTTCAGGCTCGCCTCGATGAACTCGTCGAGGTCGCCGTCCAGCACCTTCTGGGTGTCCGAACGCTCGATGCCGGTGCGCAGATCCTTGATGCGGCTCTGGTCGAGCACGTAGTTGCGGATCTGGCTGCCCCAGCCGATGTCGGACTTGGTCGCTTCCAGCGCATCCTTCTCGGCATTGCGCTTCTGGATCTCCAGTTCGTACAGCTTGGCGGCCAGCATCTTCATCGCGGTGTCGCGGTTCTGGTGCTGGCTGCGGCCGGTCTGGCAGGCCACCACGGTGTTGGTCGGGATATGCGTGATGCGCACCGCCGACTCGGTCTTGTTGACGTGCTGGCCGCCGGCACCGGACGAACGGTAGACGTCGGTACGCAGGTCGGCCGGGTTAATCTCGATGTCGATGTCGTCGTCGACTTCCGGCGAGACGAATACCGAAGTGAAGCTGGTATGCCGGCGGTTGTCCGAATCGAACGGGCTCTTGCGCACCAGCCGGTGCACGCCGATCTCGGTCTTCAGCCAACCGTAGGCGTAGTCGCCTTCCACGCGGAACGTGGCGGACTTGATGCCGGCCACGTCGCCGCCGCTGACCTCCATCAACTCGGTCTTCCAGCCGCGCGATTCGCACCAGCGCAGGTACATGCGCAGCAGCATCTCGGCCCAGTCCTGCGCCTCGGTGCCGCCGGCGCCGGCCTGGATGTCGACGAACGCGTTCATCGCGTCCATCTTGCCGGAGAACATTCGCTGGAACTCCAGCTTGCCGACCTGTGCCTCGAGCTTGGCCAGGTCGTCGGTCACCGATCGCGCAGTGTCGTCGTCGCCGTCGGCGATCGCCATCTCCAGCAGGTCGCCGGCGTCATTCAGCCCGGCAGTCAGCGTGTCGATGCCGTGGACGATGGTGTGCAGGCGGGCACGCTCGCGGCCCAGTTCCTGCGCGCGTGCCGGGTCGTCCCACACGGTGGGGCTTTCCAGTTCACGGGTTACTTCTTCCAGACGCTCGCTTTTCGCAGCGTAGTCAAAGATACCCCCTAAGCGACTCGACCCGGCCACGAAGGTCGGCGATCTGCGCATGGATGGGATTGGTCTCGATCATGTCGGTATCAGGGTTGGATGCAAGCGCTCTAGGATAACAGACGCCCCCGTGCGGACGCACCGCCGCGCCAGCAGCGACACGACTGATCATGGTGTCTGGTTCAGGCCAGCGCCTGCTGATGCACGCCCTTGACCGCCCGCCCCGACGGATCGGCCGCATTCGCGAACGCCGGATCCCACGCCAGCGCCGCCGGCGAGGAACAGGCGATCGACTTGCCGCCGGGCACGGTCGCGGCGCAGGCCTCGCCGGGGAAGTGCTGCTCGAAGATGCGCCGGTAGAAGTACGCCTCCTTGGTCGCCGGCGTGTTGAACGGGTAGCGCGCCGCCGCCGCGGCGAACTCGCGATCGCTGACCGCCTGCTCCGCGTGCGCCTTCAACCCGTCGATCCAGCCGTAGCCCACGCCATCGCTGAACTGCTCTTTTTGCCGCCACAGGATCGCATCCGGCAGCGCGCCGTCGAACGCCTCGCGCAGCACCGCCTTCTCGATGCGACCCTGCCCGGCCATCTTGTGCGCGGCGTCCAAGCCCATTGCCACGTCGATGAACTCCAGGTCGAGGAACGGCACGCGTGCCTCCACGCCCCAGGCCATCATCGCCTTGTTCGCGCGCAGGCAGTCGTAGCTGTGCAGCGCGTCGAGCTTGCGCACGGTCTCCTCGTGGAAGGCCTCGGCCGACGGCGCCTTGTGGAAGTACAGGTAGCCGCCGAAGATCTCGTCCGAGCCCTCGCCGGACAGCACCATCTTCACGCCCATCGCCTTGATCCGCCGCGCCAGCAGGTACATCGGCGTGGCGGCGCGGATGGTGGTGACGTCGTAGGTCTCGATGTGGCGGATCACTTCGGGCAAGGCATCCAGGCCCTCCCAGAACGTGTAGACGAAGCCGTGGTGCACGGTGCCCAGCGCGTCGGCGGCGACCTGCGCCGCGGCCAGGTCGGGCGAGCCGTCCAGCCCGATCGCGAACGAATGCAGGCGCGGCCACCAGGCCTCGCTGCGGTCGTCGTCCTCGACCCGCTCGCGCGCGAACTGCGCGGCGCAGGCGGCGACCAGCGACGAATCCAGCCCGCCGGAAAGCAGTACCCCATACGGCACGTCGGTCATCAGCTGGCGATGCACGGCCTGCTCGAACGCCTTGCGCAAGGCCGGAGCAGACACGTCATGGCCACGCGTGGCGGCGTAGTCGCGCCATGGCCTGGCGTAGTAGCTGCGCAGCCCGCCGCTGGCGCTGTCGTAGACGTGGCCGGGCGGGAACGGCGCCAGGTCGGCGCATACGCCGACCAGCGCCTTCATCTCCGACGCCACGCACAGGCGGCCTTGGGCGTCGTGGCCCCAGTACAGCGGGCAGACGCCGATCGGATCGCGCGCGACCAGGTAGCGCTGCGCCTCGCCGTCCCACAGCGCGAAGGCGAAGATGCCGTTGAGCCTGCCCACGAAGTCGCTGCCCTGCTCGCGATACAGCGCGTTGATCACCTCGCAGTCCGAGCCGGTGGTGAAGTCGTAGTCGCTGGCCGTGCGCAGTTCGCGGTGGTTGTAGATCTCGCCGTTCACCGCCAGCGCCAGCGCGCCGTCGCGCGAACGCAGCGGCTGCGCGCCGCTGGCCGGGTCGACGATGGCCAGGCGCTCGTGCACCAGGATCACCCCGGCGTCGACGAACACCCCGCTCCAATCCGGCCCGCGATGGCGCTGGCGCTGCGACAGTTCCAGCGCCTGCCGGCGCAGCGCCGCCAGGTCGTCGCCCGGCTGCAGGTCGAACATTCCGAAAATCGAGCACATGGTGGGGGTTCCTCGGTTGCTTGTAGTGGATGCCGCTCTTCTTGAAAGTCGGCCACGGATGGCCGGGTTTGCCTTTGCGCGGATGGGCACGCGCACGAAAAAAAGAGGCCCGCACTGGGCGGGCCTCTTTCGCGTATTCCATGGAAACTTGCAGCTACGCGCGGGCCCGCCAATGGTTGGCGTTATTGTTCGCGCGATTATTGTTGTTGCCGGCCAGCACTAAGCCCCGCGCGGAAGGCGCGGTGAGGTTCAGACGGCTGGCGGCGGCGGGGTGCATGGGCCAACTTGAGCAGATTCGCCGGCGCTTGGCAAGCGCGGGTACGGTCAAGTCGCCGTAGGAGCCCGCCCGCGGGCGATGCTTTTGGGCTTGGGCTCAAGATTCGGGATTCGGGATTCGCAAAAAGCCAGAGCATCGCCCGCGGGCGGGCTCCTACCACAGGGCGAGATCAGGGAGCCGTGATCCAGCGGGTGGCTTCCTCGATGTCCGCACCGTGGAACAAGCGAAACTGGGCCGGGATGGCAAAGCTGAACGCCATCGCGGTACCGCGCAGCCAGACCACGTCGGTGACCAGTGCGACGCGGTCCCAGCCGCTGAAATGGCGCAGGCCCAGCTTGGCGTCATCCCACATCGCGCCCGGGTCGAAGCCGGTGAAGTCATCGGCGGTGACATACAGCAGGCGCAGCTTGCGATTGAGCGCGAACGCCGCCTCGACGTCCGGCACGACGATGTTCTCGTAATCTTCCGCCGTCACCTGGCCATGGGCGCGAAAACCCAGCGTACCGGGCGGCAGTCCTTCGATCAGTGCGATCACGGGCGTTCTCCATGAGCGGGGCGAACGCCAGTCTGGATCGGACCGCGTGAAAAACGCGCAAGCGGCATCAGGCCGGTTCGATGTGCCGCAGCAGCAGTCGTGGCATCTCGCGCCCCTGCCAGTCGTTGATGGTCAGCTCGTAGACCGCGCGCAGCCGCGATGGCGGTGGCTGGCCGTGATACGCGTTGAACATCACCGCATCATGCAGGGCGCCGTCGCGCGGGTCGCGCAATTGCAGGCGCAGGTGACTCTCGCCCATCAGCTTCCAGCCGGCGCAATCGAACAGGTTGTCGAACAGCGGTTCGGGGAAGGCCTGGCCCCACGGCCCCGCGGCGCGCAGCTGTCGGGCCAGCCCCAGCGTGGCGGCGCCGGGCGGCAGCTCGCCGTCGGTGTAGAGCACCACCTGCAGGCGCTCGGGCTCGATCAGCTCGCGCGCGATCGCATCGAAGGCGGCGGCGAAGCGCGGGTAGTCGGCGCTCCTGAGGCTCAGCCCCGCGGCCATCGCGTGGCCGCCGAAGCGTTCGATCAAGCCGGGCTGGCGCGCGTCGATCGCGGCCAGCGCGTCGCGGATGTGGAAACCAGGGATCGAGCGCGCCGAGCCACGCAGGTTTTCGGTGTCGTCCTCACCGGCTGGCGCGAAGGCGATTACCGGGCGGTGCAAGCGCTCCTTCAGCTTGGAGGCGACCAGCCCAACCACGCCGGCATGCCACGACGGCTCGAACAGCGCCACGCCGACGGCGTCGACATGACCCAGGCCAGCCACCATCACCTCGGCCTCGGCCACCATCGAGGCCTGCAGCTCACGCCGCTCGCGGTTGATCGCGTCGAGCTGCTCGGCATGGCGGCGCGCCTGCGCCACGTCGTCGGTGAGCAGGCATTCCACGCCCAGGCGCATGTCTTCCAGCCGCCCCGCCGCGTTCATGCGCGATATGTAAGGTTGATCTGATCACAAAAATTGTAGGGATAAGGGGAGGTCTGATCAACGATCAAACCTCAGGCAGAGTTCAAGCGCATGGTGAAACCAGAGTTTCCTTAGCGTGGATACAGTTGCGTTGCTGCCTCAGCCATTCGTCTGGCGCGAGCGGCAATGGCCTCTTCATCCCACGTTTCGTGCGTCATCAAGTCACCGTTCAAGCTCAAAACGGTATTGGCGATCAGCAGGCTCTTCTTGATGGGAAAAGCCTTATTCTGAGCTTCGCGGTTGACCGACAGATTGAGCAGAGTAAGGTTGCCCAGCGTCGGAATAACCTTGGTGCGCCTACGAATTGCCTGATAATGCTCCGACAAAATGCCACCCGCCAGTTCCTGCTGCTCTGCCGCCTGGCTCTCAGCGAACGTCGCTTTGGACGCATCCGGTAGGGCCCAATGCTCATACCAGGACCTTGGCAGGATGTGGTCGATATCCAAGTTGGATAGATTCGGAACCATGGGCTCTTCCGTTCGTTTTGTCATACGCAACCAGCCCTCAAGCTCGGTCAGCAGCATGCGACATCGGGCTGGATCAAGGTTGCCGTAATACGTGGGCGCTGTCTGGATGGCGTGGGTGAACTCGGCATCATCTGGCCAGCGCGCAGCGGGGCTGCTGGGCGACGAGGCCAGCAGTTTCTTCAGCGCTTGCCGCGTCATATCGCCCTTGATCCATTGCCGCAAGACCGACATGAACCAGTTGTTGTAGTTCTTTGGCGTCAAACCGCAGACGGCACGTCGAACGATGTAGGACACGACGTCGTCGAACATCGCTGTCTTCTCGCTGTCAGGCATGTCTGCCGTAGAAATGCGCAAAGCCAACGGATGAGTCGTCGTGGTGTCGAACGGCTGAAGGCGCCGCCCAAACCTGGCCACGGGCAAATCACCCTTCCCTTCGATCAGCTGCAGGTAGTGCTTGCCATAGGCGTCCAGCATCGCCAACTGCTGGGTGGTTGAAAGTCCCTGGGCAAAGTTCTTGAAATCGACATACAGGCGGGCGAGGTCGCCCTCTTGCCCCGTCTGCGCGCGGATAGTTGCGAAGATCAGCCATTCCAGCCGGGGCTTGGTGATCCTTCCTCGCCGTTCTCCTATTTTCCACCTGTCCTGCTCGAACTGCTTCCACTTTTCTTCATACAGCGCAGCCGAATCTTCCTGGCTGCTGTCCACGGTCATAAATAAATGGTTGCGTATCAGGTCGGTCGCGTGAAGCTCCGCACCCCGACCATTCAAGGTCTCGAAGATGACTTGAGCGTCATCCCCCTTCTCCAACTGAATCAAAACCACTTTCAGATCTGCCAACACGGCCATGATTAAGGCCTCGACAGCATTGACACCGCCATTGGCCTCAATCCAGGTCTTCGACCATTCGGCGAAGTTCCAGATAGCGTTTAGCGCCGCTGGATGGATAATACCGATCCGCCGGAACGTACCAGCTTGGGTGAAGTGGGCAGGATACCGTGCTTGTAGAGTGCTCAGCTTGTCGGCGGTCATGGCCGACACGAACGCTTTCTGGTCCGAGAAGGTCGGCCAAACCTTGAACACCTCCACCTCGGCATTGGCCATAGTGGTGGGATTGGGATTGTCTAACACTGCGGCCAAGTACGAGTCGTACTCGGTGATCCCCGCCTCGCGGGTGGCCAGCCTAATACCCGCCAGAACATACTGCAGCGTGGTCAAGCGTTGCTGGCCATCGATGATGTGGAGGGTGTCGACTCCTCGTAGCCCCACCTTGTCTTGGGGCTCCACTACGATGGCGCCCAGAAAGTGCGGCGCAGGCTCGGTGTTAGCCAGGCGCTCCTCGGCCTTGTCCTTGATGTCCGCCCAAAGCAGAGGCCATTGCTTCTCTAAGGTCCAGACATAAGCCCGCTGATAGAACGGCACCTTGTACTGCTTCCGATCCTGGAACACCTGCTGGATCGTCCAAGTCTCCGACTTCATTCCTCGCTCCGATTCCCACCGCTGATGACCCATTATGCCCTCCGAGTGGCGTTACCTCTGGATGGGTTGGGTCGCACGACTCGAAACATATTGGCGCAGTGTCAGCACGGACGGCTTAGCCCAGAAGCACCACATCC
Source organism: Rhodanobacter sp. OR87 (assembly GCF_000473345.1). Taxonomy (NCBI): domain Bacteria; kingdom Pseudomonadati; phylum Pseudomonadota; class Gammaproteobacteria; order Lysobacterales; family Rhodanobacteraceae; genus Rhodanobacter; species Rhodanobacter sp. OR87. The sequence continues at coordinate 125,008 of NZ_AXBJ01000001.1, forward strand.
CCGTATTCAACGGGGATCAACTTTCTTACCGGGAATGCCTCGGGTTGGGGCGACTTGGTTCCGAAGATCGACCGCGCCAGCGAGATCGAGCCGAATCGGACTGTGCTCAACCATAGGGCCAGGGTCTGGATGATGACCCAGGCCACCGAGAACACCGGGATCCATCCTCGTATCTGTCCGCCAACGCGATGGACAGGAAATGATGGCTGCCAAACCAGTACACCCCGAGGTATGGCGGAAGGAGTTCAGGTTCGATCGCAACGCCGACGCCCGCGTCCGAAGCATGACCATCGTCGATACCGCTACGCATGAAGCGGAGGTACTGAGTTCGCGCGAACCATCCGTCACGGGCGTAACTCACTTGCTGAATCGCTTGGCGATCGTTCGCGCCGAGCAAGCTGAACCAAACACCGACATCAAAATTATTCAACGTCGCCTCCGCGGTCGAAGGGGCGTTGAGCGGCCTTCAGGCGCCCCACATGCGATGCAGCTACGGTCGACTCGGCCCCTGAAGCCCTCCCCGGTACCCGCAGCGGGCAAGAACTCCAGGACGTTCGAACTTGAGGTTGGGCAAGGCGTACCGCCCGCCAGAGTGGTGCATGGTGATGTAGACTGGTGCACCTCTCGGCTTTGGGCGAATTCTATGCCAGTCACAGCCAAACGATCCCCAACGGTCAGGGAAGCCACGCGCGCGTCGGTCACCTTCCCGCCCGATCTCTATGCCGAGCTTGAGCGCATCGCCGAAGAGAAAAAAGTGTCTGTTGCCTGGGTCGTCCGCGACGCCGTCGAGAAGTATGTCGAGGCGCGGTACCCGCTTTTTCCCCGCCAATAATGAAGGCGGCACTATGCAGAACCTGAAGAATCCCCGCCCATGACCAGCAAGCCAGCACGAGCAGGTGTCGCCCTGTGAGCAAGACCGCACGCTCCATTCGCCAGAAGATCGCCCGCCTGCAGGCGGGCGGCAAGCCACGTGTACTAGACCTGTTCGCCGGCTGCGGCGGGATTTCCCTCGGGTTCTCAGCTGCCGGTTTCGATATCGCAGGTGCCGTTGAGTTCGATCCGGAAGCAGCGGCCTCCCATGGCCACAACTTCCACGGTGGTGATGCGGCGCACTCGCACGCCCGTGACATCACGAAAACCAGCCCGGATCAGCTTGCGAGGGACCTGCAGGCGGGCCCGACATCCGAGGCCTTCGATGTGCTTGTCGGCGGCCCGCCATGCCAAGCCTTCGCCCGCGTCGGTCGACCCAAGCTGCGCGAAGTGGACAACCACGCCGAGGCCTTCAAGCACGACCCGCGAGCTCAGCTCTACATCGACTACCTTCGCTATGTCGAAGCCTTCGCGCCGCTGGCTGTTCTCGTCGAGAACGTGCCCGATGTGCTGAACCACGGCGGCCAGAACATCGCCGAAGAGATCGCCGAAGTACTGGAAAACAAGGGCTACATCTGCCGTTATACCCTGCTCAACGCGGCCTTCTACGGTGTGCCACAGATGCGCGAGCGCATGATCCTGATCGCGTACCGGCGCGAGATTGCCGATGTCGTCACGTTCCCAGATCCGACGCACTTCATCCACCTTCCGCCGGGCTATGAAGGCACGCGATCGGTCGCTCTCAAGTTCCTGGACAGCGAGATCGCCGACGACGCGCACCACTACATTCATGCGTCTAAGGCGGATAGCTCGCTGCCGCCTGCCGTAACGGCCGAGGACGCACTCGATGACTTGCCGGCCATCGACGCACGCAAGCTGCTCAAGAGCGGTACTCTGCGGCGAGGCGCGCGACGCTTCGACGATCCGGTGCCCTATGGCAAGCCACCGCACACGACCTATGCAAGGCTGATGCGAACTTGGCCGGGCTTCGAAGCTCCGCCGGCACTGACGGATCATGTCATCCGCTATCTGCCGCGCGACTATCCCCTGTTCGCGCGCATGAATCCGGGTGACCAGTATCCGCAGGCGTATGAGCACGCGATGAAAATGTTCGAGCAGCACTTGGCACAACTCGCCAAGCAGGGCGCCAGAGTCAGGCCCGGATCGAAGCAGTACGAAGAGATCAAGGCCACGATCGTGCCGCCCTACGACGTGGGCAAATTTCCGAATAAGTGGCGCAAGATGTGGCGCGACCAGCCGGCGCGCACGCTCATGGCACACCTCGGCAAGGATAGCTACAGCCATATTCACTACGACAGCAGGCAAGCCCGAACGATTTCCGTGCGCGAGGCCGCGCGCCTTCATTCGTTCCCGGATGGCTTCGTCTTCTGCGGGACAATGAATCCGGCCTTCCGGCAGATCGGGAACGCCGTCCCGCCGCTGCTGGCCAAGGCGATCGCGACGCACATGATGAAGACGCTCAAGCAATCGGAATGGGAGAAGACGGATGAGCCTCGCCGAGCGGCAGCAGCAGTTTCTTAAGGAAGTTCAAAAGCACTTCCGGGCAACGAAAGCTACCCGCACCAATAAGCTGTTTGGGGTCTCCAACAGTGCGAAGATCGTCGACGGCGGTGTTCAGATCGGTGTCGCCAATCTGAACAGTGCAAAGGATGACGCGGATGCCTTCATCATCGCGACGGTGATGAAGTTTCCGCCAGAGGACGAGGTGTACTTTGCTGTGCTGGTTCGTAGGGACAAGGACAAGTTCTTGGCGCGTCTCGCAGAAATGAAGAGGCTGGGCGCTGCGGCAAAAGCAGGGACCGGCAATGGAGACGACGAAGACGACGGTGAGGACGACGGTTATGAGGGCGCCACGTCTTTCAAGTACAGCAACCGGAACAACCTTGTTCCGGTGTACTTAGCTGAAGATGGGTTGCTGTGGATGCGCAACTCTGGATTTTGGAACAGTCTGGATTTCGAGCGAGCAGATTTCGGACCAGCCCTAGAGCCTGATGAGATCGTTGTCGCCCTTCATCCACCAACTGCGTCTGCGCGCCGTAGTTTGCTGGCGCGCGAGTTCATCGGCTGGCTTGGCACTTTGGCTGGTCGCGAAAAGATTCACGAGCTGCCGGTTTGGACCGACACGGCCACGCTCAGCCCTGAAATGCGCCGCATGCCGGCGAGCATTTCGGTCGCCGACATTGAAGCGGCCGTGAAGGCCCTTGGGGGGCATTACCCGAACGGCGAAGTGCGACGTTTTCACGCCGCGCTGAACTTTCTGCCGCACAAACACTTCGTGATTCTGTCGGGTCTATCAGGCACGGGCAAGACGCAGCTAGCACTCAAGTACGCGAGGGCCGTGCACGGCCTGACCTCGAACGCAGCCGACGATCCACTGATCTTCGAATGCCCTGTGCGACCGGAATGGACCGATCCGACCGGGCTGACCGGCTATTTCGACGTGCTCACAAATCGCTACGTCGTGCCGCCCTTTCTAGAGGCGGTGCTGGTCGCGACAGCGCACCGCGAATCGCCGGTCTTCGTTATCCTCGACGAAATGAACCTCGCGCGCGTCGAATACTACTTGTCCGACGTGCTGTCCTGCATGGAAACCGAGGGCCGGCTGCAGCTGCATTCCAACAGCGTACCGCTGGAAGGCACAACGGGCGCGAGCATCCGAGCAGAGCTACCGCTACCAGCAAATCTATTTATCATCGGTACGATCAACGTCGACGAAACGACAAACCCGGTCAGTGACAAGGTGCTCGACCGCGCATCGGTGATCGACATGTCCACAGTCGATGTGCCCGGCTTTCTGGGCTCGCTCGAAGCCCGCTTCCCTGAGCTGAGGGATGCACGAGCCGCCTCCGAGTCGAAGCTTGCCGAAGTCCATGACCTCATGCAGCGGCATGGACTGGGCTTCGGCTATCGGCTCATTGAAGAGTTTGTCCGCTATCACGCGTTTGATGCCGCGCATCTAAATAGTGTCGCGGCCGATGTCACCGACCAGTTGCTCGTGCAAAAGGTGCTGGTGAAACTGCGCGGCGCCGAGCGCCATCGCCCACTGCTAACGGGCCTCGACAAGGCGTGTGAGGGCCTACCGCGTGCTCAGTCCTTTGTCCGGAAGATGCTGGTCGACCTCGACGAGTTCGGTTCCTTCCAGGCGATGCGGTGACCCGTGCCAGCGCTCTACATCCAGGCGGAAGGTGGCGGGCCGGCATGGCAAGTTTGGCCTGAGCCGGATGCGTTGCCGCCCGGCGCGGTACGGGAAGGGACCTCCTACCTCTTTGAGCTGCGTGACAGCGAAGACGCCCTTGCCGCTGATCTACTGATCGACGAAACGCCGGTCGAGGCGCTGCGGTCGCGTGAGCCCCGCAATGCGCGCTGGCGTTGGCAACCGGGTTTCCATGCCGGCATGGTTGAGGCCTTGCTGCGTGTACCGGGCTTAGGGACACGCCGTTTCGAAATTACGACCGATCCCGATCTGCGTAAACTCACACGCGACGACTTTGACGCGATGGTGCGCGAAGTTCTCGAAGACACTTTCGCCCTGTTCTCGTTGAGCGCGTTTCGCAAGGGGATCGCGCGGCAGCCAAGCAACCGCCCGCCGCCGCTAGCCCGCCTGGAGTTCTTACGGTCTCGAGCCGATGCAATCGTCGCTACGGTCGAAGCGATTGCCCGAGCCCCGCGTCACTATCTGCGAGCCGAGGACAATACAGTGCCGGTGCACCGAGCCAGGCGCGCGACCGGCCAGGAGATCATCAAGTCATTCCGGTCAGGAGTGATACTCACAGAGACGGTCAGCCCCTCGCGGCTACCAGCTGCATTGAAGGGGCACCTGCCGGCGCGCATCACGCTGCGACAGCGGCGCAACAGCGTAGACATCCCGGAGCACCGTCAGATCAAGGCCTGTCTACAGTCGTGGGCTGCATGGCTCGGCGGCGTTGCTGAGCTACTGGCAAAAACAGGCGCCGTCGACGATTCAGAGGTCGTCACTACAGCCGGCAGTTGGGCAGTGCGGGCCCGGCATATCGCACGACGGCTGAATAATATTGCCGTGGAGGGTTTCATGTCTGAGGTTGGTGAGGGGCCCGCGCTACTTCGCATGTCCTCATTGTTTCGAAATGCCCCGCTCTATCAGCGCTTCTATCGGCTCTGGCGGGACATGAACCTCGGGCTGGCTGCACTATTCGGCGACTTCTTGCAGATGCCACTGGCTCGGACCTTTGAGTTATATGAGCTATGGTGCTTCCTGCGGCTACTACGCGCCGCCGCCGAGGAGTACGGAGCCACTGGCATGGACCTCAGCAGCCTATTCCTTGGTGAGGCTGATGGTGGTGTGACGATCGCGACCGGCTCAATCACAGTTCCAATCGGCTGCGAGCGAGTGTTGTGCTTTCAGCGGCAGTACCGCGAGTACTGGATCGATGATAGCCACGAGGGCAGTTTCAGCCGGACGATGGTTCCCGACGTAGTACTGGCAGGCAAGGGCTTGGATGGACCAGAGCGGTATGTAATCGTGCTCGATGCAAAATACCGCATCAATGATGGGCTCAACGATGCACTGAACTCGATCCACACCTATCGTGACGCGCTGGTACAGGACATGGGGAGCGGCCAGATCGAAGGTATCGTGACCGCCGCTTATTTGCTGACCCCCCATATTCCGACAGGCCTGCAGTCTGACTTCAAAACAACACCAATACCGGGCCGGCTATTTCATCCAGAGTACCGACAGAAGTTTCGTTTCGGCGCAGTGACGCTGCGGCCAGGAATGTCGGGAGAGGCGTTAAGAACCTGCCTGCGCACGATCGTTGGAGATGCGGGTACAGGGGCGTAAATGGCGGACGTGCTCACGCTCGAACAGCGCCAGCTCAATATGAGCCGCATCAAGGGCAAGAACACTAAGCCTGAGATGCTGATCCGCCGCGGCTTACACGCCCGGGGGCTTCGTTACCGTCTGCATGACCGATCACTCCCGGGTCGACCGGATATCGTTTTTCGAAAGTACAACACAGCGGTATTCATACACGGATGCTTCTGGCACGCACACGGTTGCATCATGTCGAAGCTTCCGGCTACCCGCCAGGATTTTTGGGAGGCTAAGTTGTCCGCAAACGCTGCACGCGACCACAAAGCGGTGCAGGAACTCCAGTCGAATGGCTGGCGTGTGCTCAACATTTGGGAATGCGCACTGCGCGGACCTCAGCGTTGGACGGAAGACGCCCTGCTTGATCGCGTTGCCCACTTTATTCAGCACTCAGACTTGCCCTTGCTAGACATTGTAGCGCAGCAGTCCAGCGCAGTAACGGACGCCGGGACTTCTAATGGAGGTAATCGGACATGAAAGCGGTGGGCATTGACCTGGAAAACTGCTACGGGATCAAGAGACTGCAGGCCAATTTCGACTTTTCCAAGGCCAACGCGTGTGCTGTGTATGCGCCGAATGGCTCTATGAAGTCTTCACTCGCACAGACTTTTCAGGATGTGGCGGACGGCGCCGCTTCCAAGGACCGCATTTTCCCTGCACGCGTGTGCAGACGCGAAATCAAAGACGAAGCAGGTGTAGACCTGACCATGGAAAGCGTACTCGTCGTCCGTCCCTACGATGAGGTTCTTGGGCATTCCGTGAAGACTTCCACACTGCTTGTCAATCCTACGTTACGCAAAGAATATGAAGCCCTTCATGCCGATATTGACGCGGCAAAGGAAGCCCTACTGAAAGCTCTTAAGGAGCAATCCGGTTCCAAAAAGAACATTGAAAAGGAGTTGTCGACAGCTTTCACACCACGAGACGACCAGTTCTATGTTGCGCTGAACCGCATCAAAGACGAAGTCGCTGCGATGCCAGCCGCCCCACTCGCAACAGTTTCATACGACCTGATTTTCGACGACAAGGTGCTTGCCCTTCTCGGCACAGAAGAAGCGAAGACTGCCATTCAGGATTACATTAAGAAGTATAACGAACTGTTGGCTGCATCGACCTACTTCAAGAGGGGGACATTCAACTACTACAACGCAGCGACCGTCGCAAAGCAGCTTGCTGAAAATGGGTTCTTTGATGCGAAGCACTCCGTCACCTTGAACGCCAATACCAAGTTAGAGATAACTAGCCAGCAGGAACTCGAAGAGCTGATCGCGAAAGAAAAGGATGCGATCTCCAATGACAAAGAACTGAAGAAGAGGTTTGCGAAGCTCGACAAACTCATCCAGAAGAACATCACGGTCCGAGACTTCGAAGCGTACCTGCAGAACCATGAAGAGTTGCTGGTCCGACTTGGCAACATACCAGCCTTTAAGGAGGACGTCTGGAAGTCCTACCTGAAGGCGCGCATCGAGGCCTTTCAGGATTTGTTGAACAAGTACCAAGCAGCGCAGGCCAGACGCAAGGAGATCGAGGGGCAGGCTGCAAAAGAGCGTACGCAATGGGAAGAGGTTATCGAAATCTTCAACAACCGCTTTTTCGTACCGTTCAAGCTGGAGGCGACTAACCGACTCGCAGTGATCCTCGGTCAGGAACCGATGCTCAGTCTAAGCTTTACGTTCGAGGATGCCGGCGACAAGGCGGCCGTTGATCGCGATGCACTCATGCAGGCACTTAGTACGGGCGAAAAGAAGGCCTTCTACGTGCTAAACATTCTCTTCGAGATCGAAGTACGGAAGAAGGCAAAACAGGAAACGCTCATCATCGTCGATGACATAGCGGACTCGTTCGACTACAAGAACAAGTACGCAATCATACAGTACTTAATGGACATTGCCGAAGATCGAAACTTCAAGCAGATAATCCTCACCCACAACTTCGATTTCTATCGGACAATTCAGAGTCGGTTTGTCCGTTACTCAGACTGTTTCATGGCATCGAAGACCGCAACAGGTTTGGTGCTAGAGCGGGCTGCTGGCATCCAGAACGTTTTCGTCAAAGACTGGAAGCCAAACTTCGCCACAGATCCGAGGAAAAAACTTGCCTGCATTCCCTTTATGCGCAATCTGATTGAGTACACAAGAGACGCCGCCGACCCCGATTTTGTCAAGCTAACGTCGCTGCTGCATTGGAAGGTCGACTCCGATCAAATCGCGATTTCCGACCTTGATCTGATCTTCAACAGACTGTTCGGTCAGACCGTTGCTTCGAGCGATGGAGCAGAGCCTGTCATGAGCCTCATCGCGCACGAGGCCAGCGAATGCCTAAAGGCTGCCGAGGGGATCAACTTTGAAAACAAGATCGTGCTCGCCATGTCGATCCGACTTGCAGCCGAGCGCTTCATGGTGAGGCGCATCAACGATCCCGTCTTCGTCGCGAGTATCGACGCGAATCAAACGCCAAGGCTTCTCAAGAAGTTTCGGGAACGGTTCGGCGCAGAGCTGACGGCGATCAAAGTCCTTCAGCGTGTGGCTCTCATGACCCCGGAGAACATTCACCTGAACTCGTTTATGTACGAGCCTATTCTAGACATGTCTGATAGACATCTTCGGACGCTTTATACGGAGGTAATCGCGCTAGTTTGATGGACCCTAGCTTGCGCGTGCGATGCGCACATGAGAACCGGAGTGCGCTGCAAGAGCCGTTGACTTAACTCCCTACCCGCTGCGTTCGGGCGGCGAATCTCCTGACCTGATGAAACCGCTCGTTTAGCAAAGTATCCTGATGGGCGACCAGGGGAGCTAAGAGCAAGGACGCCGATCATCGGGTCTGACGCTACGGCCTGGAGATCGGTCCGAACGTGCACTTTCGGACGACTTCCCCTCGGCATAAGCCATGCCAATATCGGATATGGAGCCCGAGCACGCCATGACGAACGATCTCCAGACGACCTACCCATTCTATCAGCAATACAAAGATGCAAATCAGACCTTCAGCCAGGACACATTCCGCTGTGCGGAAGAGACAGTCGCTGCGCTACTGACAACAGCCACCACATCTGACCGCCCCGGCATGCTGCTCGGTAAGGTCCAAAGCGGCAAGACGCGCACCTTCATCAGCGTGCTCGCCCTGGCGTTCGACAACGGCTTCGATATCGCCATCGTCCTCAGTAAGAACTCCAAAGCCCTGATCCAGCAAACCTACAAGCGCCTGCGCAGCGAGTTCGCAGCGTTCATCGACGACGGTGAGGTCGACATCTACGACATTATGACTGCACCCAAGGCGTTCGGTAACTTCGAGCTCGACTCGAGGCTGATCTTCGTAGCCAAGAAGCAGGACGATAACCTGCGTCGCCTGATCGAGCTGTTCCAAAAGCACCCCAAGATGGCCTCCAAGCGCGTCATCATCGTGGACGACGAGGCCGACAGCGCTTCTATCGGCTACTCGAAGAAGGGAGATGTAAAGAAAGCCAACAAGATTGCTACTCAGATTAGCGAGTTGCGGTCCGTCATTCCCAATGTGTCCTTCCTCCAGGTCACCGCGACCCCGTACTCGCTCTACCTCCAGCCCACGGAAGTAGAGGTGGACAATGTGCTGGAGTTCAAGCCCATGCGGCCGGCCTTCACCAAGCTGGTGCCAGTTCCGTCGGATTACGTGGGTGGCGACACCTACTTCGGCGAGCCAACCCGCAGTGCGAACGAAACGCTAGAAAGCCTGATCCACTACCGGGTTGATCACCGCGAATTCGAGCGACTTAAGAAGCCCGATGCGCGCGCGTTCAAGTTGGAGAACGCGTTGGCCGCCAAGCAGATTGAGGGCTATCGCATGGCGCTGGTTACCTTCCTCGTCGGAGGCTGCATCCAGCGTATCAACGGGATCAATGCCGGTAAAAGGCCGAAGAAGCTGCGCTACTCCTTCCTGCTGCACTCCGAGGCCGGAAAGGACGCGCACGACTGGCAGGAACGATTGACCCTGGCGCTGATAGCTCAGCTGAAGCAAGCGGCAGAGAATGGCCTGTCCCTGCTGAGGGACTTGATTCAAGGAGCTTACGACGATCTGTCTCGCTCGCTGAGGCTGGACGGGAAACCAGTTCCTGCTTTCGCGGCGGCGTTTGCAGCTGTCGTCGAAGCATTGACCGACGACCACATCACCGTTCTCAAGGTCAACTCCGAAGAAAACGTGTCCGACATGCTTGACGACACCGGCCAGCTCAAGCTCCGCAGTCCACTCAACATCTTCCTCGGCGGACAGGTGCTGGATCGTGGCGTCACGCTCGCTAACTTGATTGGCTTCTATTACGGTCGCCGACCGGACAAGTTCCAGCAGGACACCGTGCTTCAGCACTCGCGTATGTATGGCTATCGGCGGGACGATCTGGCGGTGACCCGGTTCTATACCTCGATGCCCATTCGCTCGGCTATGCAGTTGATGGAGGAGTTCGATGCCTCCCTACGCGCGGCCATCGAGGCCGGCGGTGACAAGGCCGTCCAATTCATTCGTAAGGCGCAGAACGGCCGCATCGTGCCCTGCAGCCCCAACAAGATCCTGGTTTCCACCACGCAAACCCTTCGACCGCATAAACGTTTGCTTCCGATAGGCTTCCAGACCGGCTTCCGCACTGGTGCCGCGGGCATCGGCAGGGCCATTGAACAGCTCGATGCTAAGGTTCAAACGCTCGTCGGTTTTGATGCCGATCAACCCGTTCTGGTCCCCGTGGCGACTGCGCACGAATTGCTGCGCCTGATCGAGCCAACCTTACGCTTCGAGGACGAAGACGACGCTTCGCCGTTTGATTGGGAGGCAGCGTATGCCGCACTCGCGCACCTCAGCGCGCAACACCCGGATCCAGCAAAGCGAGGCTTGGTTTGGCTGTGGGCGGCGAAAGATCGCAACTCTGCTCGTCTCGCCGGAGCCAGTTCCCACGCCAAATACATTGAAACCCCGGATTCAGAGAAAACCGAAGGCCAGCTTGCGAAGCAGTACGCGGTAAATCACCCGATCCTGTTCTTGCTTCGCCAAGAGGGCAAGGGGGAGAAGGGATGGCGAGACACGCCGTTCTACTGGCCTGTAATCCGCGCTCAAGCCAATACTCCCACAGCAATATTCGCTACCGACATCATCGATTAGCCACAGCGGCGGTCGCCCGTGGCTTCCTGCATTGAGAATCCCGCGACGAGCTGGGGGCCGAAGTTCGGATTGGGAAGCCCACGGCGCGGTGGCTCGGTGCGTCATGTCGTAGATGACGCACCGGTCCCCCTTGGATGAGATCGACGATCTATACATGTTCATTAAAGATGATCGGTCCCATGGAGATGTGGAGATCGTCAACGATCTGCCGATCGCGCGACGACACAACCACCGCCGCTGGAGAGCACGACGGTGGGAACACAGGGAAGCATGGGGTCGTACAACCGCCTATAGAGACATTGACGTCCACGATTGCGAAGCGAGTGGCCATCAGATGAGCTTGCGTAAGGCGTACCGAACCACGCCCCAGATCTCGAATTCGTCGCCTTCGGCGATGACGCGATCCTCGTAGTGAGGATTCTCGGCTTTCAGGTAGGGGCGCCCGTTCGCCATGTAGCGCAAGCGTTTGCAGGTTGCCTTGCCTTGGTACACGGCGATGACGATGGAGCCATTACGCGGCTCAAGGGCGCGATCGACGACCAGCTCGTCGCCGTCATGGATGCCCGCGCCGGTCATCGAGTGGCCCTTGGTGCGGACCAGGTAGGTCGCCTCGCGGTGATGCGGATCGATCACCACTGTGTTGAGGTCGATCGGGCCCTCTTCGTAGTCCTCCGCAGGGGACGCAAAGCCACACGGCACCTCGGTAAAGTGGCGGAGCAGCCAGCGGCTGGCCTCGGCGACGGTGCCGAGGTGCTCGATGCCCTCGGCGTCCTCCTTGCGCAGACGTTCGATCAAACTAAGCACCACGGGCACGTGGGGTTCGGGGACGCGGATACGCTGCGAGGGCGCGCCGGGCCGGCCGGCACCGGGGCGGATGCCCCCGCGGTTGTTGCTGGACGTGCTCATGCTAATTTGATTTCTGGGACAGAATTCAAAGCTACCATGCAGTCTGGCTCACAACGCGAGATTGGCCACCTAGCCCGCGCCGTACCTTGAATCTGGGGTCTTGACGTCCTCGAGGCCGGCTTGCCTCTCACCGGCACCACCGATCAAGTGATCACCGTTCCAGCCGCATGGGAGAATGCGCTAATGACCATGCCCACCGACGCCTTCCGCCGTTTTCAGGCCGAACTGGCGGCCCTTGATGCGAGCCGCCCTTCCAAGACGCCCATGGAACTCGCAAAGGAAGAGTTTCTCGCCCTCAGGAAGCGCTACGGCCTGACAGTCGCGGACGTCGTGACCTTCTTTCCGGAAGAGGAGGGGATCGCCTACCTGCAGCAACTCATTGCAGCCCGTACGCGCTAGACCTGCGCGGCCCCAAATGCGCTGCCTGGCGCCGAGGTCCTGTCGACCAGCCGCTACCATGGCGTGATGAATACACGCCTCCTGTTGGCTCTCGCCCTCCTCCTGCCTGCCACCCAACTTTACGCATGGGGTCGCGACGGCCATGCCGTCGTCGCCCGGATTGCTGCCGATCACCTGACGCCCGCCGCCCACGCGGAAATCCAGCGACTGCTCAGCTTGGAGCCAAGCGCCACGTTGGAATCCATCGCCTCCTGGGCCGACGAGCACCGCAACCCCGCCACGGGCAAGTGGCACTACGTCAATTTTCCTCGCGGTTCGGACTTTCACTACACGCCCGAGCAATGTCCCGGCGGCGACCAGTGCCTGGTTGCTGCGCTGAAACGTCAGGAGCTGGTGCTGGGCAACCGCCATGCCTCAGACGAGGATCGGGCAAAGGCACTGCGCTATGTGGTCCACCTGGTGGGTGACGCCCACCAGCCGTTACATGCTGGCTACGGCGACGACAAGGGCGGCAATACGTATCAGGTGCGTTGGCAGGGACGCGGATCGAACCTGCACCACATTTGGGACACGGGGCTGATCGAGACGTTCGGGCTGGCAACGACCGATTTGGCGCGCCGAGTTGAGATGGACGTACCCCATGCGCCGACCGGTGGCGACGTCGAGGATTGGGTTCACGAGAGCGGAGCACTGGTTGGCTCGCCGGGCTTTTACCCGTCCCGCAAGGTCGGCGTCGAATACGTGCGTGTGTGGCGCCCGGTGGTCGAGCAGCGCTTGGGACAGGCCGGATTGCGCTTGGCCACCATCCTCAACCGCCTCTTGGGCTAAGGGCTGACGGCAACTCGCTGCCTCCCACCCCAAGCTTTAGGCCGCGGCCGTCGCTTCCCTGATCTGACGCGGATACTGCGCCAACAGCAACGTCTTCTCGGGAATGACCAACTCGACGGTGACCGCCAACCCCGTGCGTTCGTGAAGCTCGCGGCCTAGCTGTCGCCCACGTTTGATGGCCTTGCCCAAGGTGAGCCCTTCGGCGACACCGGACTTACCTTCACGCACGCGCCAGCCCACAGCGCTCTCTTCGACGGAAAAGACAAACCGCATGGTCATGCTCAAGAAAAGGAAGGAACCCCGGTCATCGGTCCGCGCCTGGACATCCCATCGTCGGCTCGCGCCTGACTCCCTGTCGCCTTGGACCTGACTCGCGGGGCAGCCATAGCTTGTTGCGTGTTGCATTGGCCGCCTATCAGGCGCCCGCTCCCCGTTTTGTAGGGCAACACCGATACTTCTTCCGCGCACTGCCTAGTAGCACACCGTCTCTCGATCGCAAGGCCCGATGGCATGAAGGTGCATGGTCCCTGGCGGGGCCAGGTTCCCTCAACCAAGGCGAGGCTGGCCGAGCGGCAAGTCCAGTTGTACCTGCCATGGGCCGCCACCTGTTCGCTCTAGCAGCACGACCGCCTTGCAGGTTGCGTGAATCGCACCACCACCGCTGCCGGCCAGAGCTGCGCCAAGCGCTTCCATGACCTCTGTGCGGTCTTTCCGTACTTGGCGTGCAACCGACAGATGCGGCGCATACCGCAGGAACGGATCCCCCGGCAGTCGCCGCTCGAACGCCTGATCCACCGCGGAACGCAAGGCGGCAAACGGTGACACCGGTTCCGGGTCGAGGAAGATTGTCGACGGGAAAGTGGAAACGCGCGCAAGCGTGTAGTGGAAGCTGGGCACCGAGGAGACCGCGTCCGTCAACATCTCTCGATCGCGCGTACTCAGCGCCCTGAGCGGGAGAAACGGGTAGCGAAGGGTGATGTGCGCGCCGAGTCCGCGCTGCGCTGCAGGGTCCCAGCGCTCGCGCAAATGCCCGACTACAGCGTCGGCTTCAGGCGTCAGTACCGCCAGGAACGCCGCCATGCACGTGCACCTCCCGGTAGGCCGACAGCGCGGCGGCCTCATCGAACTCGCCGGGACCGTAGAAGCCCGCCACATCGCAAAACTCGGCAAAGGCCTGTTCGCACGCCTTGCAGCCGCACTCACCGGCGCAGCGGCTCGGGCACCCATTTGTGCAGGTGCAGGGCAACTCTCGGTCCGGAGCAGCCTCAATCTGCTCCGGGTCGGGGAAATACCCGTGCGTGTGCGGATAGCGGCGGCGGCCTTCGGCGGTGGGCTCGTTCATGGATCAATTTTACGCCGTCTACCCAAGCGCGGGCAGGCTAAGCCGCGAGCCGGTGCTGGTAGTACGGCCGCGCTCGGTCATCCAGGATGGCGTACAGCGCCTCGCGCGGCGCCACTGCCGGATTCAGCCAGGCATCCACGTGTTCGGGCTTGATGGGGACGATGCAGCGGTCGTGGCCAGCGGCCGCGACTTCAGGCGGTGGCTCGTCTGTGATGGCGGCAAAGGTGAAGAGATCGGAGCCGTTGTCCGCCCCCTTGGACACGTTCCACAGGCAGGCCACCAGCATGTCCTGAGGCGGCTGGGGGTCGAAGGCGAGTACTGCGTTCTCCTCCTTTTCGCCCGGCGCCAACTCTCTGCCCTCCAGCCGGTGGCGAGCCACGTTCTCATAGAAGCGGGTGATCACCAGGATGCCGTGGCGGTAGCCGAAGAGCTGGCCCCAGGATTCCTCCAACTTGTCGCGCCTGGCGTTGTAGGTGCCGGGATATTTGCGCTCCACAGCGGCACTCCAGCCGGGCATGCGGCACTGGTAGCGCATGGGCACCACGAACCTCTGCCCATCGCGCTCAATCAGCACCGGCGCATACGAGCCTGGGTAGATACGGGCATCGTCGTCGACCAGCTCGCGCCGGTTGAGTGAGGCGAGGTTGGCCTCTGTCGCCGCGATCTTGTTGGTCGCGATGCGTTTGTCCTCAGCCGCCTTCTTGGTCGGCTTTGGGCCAGCCAGTACCGTCTCTGCCTTGGAAAGGCGCTCCCGCTGGGCCGCCAAATCCTCCCGATAGCGCTGCTCCAACTCGCGATCCCCTTCGGCCACCAGCTTGGCTAGCTCAAACCCGGCTTCGCTATCAGGATGCCGGAAGCTCTCGCGCAAGGCCTTCGGGATCTTGGTCCACGTGCCATCCCGGCGGCGTTCCCAGAAGAGTTCGGTAAAGCGCTGCAGACTGATCGTGGCGCCAAAGTGGCGCACGTAGCGGACGTAGTCGGCCTTGATCTGGGCGGAGTAACACATGGCGAAGGCTCCGGCGCGGGAGAACCAGCATACCGACCGCATGTCGAAGGCGCGCGGACAATGGCACCTCCTCTGAGCTTCATGCACCCGAGAGCCTGACAGTCTCACCTGGCGAGACGCCCTGCCGATGTACTGCCGCCAAAGAACACAGGCGGCTCCTCCATTGAACGCTCTTCCAGACCGATACCAGGCCTCTGACGATCTGGTACTACGCGGCCCCAGTGACGGCCGTGCGCTCGCCCAGCGCCTTTCCAAGCGGTATGCCGAACGCATTACCGGTGCCTTCGTTGTGCCCGGCCGCGAGGGCTCGTTCGCGCCCTTGCCCGCGGGTCTTCCGTCGGCGCTTGCCCAGGCGCTGCGATCGCGCGGCATCGAGGCGCTTTACAGCCATCAGGCCGAGGCCTGGGCTGCGGCGCAGCGCGGCGACCAGGTGGCAATCGTGACCCCGACGGCCTCCGGCAAGTCGCTCTGCTACACCCTGCCGGTCATCAGTGCCGCCAAGCAGCAAGGCGCCAAGGCGCTGTACCTGTTTCCGACCAAGGCGCTGGCGCAGGACCAGGTCGCCGAGCTGCTGGAGCTCAACAAGGCGGGCGAGCTTGGGGTCAAGGCGTTCACCTTTGACGGCGATACGCCGGGCGATGCCCGGCAGGCGATCCGCCTGCACGGCGACATCGTGGTGAGCAATCCCGACATGCTGCACCAGGCGATCCTGCCGCATCACACCAAGTGGGCGCAGTTCTTCGAGAACCTGCGCTACGTGGTGATCGATGAGGTGCATACCTATCGCGGCGTGTTCGGCTCGCACGTGGCTAACGTGATCCGGCGGCTCAAACGCGTTTGTGCGTTCTACGGCGTCACTCCGCAGTTCATCCTGTGCTCGGCGACCATCGGCAACCCCAGGGAGCACGCCGAGGCGCTGATCGAGCACCCGGTCACCGCCATCACGGAAAGCGGAGCGCCCTCGGGCGACAAGCACGTGTTGTTATGGAATCCGCCGGTGGTCAACCCGGATCTCGGTTCTAAAGCCTTACTCAATTGCTGCACTCCACATGACTTAACTGCACAGCCACCGAACATAAGTGCAGCTGCACCAGTGGTTCCCTGCACCCGGATTGCAGGTGTCTGCCGGCAGATCTGTACGGCTCGCATTAGCGCAATGTCTCGCGCAGCGTTGGACGGGCCGGACAACGGGGCTGCAACGAGGCGCTGAGCAAAACCTGGTGCACAATAACCCAACAGGCTTGGACCCAACGGTGATCGCCTTGACCGACTGCACCCTACCAGGCAAGCCTGGCGACGATCTCTTATCCCCGAGAGATGTCACCAAACTGCTGAACTTCTCTCTGGAGGAGCTGGCTATCGCAATTGGAGTTTCCTACGAGACCCTCATTGAGCGCCCGCAGTCCTCACAAGTCCAGACGTTCCTATGCAATACCGTGCGTGTCCTGAATGCTGCCAGGGGTATCTCCTGTGATGCTGAGCTGCCCGCCGCGTGGCTGCTCGATGAGCCGCTGGCCGCGTTCAAGTACAAAACCGCATTCGAGTTGATCCAGGCAGGTCGGACCGAGGACGTCCTGCGGTACCTCAACTCCTTTTCCGGGGGCTTCGTCGGTTAGCCCTGCTTCCGTCTCCCTGCCTCGTTGTGCCGCGTGGTGTTGCTGCCGCGTTGACTCCTCGCCACACAAGTTCCAGTCGTACCTTCAGCGCTTCATGGCCTCATGGGTGCTTGCGTGGTTGCCAGGCTAAGGGGTGGGTGATATGTCCCGCCGCGCGGTATAGCGGCCGTGGTAGCTGCCAAACAAGAACCGCATAGGTGGGGCCGTCAAGGGTCTCACTTCGGCTTCTTGGTCCGCGCACTCTTCGACGCCCCGGGCGATCGCGAAGTTCGCTTCGTCTTGCTGATGAGACTGGCCTTCGCGAGCGACGTTTCGAGTGCCGCGACTTGCCCCGACAGACGCGCGACTTCCTTCTCAGCCTGGCGCTCATTGTCTCAATGCTTGCGCCGCCAAGGCCGCTTGAGCCGTGCGTAAAGCACCGGCATCACCAGCAGCACCAGCGGGACCTGCACCAGCATGCCCGAGATGATCGCGATCGCCAGCGGTTGCTGCATCTGCGAGCCCTGGCCAATCGCCAGTGCCAGTGGCAGCAGGGTCAGGATCGCGGCCAGCGTGGACATCAGGATCGGCCGGGTGCGGTGCTGGCCGGCCTGGTGCAAGGCATCGTGCAGCGGCGCGTCGTCCGGGATGTCCTGCAGCTCGGAGAAGTAGAATATCGCCACCTCGGTAACGATGCCGACGATCATGGTCATGCCCATCATCGCCGAAATATTGAGTTCGATACCGGTCAGCCACAGGCCCAGGAACACCGCCGGGATCGCCAGCAATGGCATCGCCAGGATCGCCAACGCGACGCGGAAGCTTTCGTACAGGAACAACAAGAGCGTGAACACCAGCGCGATCGCCGCCACCATCACGATGGTCAGCCCGCGGAACGCTTCCTGCTGCTGCTGGTAGAGGCCACCGAGCTGATAGAACATGCCCTTGGGCAGCACGCCCGGCTTGGCCAGCACATTCTTTACGTCGGCTATCGCCGAGCCGAGGCTCCGACCACTGATGCGTCCGGTCACGGCAACCATGCGCTTCAAGTTGTCGCGGGTGATCTGCGGCTGGCCCTGCACCTGCTTGAGCGTCGCCACGCGCGACAGCGGGAACAGGTGACCATCTGGCGCACGGATCTGCAATGAAGCGACCTGCTCCAGCCGCTGGTGTGCGCTAAGCGGCAGACGCACACGCACGCCCACGACCTTGCTGCCGACCGGCAACCGCGCCACGACGCTGCCATCGATCGCCGCCCCGACCTGGTCGACCACGCCGGCTGGATCGAGTCCCTCCAGCGCGGCCTTGACCGGATCGACCTGTACCATCAGCGCGTCACCGGCCGGGTTGATGCCATCGCGCACGCCCACGACACCGTTGATCTTGCCGATCGCGTCGGCGACTTTGCGGGCGGTCGCGTCCAGCTGTTCGGTGTCATCGCTGTACAGCTGCACCTCGATCGGTTGGGGCACGGCAACCAGGTCGCCGATGAGGTCCTCCATCAGCTGCGACAGCTCGATGTCCAGCCCGGGCACCTTCTGTTCGACCTGCGTACGCACCTGTTCCATCACCTGTTCGGTGTCCGGACGCGAGCCGTTCTTGAGGCGCACGAAAAAATCGCCCTGGTTGGCTTCGGTCAGGCCACCGCCCAGTTGCAGGCCGGTGCGGCGCGAGTAGGTGTCCACGTAGGGATTGGCGCGGATGATGGTTTCGACCTGGTTTAGCAGCCGGTCGGTCTCTTCCAGGGAGGTGCCAGGCTTGGACAGGTAGTCGAGGATGAAACCACCCTCGTCGATGCTGGGCATGAAGCCGGTGCCGACGCGCGTGTACGCCAGGCCGCCGAGCACCACCAGCGGCACCACCAGCAGCAAGGCCAGCAGCGGGCGCTTGATCCAGCTTTCGAGGGTGCGCTCGTAGCGCTGCATCATGCCGCGGGTGAAACGCCCAGGCGGGTGCTCGGTGCGGTGACGCTCGTCGAGGAAGCGCTCGGCCAGCAACGGTACCGCCACCCAGGTCAGCAGGTAGGAAATGATTAGCGCGCTGGCCATGGTCAGCGACAGCGCCTTGAAGAAGGCGCCGGTGACACCGGAGAGGAAGGCTAGCGGCAGGAAGATCACCACGGTCGCCGCACTGGAGCCGCTGAGCGGCCGGGTGAACTCGTTGGCCGCGCCGGCGACGCGCTCGTGCACCGCGCCCTCCCCTTCATTAAGGCGGCGCATGATGTGCTCGATCATCACGATCACGTCGTCGATGATCAGCCCGACGGCGGCCGCCATGCCGCCGAGCGTCATCATGTTGAAACTCATGCCGAGCACCGACAGCAGCAGCACGGTGATCGCCAGCACTGCGGGCACCACGATCAGGGCGACCGCGATCACCCGCGTGTTGCGCAGGAACACGAACAGCACGAGCCCGGCCAGCACGATGCCGATCAGGATGGCGTCGCGCACGCTGGCGGCGGCGCCGGTGACCAGTTGGGTCTGGTCGTACCAGTTGGCGACGCGCACCCCGGCGGGCATCTGCGGCGCGTAGTCAGACAGGCGCTGCTTGACCTGCTTGGCGATCTGTACGCTGTTGCCGTCGGGCTGCTGGTAGACCTGCAGCAGCACGGCGTTCTGGCCATCGGCGTTGACGCGAATCCACTGCGGCACATGGTCCAGGCTGACGGTGGCGACATCGCCCAGACGCACCACGCCGCGCGCGTCGGCGCGCAGCACGATGCCACGCAGCGCCGCGACCGTGCGTGGCTGGTTGTCGGCCAGCAGCAGGAACAGCTTGTAGTGGTCCGAAACCCGTCCCATCGCCTGGATCGTGGCCGCATGGCCGACCGCGGTCGCCACATCGGCCACGCTCAAGTGCGTCGCGCGCAGGCGTGCTGGATCGACGTCGGCATGGAATTCGGCCACCTCGCCGCCCTGCACGTTCACCTGCGCCACGCCGGTGATGCCGCTGAGCAACGGGCGCAGCTGGTACTCGGCCAGGTCGTGCAATGCACTGGGCGAGAGCGTGTGCGAGCGCAGGCTGTAGGCGAGCACGGGGAAGGTGGTCGGATCCATGCGCCGGGTGGAGAGCTGGGTGCCGGCAGGCAGCTGCGGCAGGACCTGGCCGGCCGCGCCATTGACCTCCTGCAGCGCGGCGGCCATGTCCCAGCCCCAGTCGAAGGTGATCGCGATGTCAGCGCTGCCCCGGCTGGTGGTCGAGCGCACGTCACGCACGCCGCGTACGCGACGGATCGCCTCTTCCACCGGGCGGGTCACTTCGACCGCCATCTGGTCGGCGGGACGGTCGCCCGCGTCGACCGTCACCTGCACGCGCGGGAACGCCACGTTCGGAAACAGCGCCACCGGCATGCGCAGCGCGCTGGCCAGGCCGCCGAGGGTCAGCATGAGGGCGAGGAACAACAGCGAGCGGCGGTGCCGCTGCATCCACAGCGAGACGTTCACTTCGCGCGACCCTCGGCCGGGGCCATGTGCACGGCGTCACCGTCATTCAATTCGTAGACGCCCTGCACGATCACCTGGCTGCTCGCTTCCAGCGCGCCCTGCACGCCAACGACCTCACCCTCCGGATGGCGCAACGTGACCGCGACGCGGCGCGCCTTGCCATGCTCGACGACGAACAGGTAATCACCCTTCTCGTCATGCAGCACAGCGGCGCGTGGCACCGCCCATGCTCGGTAGTCGGCCGTCTGGATGACCGCGGACAGCGCCGTGCCAGCGATCGGCGTGGCGCTGGCGGCCGGAACCTCGGCCAGCACCGGCAGGAGACGGCTGGTGGGGTCGATCGCCTTGCCCACCATGCTCAGGTGTGCGGGCATGTCGTGCCCTTCCGAGAACACCTCGCGCAATTGCACGGGCAGGCCCACGCGCAGTTTCGCGGCGTCCTGAGGCTGCACGCCCAGGCGGGCCAGCAACGCGTTGGTCGGGGTGAAGGCAAGCAGCGGCGCATTGGCGGCAAAGCGTTCGCCGACTTGCACCTGGAGGGTGGTCACCACGCCGTCGAGCGGCGCCTTGACCTCCTCGCGCGTGTTCGCGCCGCCCAGGGCACGCTGGGCTTCGAGTGCCGCCCTCGCGTCGGCCAGCGCCTTGCGCGTGCCGGCCAGTTGCGACTGGGTGGCAAGCCGGTCTGCGGCCAGTTGCTCAATTCGCTTGAGGTCGCCTGCCGCCGTGCGCGCGGCGTTCTGCGCCTGCACGAAGGCGCTGCGCGTGGCCGGGTCGGGCGTGACCGTGAGCAGCGTCGTTCCGCGCTTGACTGCCTGCCCGGGGGCAACGGCCAACGCGGTGACCTGTCCGGCGTGCGCGAGGTTGATGGTGACCGGATGCAGCGGGTCCACCGAGCCCCAGGCCTCCACCGTGTCGTGGAACACCTGTTGCCGCGGCATCGTGGTGGTGACCGCGACGGTCTGATCCGCGCCGCCGGAGGCGTTATCGCCCCCGCCTGATCCTCCTCCGCAGGCGGCGAGCAGCAAGCCGGGGGCGAGCAATGCCAGGCGTGAAAGAAAACGGAAGCGGTTCATGGCTGGCTCGCCTGTGCAGCGGTAGGAATGGGAATGTCCGTGTTGCCCAGCAGTGCCTCCAGCGCAATCGCCTGCTTTTCGCGCTCCTGCTCGACCGCTAGCAGGTCGAGGTCGGCGGTCAGTGCGTTGCTGCGGATGGCAAGGTAGGTGGGCCAATCGAGCAGGTTGGCGTGCCATGCCCGTTCGGCCGATGCGCGGGCCTGATCCAGCGCCCTGGCATGACGGCGCAGGCCTGCTTGCTGGTTGGCGAGTGTCTGCAGATCCGCCTGCAGGCGCCACGCGTCGCTGCGGGCGCTGAGCAGGCGCGCGGCGTACTCGTCACGAAGCTGCTGGCGGGTCGCCGTTTCGATGGCGATATTGCCCCGGTTGCGGTCGAACAGCGGCAGCGTGATGCCGAGGGAGAACCCTCGAGTGGTGATATTGCTGGTATCGCGGGCCTGGTTGAAGCCCAGCACGAGCGCGGGAAACTGGGCGAGGATCGCGCCGCGAAGTTTCGCCTCCTGCGCCTGGTAACCGGCCTGCAGCGCCAGCAGATCGGGCCGCCGGTGCGGCAGATCCGCCAGTGCGCCATCCATCTGCGCGTCGGTCGGCTGCGGCGCGTAGGGCGACCCCGACAGCGGCAAGGGCGCGCGGGGTGCAAGGCCGATGAGGCGGCGCAGTTCCGCCTCGGCCTGGTGCAGCGCCAGCGCGTTGGCCGCCGACCGTTGCTCGACATCCGAGACGGCATTGAGCCCGGCGCTCGCCGCATCGTAGGTCAGGTTGCCCGCCTGCAAAGCCTTGCGAACATAGGCGCTGACCGGTGCCAGCGCCGCCCGCTCGGCATCCAGCCGCACCGCTTGCGCGCGCAGGTTCAGCACCTGTCCGAACAGCAGGCGCGCCTGCGCCACCGCCTGCCATTCATCCCAGAACAGCTCCAGGCTCACCTGGCTTGCCTGGCTGCGCGCCGCCGACACGCGCGAGGAGCGGGTCAGCCAAGCACCCAGGTCTTCGCTCAGTCCCAGGTTGTAGGCGCTGGTCAGGCCCGGTCCGGAGTGCACGGGAAAATCCTTCCCGACGCTCAGCTGCGGGTCGGGCAGCAAGCCTGCAGCGAACGACTGCGCCCGCGCGACGCCAAGCTGGTCCCGCTTGAGTTTCAACGCCGGACTGTTGGCCACCGCCAGCGTGGCGGTCTCGGTGACGTCCAGGCCATCGGTCGGATCGAAGCGGTGGGGGCTGCCTGCCGGGAATCGCAAGCCCTCGGCCGGCACGGCCAGATCGGCAACGCTATCGGCACCCCTGACGTCGGCGAGCGGCAGGGGGCGGTAGGTTGCGCAACTGGCCAGCAGCGGAGGTGCGGCAATCAGAAGGGCGATGCGAAGACGGCGCATGCGTGCGGTAGATGGGCTATCGTTTGGCGCCATTCGGACGGCCCACCCAGGGTGTGGTTTTCGCATGGATTCGAGTGTAGGCGACGCTGGCTTAGCTGGCTCTTACGGCGAGTTGGGCCGATCATCGTGGACTGGCCACTTCGCACCAATGACCAGACCCGCCCTGCTTTGACACGTGGATGCGCACATGAAGCTGTTGCTGGTTGAAGACTCCCAACGCCTCCGGCAAATGTTGCAACAAGGACTGCGCGGTGAAGGATTCACGGTGGATGCCGCTGCCGATGGCATGGAGGCACGCAGCTTCCTGGGCACGTACGAATACGAGTTGGTGGTGCTCGATTTGATGCTGCCCCGCCTCGATGGAATCGGCGTACTGCGCGGCATGGCAACATCCGGACGGCGCCCTCGCGTGCTTGTGCTCTCGGCACGCGACCAGGTCGGCGACCGGGTCGAGGCCCTGAATGCCGGCGCCGATGATTATCTGATGAAGCCCTTCGCATTCGATGAACTGCTCGCACGGCTTCATGCGCTCTCGCGCCGTCCCAACCAGGCGCAACCGCTCGTGCTCAGTCATGGCGCGCTTGCGCTGGATCCCCGCGCGCACAGTGCGAGCGTGGATGGCGAACCGTTGAACCTTACGCCAAGGGAGCTTGCGCTGCTTGGGCTGCTGCTACGCCACCGTGGCCGGGCCTTCACCCGATCCGAGATCCTGGACTGGATCTCGGGTAGCGAAAGCGAGGTGTCCGACCGCAGCGTGGAGGTGCTGGTGTTCGGCCTGCGGCGCAAGCTCGACGCCGCGGGCGTGGGCGGGCTGATCGAAACGCGCCGTGGCGCGGGGTACCTGATCGCATGACGGCAAAGCCATGAAACCCCTTTCCTTGACCGCCCGCATCACCTCCCTTCTGGTCATCACCAGCCTCCTGGTGTTGGGTGGCGGCGCACGTTTCATGGACTGGCGGATCGACCACGACCTGGAGCTGCGCTTCCGGCAGAACCTGCTGACCCAGGCCGTTGCGCTGGGTTCCATGATGGAGCTGGAGGAAAACGGCATTACCACCGAAGCAGGCGAGGCCATCTCGAAGGGAACGCTGATCAACGACGGCCAGACCTACTACGACCTCCGCTGCGAAGGCCATTCGCCCCTGCAAAGCCGCCAGCGACCGCCCGTGACGCCAACGACCTGGCCAGCCTCGACCGCCGAGCAACCCACCTTCTTCGACATGCGGGCAAGCGGTCGCCATATCGGGGCAGTACAACTGACGCTGTCCATTGAACCGTCGCGCGAGCCCGATGAGCCTGCAGTGCAGGCAGGAGAGGGGCAATCGGCACAATGCCAGTTGCTGTTCGAGCAAGACCGCGCCGCCGTCGATGCCATGCTGGTGGGTGTCGATTGGGTCCTTACGCTCGGGCCGCTGCTCGCCATCGGCATTGCGTTGATCGTGGTGCCGGTCAGCGTGCGACGAGGCTTGCGGCCCATGGCTGCGCTGGTCGAACGCATGGGCGATATCAGCCCGAATGCCCCGGGGCAGCGCCTCGTCGTGAGCGGTGTACGCGAACTCGATCCACTGGTCAGCCGATTCAACGACGTGCTTGCCCGCATGGACGAAGGCCTCGCCAGGGAGCGCCAGTTCGCCAGTGGCCTGGCGCACGAAACCCGCACCCGACTGGCAGAGCTGCGTGCGTTGGCGGAAATTGAATTGCGCTATCCCAGCGGACGAACCCGCGAAGACGTGCTTACCGAAGTCGGGCACATCGGAGCGGAGCTCGAAGCCACGGTGACGGCTCTGTTGCTGCTCAGTCGTTTGCAGGCAGGAGTGGATCGTCCGCAGTACCAGTGGCTGCCGTTGGCGCCTTGGGTCGAGCATCAGGTTCAGCGACACGCCGGGGCCCATCAACCCATCGTGAGGCTGCAAGACGAAACCTCCGGACCGCTGGCACTGCGAACAGACCCTGCGTTGCTCGAAGTCGTGGCAGGCAATCTGTTGACCAACGCCTGTGCCTATGCGCCGGTTGGCGACCTGGTGCGGGTGGTTTTGCATGACTCCATGTTGATGGTGGACAACGATGCACCCGAACTGGAGCCGGAGGACGTCGCCAGGCTGGCCGAACGCTTTTGGCGCAAGCACCCGCCGAGTGCCGGCCATGCCGGCCTGGGCCTGGCATTGGCGCGTGCCGCTGCCGATGCCCTGGGGCTGACACTGGCCTTTGAGCTCAACGAGGGCCGGCTTTGCGCGAGCGTTTCCTGGCCTCTTGATCTCGTGGGCGGCCACAGCGCTACGGAACCGGGTGAAAAATGGATGCGGCCAGGCACTTGAAGTGTCGACATCAGGCTATCCCGAGGTGCGGCACCCTTGCTTAAGTGGCAGCTAAGAGAGCCATGTAAGGATGGCCGTTTTAACAGTCGACGCCCCCGGCGCCTGCAGCTCGCACCTGATTACTAGCCGGCAGGCCAGCGGCTCATGGATGGAGCCTGCAGTGGGCCTGCAATCGTGGGCCGCGCCGGTCCATCTTTACAGCGGAGAACCCCATGTTTCGTCTTCCCGGTTGGTCGCCCAAGCTGAAGCAGCGCTTCCGGCCGCTGTGGTGGCTGGCGCTTACCTATCTGGTGATGGGTGCGGCCACCCGCATCGTGCTGTTGGCGATGACCGGCAGCGGTGTGCCACTCGATCCGCTGTTGTGGCTGTATGCGTTCGGCGTCGGCGCGTGCTATGACCTGATCACGCTGCTCTACGTGGCGTGGCCGCTGATGTTGTTCCTGTGGATCGTGCCGACCGACCGGGCCTTGATCCGCACCCCGCTGCGTTGGGCCTTCTGGCTGCTGGCGCTGGTAATCGCCTACGGGCTGTGCTGGGTGGTGCTGCATGCGCTGTGGCGGGTGAGCGCCTCGGACATCCGGCCACTGGCGCTGGTGTTCATCTATCTGCTGCCGTTGCCGGCACTGGCCTACAACGGCCGCAGCGGCCGCATCGCACTGGCCGTGCTGTACCTGGCGACCATCTTCGGCCTGCTGTTCGTGGCCGCGTCGGAGTTGGTGTTCTGGGACGAATTCGGCGTGCGCTTCAACTTCATTGCGGTGGATTACCTGGTCTACACCACCGAGGTGATTGGCAACATCCGCGAGTCCTATCCCGTAGGCCTGTGGATGACGCTGATTGGCGTGCTGGCGCTTGCCATTCTGTGGTTGAACCGGCGCGGCCTGCGCGCCCGCGATGCTGGAAGCCGCTTTGCCGGCCGTGGCGCCGTGGCCGGCATCTGGCTGGTGCTCACGGTGCTTTCGGTGGCGGGCATCAACGCCACGCTCAAGGACCGCACGGGCAACAACTTCGTCAACGAGCTTGCCGGCAACGGCATTTACCAGTTCTTCGCCGCCTTCCGCAGCAGCCACCTGGACTATGCGCACTTCTATCGCACGCTGCCTGAGCGGGACGCCTTCGCGCGCGTGCGTGCCGGCCTGCTCACGCCGGAGGCGAGCTACATCAGCAACGATCCCCACGACCTCACCCGCGCGATCCGCAACCCCGGTCCCGAAAAGCACCTGAACGTGGTGCTGATCAGCGTGGAGAGCCTGTCGGCCGATTTCCTCACGACCCTGGGCGCCAGCCACGGCGAGATCACCCCGTACCTGGACGGACTGGCCAAGGACAGCCTGTTCTTCGACAACG
This sequence comes from Rhodanobacter sp. OR87, assembly GCF_000473345.1. Lineage (NCBI taxonomy): Bacteria > Pseudomonadati > Pseudomonadota > Gammaproteobacteria > Lysobacterales > Rhodanobacteraceae > Rhodanobacter > Rhodanobacter sp. OR87. The sequence continues at coordinate 151,490 of NZ_AXBJ01000001.1, forward strand.
TCTATGCCAACGGTACCCGTACCGTGCGCGGACTCGAGGCGTTGTCGCTGTCGATCCCGCCGACGCCCGGCGATTCGGTGATCAAGATGAAGCACAACGAGAACCTATTCTCGCTGGCAGATATTTTCAACGACCGCGGCTACGTGTCGGAGTTCGTCTACGGTGGCTACGGCTACTTCGACAACATGAATTACTTCTTCGACCACAACGGCTACATCGCAGTCGACCGCAAGGACATTCCGAAGGACGCCACCATCCACCACGAGAACGTGTGGGGCGTCGCCGACGAGGACCTCTACACGCTGGCGCTGGGCCAGATGGACAAGATCCACCGTGAAGGCAAGCCGTTCTTCCTGCACGTCATGACCACGTCCAACCATCGCCCGTTCACCTTCCCGGCGGACCGGGTGAATTTCCCGCAAGGCTCGCGCGAAGGTGCGGTGGCGTATACGGACTGGTCGATCGCCGACTTCATCCGGCGAGCCCGCGCCAAGCCGTACTTCGACGACACGGTGTTCGTCATCACCGCCGACCACGATGCCTCCAGTTCGGGCAAGGTCAGCATCCCGGTCAACCGTTATCACATCCCGCTTTGGATCTATTCGCCAAAGCACATCACGCCACGGCGGGTAGGCCGCTTCATGAGCCAGATCGACATCCCGCCCACGCTGCTCGGGTTGCTCAACTTCAGTTATCGCAGCCGGTTCTTCGGATACGACATCTTCCAGTTGCAGCCCGGACGTGAGCGCGCGTTCCCTGCGACCTACGAAAAGCTCGGCTACCTGCGCGGCGGCCTGCTGACCATCCTCGAACCGCAGAAGAAGGTCGAGCAGTTCCGGCCGGACTTCGTGACCGGCGACGCGGCCCCCGTGAAGGCAGGCAGCCCGGGCGATATCGATGACGCGACTGCCTACTACCAGGTCGCCGCAGAGCTCTTCAAACAGGGCAAGCTCGTGCGCCGTCCACAGGACAGCCAACGCCCGGAGGCGCTACCGGCCGATGCTCACTTGAAGTGATGGACAAAGCCGACCTGGAAGCCGCCAGGTAGCCAGCTGAGGATCAGCGGCGAATCGCGGTGGGCGGACCAGATCCCGACGCCCACCCCGAGCGCCGCACCCACCAGCACGTCGCTTTGCCAATGTCCCCGCACCTTCATGCGTGCGACCGCGTCATAGGCGGGAAGCAAGGCAAGCGCATAAACGGCCGGGTGCTCATCGCCATAGTTCACGATGAAGGGCGTCACCGCGGCAGAGATGGCCGCCACCTCGCCGCTGGGGAAACTCTGCGCATGGGTGCCGGCGAAGAACTTGTTGGGATCGTCCGTCTGTGAAGGCCGCTCGCGCTGGAAGGTGTACTTCATCGCCTGTGCACCCAGGCCTGCGACCACCATCGCGTCGGCGGAACGCCAGAAGGTGTCGCCCAGCTTGTCCTGGTCACCCAGCGCCAGGGCGCCACCGGCGACGGTCAGGATGGTTCCATACATCAGGGCATTCTGGTCGCCACGCTTCCAGATGCCGCTGTTGTCGTAATGCAGGCGGTGATCGATGCCCAGAGGTCCGCCGGAAGCGATCGCGCTGCCGGAAAAACCGAGGGCGAGCAGGATCACCCACGCACGCAAGATAGCCATGGCAACGCCCTTTCACGGCGCAACGGCGCCAGACCACGCGACGCTAGGGCCGCGGCCTTTGGTCTGACTTAGCTGGGCCTTTCGCCAGGCTTTCTCGGCAGCGGCGGCGCGCCCTTCCGGCGCGCACTACCGATTCACGGCTTGCCGACGGTGAGCAGACTGAAGCTTCCCGGCACGACCGTGCGCCGCATGCCCGCCTGGCTTTCCTTCGCCCACGTCGCCGCGGAGAGATAAAGACGCCCATGCAACGGATCGAGGGCAAGCGTTCTTGCGCTGACCTGGGTGGGAATGGTCGCGACCACGGAATAATGGCCCGGATCGTCTTCGTGTACGGCAGTGATGGTGCCGCTTTGACCGTTGGAGCTGTACGCCACCGCCGTATCCGGGTCGAATGCCACCGCATCCGGGCCCTCCCCGATGGGCACCGTCGCGACGACCTTCCCGCTATCGGTGGATACGATCGCCATCGTGCGGTTCTCGCATACGGCAAACAGCCGGTGGTGCTTGCGGTCGATGGCCAGTCCGCTGGGCGACGTGCACGGCGACAGGTTCCATACGGCCGTCACCTTGTCATGCAGCGAATCCAGCCGAACCAGCTCGGACTTGTCCTCGATGTTGGCGAACACGTGGCCCGCCTCGTCGCTGACCGCGAACTCCGGCTTGCCCGGCAAGGGAATCGTCGCCTTCACGATAGGGCCAGAGGGGTCGATCACGCTGGCCGAATGCCCCTTTCCGTTGAAGGTGAAAACATGGTGCGAGGCGGGGTCATAGAGGATCGCATCCGGATTGGCGCCGGTGCCTTTCACCGTGGCCAGCGTCTTCAGCGAAGCCAGGTCGAAGACGGTGACGGAATCGGCGCGGCCATTGCTCGTGAAGCCACGGCCTCGCTCCGGGTCGATCGCGATGCCGTGGGCGCCCGGCGTGCCTTCGATCGTACCCAGCAGCTTATGCCTGTCCACATCGACGACGAGCACCCTGTCCTGGTGGCTCACGTACAAGTGCCGGTGGGCAGCATCGAAAGTGAGGTAGTCCCAGCCGCCGTCGCCGGGCATCGGCATGCGTGAAAGCACGCGATACGGCTGGGACGGTGCGGTGGCGGAATGCGCCGCAGGCAGGGAAAGCGGAAGCAGGACCAAGGCGGCGGACGCCAGGGTGCCGAGGGACGCGCGATGCATTCGATTCTCCCGCAGGGTGGTGCGGCAGCTTGCAAGGCGTTGCTTACGCAGCGCTTAGGACCTGGAGGCGGCCGCCGCATCCATAAGCCGCTGCTAAGCGTGGCAGCGCAGCATGCATGCATCTCCCGAGACGTGCCTTGTGAAGGCGGCCTCGCCGAGGCCTGCCTTGCCAAGGCAGTCATGTGCAACCGGCCAGCGAGACTGCGTCGATGTTTGAACTCTCCCGAAGGGCGCGCCCGGGATTACCCCGCGCGATGTCCCTGCCGCTTCGATGGAACCGGTCATGCGCGTGCTGATCGTCGAGGACGATGCGTCGATCGCCGCTGGCGTCGCCGCTGCGTTGCGGCACGAGGGCCATGCCGTGGACGTGGTGGGCGACGGCAGCCTGGCCGAGGCTGCGCTGCAGGACACCGCCTACGATCTGCTGGTGCTGGATCTGGGACTACCGCGGCTTGACGGGGCGGAACTGTTGTTTCGCGTCCGCCGCCGGGGCGGTGAAATCCCCGTGCTTGTCGTTACCGCGCGGGAAGGCCTGCGCGAACGCGTCCGGGTACTCGACCTGGGAGCCGACGACTACCTGGCCAAGCCGTTCGCGCTGGATGAATTCAAGGCACGGGTGCGCGCGCTGCTGCGCCGTGCAACGAGCAGGGGCGCACCCGAACTCAGGCTGGGGCTGCTGCGCGTGGATCTCTCCGGACGCCGCGCCTGGATCGGCGAACAGGACCTGGACCTCACCGCCCGCGAATTCGGTGTGCTGGCGGCACTCGTGACCCGGGCCGGACGATTGACCAGTCGGGTCCAGCTGATCGAATCCCTTTGTGGCTGGGACCAGGAGTTGACCGACAACGGCCTGGACATCGCCGTGTACCGCCTGCGGCGCAAACTGCGCGGGTGCGGCACCGGCGTACGCACCGTCAGGGGGCTTGGCTACTTGCTCGAAGAGGAAAAGGCCGGTGGCTGAGCAAGTGCTGGACGCGCCGCGACAGACGCAGCCCAGCCTGCGCCGTCGCCTGCTGGCCTTCCTGCTGATTCCGGTGGGGGTATTGCTGCTGCTCGATGCGCTGCTTACCTACGGCGTGGCGCTGGCCTATTCCAACCGGATCCATGACCGGGACCTCAGCAGTGACGCCGAGTCGCTCGCCGAGTTGTTGCAGGACAACCGGCTCGACGGCGCTCTCTCGCCGCAGGCCCGGTTCCTGCTGGAATACGATCCGGATGGACGCAGCTTCTTCAGCGTGCGCAGCAGTCTGCATGGCCTGTTGGAGCAGAACGCATCGTTCCCGCAAGTGGCGGCACCCAAGGCGGGAAATGCACCGGTGCTGTTCGACTCCCGGCTGGGCCCGCACTCCCTGCGCGCTGCGATCATAAGCATCCACCCCCAGGCCAATCCTGCCGACACGCTGACGATCAGCGTGGCCGAGACACTGCAGGACCGCCACCGCCGCGCACGTGAGATCCTGCTGCTGGCCGTGCCCTTGCAGAGCCTGCTGATCGTGGCGGTCCTGTCGCTGGTCTGGTTCGGCGTCAACTATGGCCTGCGCGTGCTGCAGCCGCTCACCGAGCGACTTGCGGCCCGCGAACACGACCTCACGCCGATCGGCGAGGCCGACGTGCCGATGGAAATCCTGCCCCTCACCCGGACCATCGATGGCCTCTTCGCGCGCCTGAGGGGAACGCTGGAATTGCACGAGCGCTTCATCGCCGATGCCGCGCACCAGTTGCGCACGCCGCTCGCGGGCTTGATCCTCCATGTCGAAGGGGCGGTGCAGGACGACGACCCCGAAAGACTGCGCGATGCGCTCGGCCATATCCGCCAGCTGACCCTGCGCACCGCGCGCACCTGCGCACAGCTGCTGGCGTTGACGCGCGCGCAATCGCCACTCACCCTCCCGGCGACGCACCTGCCCGTGGACCTCGCCCGATTGGTGCCTGAAACAGTGGGCCTGCGCGTCAGCGAGGCGCTGGCCGCGGAAGTCGATCTTGGCTACGAAGGAACGCCGGGGCCGCTGCGGGTCGATGGCGATCCGTCGAGCCTGCAGGAACTGCTCGACAACCTGATTGACAATGCGCTGCGCTATGCCGGTCGGGGCAGCCATGTCACGGTGGGACTGGTGCCACTGCCGGGCGATGGCGTGCGTCTTCGCGTCGAAGACGATGGCCCGGGCGTTCCCGATGCACTGCTTGCTCGCCTTGGCGAACGCTTTTTCCGCGCGCCGGACGCCACCGACATGGGTACGGGCCTGGGGCTTGCCATCGTGGAGCGCATCGCCGAGTGGCATGGCGCGCGAGTGAGCTACCACAACCGCACGCCGCACGGATTGCAGGTCGATGTGCAATTTCCACCTGCGATGATGGTCTGAGGCCGACTCATGCCCCTTCGGCCATCCACCATGCCATACGCTTCCCACCTGCGAACCCGGCGGTCGCGGATCGGGCACCCCCTGCGCCGATGGGCACTTGGCGCCCTGCTGGCGACCCTGGCCGGCTGCAGCACCCTGCCCCTGCCCGAGCTGCATCCGCCTGTACCCACGCACTGGCGCCAGGCACCGCCATCGGCAACGCCCGCAGCACCTACGGACCTGCGGGGGTGGTGGCGGGCCTTCCACGACGCCTCATTGAACGCCCTGATCGACCGGGCCCTGGCCGACAACCTGGATGTCGCCCAGGCCATGGAGCGCCTGGAAGCGGCCCGCGCCCTGCATCGCACCGCAGGCGCGCAGTTCCTGCCCCAACTGCGCGCGAAGACCGAAGACGTGCCCGATCCCGACGCGAGCGCTTCGTTCTTCGTGGCGGGTTTCGATGCGCTGTGGGAGCTGAATCTTTTCGGACGTGGCACGGCCGAACGGCGCATGGCGCGCGGCGATCTCGACTCCGCGGCATCCGATCTGCGCGCAGCACGGGTGTCGCTGGTCGCCGAAGTCACCCGTGACTGGCTCGACCTGCGCGCTGCCCAACAGCAGGAGCAATGGCTGACCCGGATCCGCGACATGCGTCGCCAGCAATACCTCATGCTCCAGACGCGCCAGCGCCTGCGGCTGGCCGGCGCGCAGGATGTCGACCGTGCCCGGGCCGCGCTCGCCCAGGCGGACGCGGCCCTGGTCGAACCGCGCGACGCGATCGATGCCAGCGCCCAGCAACTGGCGACCCTGCTCGGCCAGGCCGAACCGGACCCCGCGTGGTTCAAGGCCGCGCCGATGCCCACGCTCGGCGCCTGGCGCCTGCACAGCCTGCCGGCGGACCTGCTGCGCTCACGTCCGGAAATCCTGCATGCCCAGGCCGAGGTCCTGCGCACCGCCGGCGAGGCCGGGCTGGCGCGCGCCAACCGGTACCCCAGCCTGGCCCTCGGCGGCTCGCTGATCTGGTCGACCAGCCTGCAGGCGCATCGGCCCACGGACGACAATGCGGTGGCCTCGATCGGTCCGGTCATCAACATTCCGCTGTTCGACTGGGGCATGCGGGCGGCCCAGGCGCACGCCAAGGAACACGAGCTCAAGGCAAGCGTGCTGGCCTACCGGCAGACGGTGTTGCAGGGCGTTGCCGAGGTCGAGACGGCGCTCGGGCGGTTGCGCCGCCAGGCGGAGTACGAACGCCATTGCACCGAGGCCGCGGCGGCACTCGGTCACGCGGACGACGTCATGGCGCGCCGCGCCGCGTTGAAGCTGGCCGGACCGATGGACCAGGCCGAGAGCGCCATTGCAAGCGACCAGGCGGCACTGGCACAGGTCCAGGCACGCGCCAGCCATGGACTGGCGTTCGTGGCGCTGTTCAAGGCGCTGGGCGGTGCACCGCTGCCCGCGGGCGATCCGTCCGAACGGACGCAGGAGCGCGACTGATGGTCGCCCTGGCCCGCAAGACGCTGGTGCACGAATGGCGGCGCTTCCTGCCGGCGATTCTCGCGGTCGGCTTCGCCGGCCTGCTGCAGCTGCTGCAGGCGGCGCTGGTGCTGGGCATCTTTGGCAGCGCCAGCGTCTACATCACCGGCTCGGCGGCCGACCTGTGGATTGGCTATCCGGGGACCCAGAGCGTCAACCTGGGGCGGGCCATCGACCCCAACGTCGAGGCTCGCGTTCTGATGGATCCTGCGGTCGCGAAGGTCGAGCCGTTCATCTGGCTGGACGCGGACTGGCGCGGCCACGCCGACACCGGCGGCGAGTCGGTGTTCGTCTCGGGCATTGACCCGCAGTCCGCTGGGCTGATGTTCGCCCACGCCTTGCCGCCTGCCCTGCGCGCACGCCTGGAGGAGCCGGACGCGGTCATCGTGGACCGCGCCGATATCGACAAGCTTGGCGTCGCCATCGGCGGCACCGCCGCCATCAACGGGCACACGGTACGCGTGGTTGGCGTCAGCAGCGGCCTGCGTGCGCTGGGCGGAGTCAACGTGGTCAGCTCGCTGGCCACCGCCCGCGAGCTCGATACCGATCCGGCCGATGGCGGCCGGCCGACCTATTGGGTGGCGAGCCTGCGCGATCCGGCACAGGCCGGCGCGGTGGCCGCGCGGCTGCGCGGCGACGGCGCGTTCGGCCCCTACGAGGTGTGGACAGCGCAGGGGTTCGCGCGCCGCTCGGTGCTGTACTGGATGCTCGATACCGGTGCAGGTGCGGGCGTGCTGTTCCTGGCCGGGATCGTGTTCCTGGTCGGCGCCGTGATCACCAGCCAGACGCTGGTGGCCGCGGTCGCCGGCTCGGTGCGCGAATACGCCACGCTCAACGCGCTCGGCGTGGGCGTGGGCGCGCTTCGCTGGGTGGTACTCGAACAGGCCTTCTGGGTCGGCGCGCTCGGACTGCTGGGCGCCACCGTGCTCGGCGCGGTCTTGCTCGCCCTTGCACGAGGACAGGACGTACCGGTGGTGCTGGATATCCCGGTGACGCTGGCCTGTGTCGTGCTCGCGATGGGCCTGGCAGGCGTATCCGGCCTGGCGGCCATCCGCAGTTTGCGCCGGGCCGATCCGGCGAGTTTGCTGCGATGAATGCCAGCGCGCACCCGTCGGTGGTGACGTTGCGGGCGGAGAATGTCGCCAAGGCCTTCGTTTCCGGCCGCGTGCGTACGCAAGTGCTCGATGGGCTCTCCTTGTCGATCGAGGCAGGCGAGCTGACCCTGATCTCCGGACCTTCCGGCTGCGGCAAGAGCACCCTGCTGGCGATACTCAGCGGCCTGCAGAACGTCGACGCAGGCCGGGTGCTTGCGCTCGATAGCGAGCTCGGACAACTCGATCGGGGTCAGCTGGAAGGTTTCCGGCTACGTCACACCGGTTTCGTGTTCCAGGGGTTCAACCTCTTTCCCGCGCTGAACGCGCGCGAGCAGGTGGAGTTGCCCTTGCATTACCTGGGATTGTCGCGGGAGCGGGCGCGCGCGCGCGCCGTGCACTCGCTGGAGGAAGTTGGCCTGGCCCGCCGCATGGGCCTGAAGCCGGCGGAACTGTCCGGCGGCGAGAAGCAGCGCGTCGCGATCGCCCGGGCGCTCGCCAAGCGACCCCAATTGCTGTTTGCCGACGAACCCACCAGTGCACTGGATGCGGCCAGCGGCCAGACCATCATCGACATCCTCCATCGTATCGCCCGTACCCACGGCACCACCGTGCTGTGCGTAAGCCACGACCCCCGCCTCATCGGCCATGCCGATCGCGTCCTTGCCATGGAAGACGGTCGCATCCTGAGCGACCGGCGCGTGTCCGCCTCCCCTGCGCCCCACCTAGGAACCCCATCATGATGTCGCTTTCCAGCACCCGTCGGCTCCGGTTGATCGTGCTGCCGGTGGCATGGCTGCTGACGCCATGGCTGCTGGTCGCATGCAGCCGTCACGCCGATCCGGTCGCGACGCCCCCCGCCCCCGCATACGCTGCGGTGGCACGGGGGCGCATCGATGTGGAGGGCGGACTGTTGCGGTTGGGTGCGCCGGGTGACGGCAGGCTGGTGGAAATCGATGCCCACGAGGGCGAGCAGGTCCGCCGCGGTCAGGTCCTGGCCGTACTGGAAACCGAGCCCGCCCGCATTGCCCTCGCGTCGGCACAGGCCGAACTGGACCAGGCCCGCGCCCAGCTTGCGCTGGTCGAGGCCAGGCTTGCCGGCGCGAAGCAGCATGCCCATCGGCTCGCCGCCGCCGCCCGTGCGGGCGCGGGCGACGGCCAGAGTGCGGATGATGCGCAGGGCGCAGCCGTCGAACTGGCTGCGCAACGGACTGCGATGCGCGCCAGCGTGGCGCTGGCGGAACAGAAACGTGCGGCAGCCCGCTTCGAACTGGCGCAGCGCACGCTGAAGGCGCCGATCGATGCGGACGTGGTCCGCGTAACCGCCCAGGCCGGCGCCAGCGTGTCCATGCAGCCCGGCGCGCTGTTCGTGTTGCTGCCGCGCACGCCGCGCATTGTTCGCGCCGACCTGAGCGAGGCCTACGCCGGCAAGGTGACCGTTGGCATGCCCGCCCTGGTGAGAGTCGAAGGCCAGAGCGACGCCGCCGCGTGGCCGGCCCACGTATTGCGCACGGGATCGATCGTCGGTCCTTCTTCGTTGGAGGACGATCCACAGCTCCGGGCCAATTCGCGCACGGTCGAATGCGTGCTTGTGCTGGACACCGCACCCCCGCCGCGCGTGGGCCAGCGCGTCCTGGTGCAATTCGGCAGCCGGTCGAAAGCTCCGGGAAACCGGCCGCTGCCAGGCTCGACGTCTTCCGTTGCGGAGTGATGGCGTGATACGGCAAACCGATTTCTTTCTCGAAGGCGACCGCCGTGGCGTGCTGCTGATCCACGGGCTGACCGGCACGCCGATGGAGATGCGCCTGCTCGGCAAGGGCCTCAACAGCGCCGGTTTCACCGTGCACGGCATGCAACTGGCCGGCCACTGCGGCGATACCGACGACCTGCTGTCGACCGGTTGGCGCGACTGGTACGCCAGCGTGGAGCAGGCCGCCGACGCCATGTTGGCCAGGGTCGACCAGTTGTTCGTCGGCGGCCTGTCGATGGGCGCGCTGCTGGCCCTGAAGCTGGCCGCCGACCGGCCCTCCCGGGTGGCCGGCGTGGGCGTGTACGGCGCCACGTTCCGCTATGACGGCTGGAGCATCCCGTGGACGGCGCGGCTGTCCTTCCTGCTGCCGCTGGTCAAGAAACTGGGACTGGGCCGCTCGCGCGTGTTCCTGGAACAGCCGCCCTATGGATTGCGTGACGAGCGGCTGCGCAGACAGATCAGTGCGGCGATGCATTCGGGCGACAGCACCATCGCAGGCCTGCTTGGCAACCCGTGGCACGCGCTGGCCGATCTGCACCAGCTGTCCGTGCAGGTACGCCGCCAGCTGCCGCAGGTGACCTCGCCGTGCCTGGTGGCGCATGCCAGCGAGGACGACGTGGCCAGCGTGCGGAATGCCGAACTGGTGGTGCGCAGCGTGAGCGCGCCGGCCGAACTGCTGCTGCTCAGGAACAGCTACCACATGATCACCATCGACAAGGAGCGGCGCACCTTGATCGAACGATCGGCCCGCTTCTTCGACACGGTCGCCGCCGGTCAACCGTTGCGCTCGGCCGCCTGACATGCCGCCACCGATCCTCGCCCTGTGGCTGGCGAACGTGCTGGTGGATACCACCGGCCAACTCGCCTTCAAGGCGGCGGCAGGTGCCCCCGAGGCAGGTGATGGCCTGGCACGCTGGCGGCACATGGCCAGCCGGCCGTGGCTGTGGCTGGGCGTGGGCTGCTACGTCGTCGAGTTCCTGCTGTGGATCGCCTTCCTGTCGCTGGTGCCGCTGTCCAAGGGCGTGCTGCTGGGCTCGATCAACATCGTGGCGATCATGCTTGCCGGGCGCTGGCTGTTCGGCGAAAAGCTGACCCGCCTGCGCGTGGCAGGAATCCTGCTGGTGAGCCTGGGCGTGGCGATCGTGGGAGCGGGTGGATGAGGCGCTTCTATGTGGCCGGCTTCCTGCTGCTGATGGCGTTCGACACCTTGGCGCAGGTGTCGTTCAAGTTCGCCGGAACGCACGCGCTGCCAGTGAGCGCCAGCCTGGCCTGGCTGCTGCGGGTTTTCGGCCAGCCGTGGGTGTATGGCGCGGTGATCGGGTATCTGGGGGCGTTCTTTACCTGGATGAGCCTGCTCAAGCACGCGCCGATCGGGCCTGCGTTCGCCGCGTCGCATCTGGAAGTGGTGAGCGTGATGTTGCTGTCGGTGTGGCTGTTCCACGAGCCGCTCAGCCTGTCCCGCGTGCTTGGCGCCGTGGCGATCGTCGCCGGCATCGTCTGCTTGGGCCTGGCCGAGTCGGATAGCGCGCCTGGCGTTCCGGCAACAGGCCGGATTGCCGGACCGAGGTGAGCACATTGCCACCGGCACGCTGGCATGAAATCCCCCCGACCGCCGGTCTGCCGCTGCACCTGCGCGACCTGATCCCGCGGCGTGCGGATCTGGCCGAACGGATAACCGCCCAACTGGGCACGCCACGGCTGCAGCTGGAGTGTTCGGGCACCGCCGCCCTGCTGCTCGCCCTTCGCGTGCTCAAGGCACGTGCGCGCGAGCGCACGGTGGTGGTACTGCCGGCCTACACCTGTCCGCTGGTCGCCATGGCGGTGCACGCCGCCGGCCTGTCCATGCGCCTGTGCGACCTGCGCCCGGGCCACTACGACATGGATCCGCACGCGCTTGCGCGGGCCTGCCGGGAGGACACACTGGCCGTCGTGCCGACGCACCTGGCCGGCCGCGTGGCCGACGTCGACGCTGCGCTGGCGGCCGCCCGCACGGCAGGCGCCTACGTGATCGAGGATGCTGCGCAGGCATTGGGCGCACGCGACCGCGGCGCGAGCGTGGGCCTGCGTGGCGACCTGGGATTCTTCAGCCTGGCTGCCGGCAAGGGCTTGTCGATCTATGAGGGTGGCCTGCTTGTCAGCCGCGACCCGGACCTGCGCGAAGAACTGCAGTATGCGCATGAGAACGTGCCGGAGAAGCCGGGCTGGGAGCTTCGCCGATGCGTGGGGCTGCTGGGCTTGGCCCTGTTGTATCGACCACGCGGATTGAGCGTAGCGTATGGGATGCCGTTGCGTGCCGCACTCAAGCGCGGTGATGCGGAGGCGGCCGTGGGTGACCGGTTTCCACTGTCCCTACCGTTCCACCGTGTGGGCGTTTGGCGTAGCGCGGTCGGCGCGCACGCTTCGAGACGTCTTCCGGGCTTTCTCGCCTCGCTTGCCACCCAGGCCCGCGCGCGACTTCCCCGCCTGCGCGGCATCGACGGTATCGAAGTGTTTGAAGATGCCGCTGGTGCGCAAGGGACGTGGCCTTTTTTCCTGGTACGCCTGCGCGACCCGCGGCATCGGGATGCCGTACTGGCGCGCCTGTGGCGTGCTGGCGTCGGCGTCAGCCAGTTGTTCGTGCATGCACTGCCCGACTATGCCTACCTCGCCGACCGGGTGCCGCAGGCGCCGATGCCCCGCGCACGCGCCTTCGCGCAAAGCACCCTGACCGTCAGCAACAGTCCCTGGCTGGACGATGCAACCTTCGAGCAGATCGCGCAAACCATCGAACGCACCGCCCGCTGAACCGATGATGCCGCGAAAGCCCGGGATAAGCGCGAGGTAAGTCCCATGCCCGATTCTGTCGATGCCCGGATGCACCGGGGCACGCTTCCACAACTCAGGAGAACGTCATGCGCAAGTGGATCCTCATCGCCTCCTCGCTCGCACTCAGCACCGCCGCCTTGGCCGCTACGCCCAACCAGGGCAAGCACGCCATGCACGCGCAGATCACCAAAACCGAGGCTCGCGCCATCGCCCTCAAGACCTTCCCGGGCACCATTGCGAAGGAAGAACTGGAAAAGGAAAAAGGTGGCAGTGGCCTGCGCTATTCGTTCGACATCGTGGCCAAAGGAGTGACGCATGAAGTGGGCGTGGATGCGAAGGACGGGCACATCCTCGAAAACTCGATCGACAACGACAAGGATTGACGGGCTCGATCGAACGAGGCGGGCCGATTTTTGACATCAGCGGAAAGTGGCACCGCCGGCACGAACCTTTGCAACCCGACCGGCCGCTATCGCCCCGGCTTCTGGCTCGCGCCGGGACAACGGTCGATGGCGGCCAGCAGGTGCTCGTTGAGCACGTGTTGCTGGCCTTGCCATCGGGCGAGCTCCCGCTCATCGATGGTCGGCTGCGCATCCATCGCCGAGAGCCGCCGCTTCCACCAGCTGCGGTAGCGGTACGCCGAGATCTCACCGGTGATATCGCTGCCGACCAGCCCGCCGCGCAGGCTGCCGATAAGCTCGACGGCGTGCTGCAGCCGCAGGCTGCCCTGGTCCCAGTTGGTGCGGGCGACGTCCTGGGCGAACACGTCCTTGTCGATCGACAGATAGGTTGGCTGCGGCGCCGTGCGCTGTTGCTCACCGAAGGTGGCGACCAGATCGTCGGCGCTGTCGAACCCGCGCATGGCGTGCGCCAGGCCCGCACGCTGCGCCCAGCCGACATCCACGCCGACGCTCCAGTAGCTCACGCGTCCCTGCCGCAGGGGTGACAGATAGTTCGCCCAGGCGTGTCGCCGGTCGATATCCGTCGAGCTGATACCGAGCACGTGGACGTGGCTGACCTGGGGCAACAAGGCGACCCGCCGCACCCACGAGCCGCAGTGCACGCCGAACGCATAGCGCATGTTGTCCGGGTGGTTGTCCAGCACCACGACCTGGAACCGCCGCTGCGTTCGGGCGACGCGGGCGATCAGCGGCCAGCTCAGGTGGTGGAAATCGCCGCTGCCCAGCATCACCGTGCCGCACGTGGATGGCAGCACCTCGTCCAGTCCCTGGCTGAAACGACGCAGCGCGGCTAGGGAGCAACCGAACCGCAACGTCTCCTGCCAGTGTTCGAGAGGAACCACCAGCCGATCGGCCAGGGGGCCGACCGAATGGTCCATGTCCAGCACGACCGGCCGTGTCATGCATCGGCCTTGGCGGCACTCGCCGGTTCGCTTTCGAAACGATGTGCCATGCGGCGCAATAGCACACGCAGCACTGGGTTGCGCACGTAGACCGCATGGCGCGTGCTGGTGAACCGCGCGCCCAGCTGGCCCTTGATCACCGGATCGGTCCAGCCGGCCACGTAATGGCTCAAGCCGCGCGACCTGGCATAGGCAAGATTGTGCATCCAGCTCACGACATAGAGGTTGTGCTTGCGTGCCTGCGGATAGGCAAAGCCCACGTACTTGTCGACCAGCTTGCCGCCGAACTCGTAACAGAGATTCCAGCCGATCAGCTCCCCCGCATGGCGGTAGCAGAACACCACGCCACCGCCGTCGGCCGATTGCAGCACACCACGGAAAAACGCTTCGCTCAGCAGGTCGAAGTGGATCTCGCTTTGCGCATGCACGGCGCGGTAGAGCGCGTAGAAGCTGGCCAGGCACTCGGGATCCTCGAAGCATGGCGCACCGGTAGGAACCAGGTCGATATCGAGGCCGGCGCGGGCCTTGAGCTTGCGGCGGATGTCCTTGCGCCGCGCGGCCGAGCGGCGCGCCAGGTAGTCGTCCTCCGAGGCGAAGTCGATTGGCACCCAGGCCAGCGGCAGGCCTTCGAGCACCACGAAGCCGAGCGACTCGCAGGCGCTGGCAAAGGCATTCGCATGCGCGTTTGCCGCGCCGTCGAGCAAGGGTGAATCGTGGGCGATGTCCTTGACAATGAACAGGGCACCTTCGCGGCCATGGCGCCGCTTCAGTTCCCGCGCCAGTTCCGCCGGCGGCAGCTGCGCCGGCAGCGGGGTGTACTCGGTCACTGTGCAGCCGGCAAAACGCGTGCGCCAGCGCAACCATCGCCCCCACATGCGATACAGCGGCAAGGCGGTGATGCGCCGTCGCAGCCCCTCGTCCGCGGTGGTCAGCAGATCGAACGGCGCACGGAAGGTGGGCATGCTGCCCGGTGCATGCTCCGTGGCAAAGTCCACGGGTGGATGCGCAAGGAACTGCTCCAGCAGCACGTCCGGTTCGAGTTGGCACAGATAGGGCATGGCTTGGGACCGTCGGTCAGGCCTGCCTGACCGCCAGCACGGCGTTGAGCCCGCCGAACGCGAACGAGTTGCTGAGCGCGACGCGCACGGCCATCTGGCGCGGCACATTGGGCACGTAGTCGAGATCGCAAGCCGGGTCGGCGCGTTCGAAGTTGGCCGTTGGCGGCACCACGCCTTCGCGCAAGGCGCCCAGCACCGCAACCAGTTCCAGCGCGCCGGAAGCACCGAGCGCGTGGCCGTGCATCGACTTGGTCGATGAGATCGCCAGGCGCTCGGCGTGCGCAGCAAAGCTGAGCCGGATGGCGCGGGTTTCAGTCGGATCGTTGGCCGGGGTGCCGGTGCCATGGGCGTTGATGTAGTCGACGTCTTCGGGTGCCAAGCCGGCATCGGCCAGCGCCCGGTCCATGGCCGCGGAACTGCCGCGCGCATCGGGCGCGACGATGTCTGCCGCGTCGGCACTCATGCCCACGCCGGCCAGCTCGCCCAGCAGTGTGGCGCCGCGAGCGCGTGCATGATCCATGGACTCCAGTACGAAGATGCCGGCACCCTCCCCCAGCACCAGGCCGCGGCGGGTGGCGCTGAACGGTCGGCAGGTGTCGTCGGCCAGCACCCGCATGGCCTCCCACGCCCGCAGCGCGCCATAGCTCAGGCAGGCCTCGGTGCCGCCGGTAACCACCACGTCCGCCTGGCCGCAACGGATCAATTGCGCCGCCTGGGCGATGGCGTGGTTGGTCGAGGCGCAGGCGCTGGAGACGGCGAAAGCCGGGCCGCGCAAGCCATGCTCGATGCTGATCTGGCTGGCCGGTGCGTTGATCATCAGACGCACGATGGTCAGCGGATGCAACCGCTGCGCATTCTCCCCATACAGCCGCTTGCTCTGCTCGTCCTGGGTAATCTCGCCACCGACGCCCGTGCCGACCACGACCCCGGTGCGAAGCCCAAGGTCCGCCGCGCGGAAATCCAGGCCGGACTGGCTGATGGCCTCGCGCGCCGCGATCATCGCCAGCTGCGTCGTGCGGTCGAGCATCGGCAGCACGCGTTCATCGAAGTGCGCCGAAGGATCGAAATCCTCCGGCACCTGGGCCGCCACGCGCACGCGCAGGCGCGACGCTTCGGGATGACGCAGTGCGGCGATGCCGCTGCGGCCTTCACGCAAGGCCGCCCACAGGGGCGTGGCGCCTACGCCGAAGACGCTGACCGCACCCATGCCGGTGATGGCCACGCGACGGGACATCGGCAGGTTCACGCGGCGCCTTCCGAGGACGGCGTTTTGGCGGACAGAGCGGCCTGTACGGCGTTGATGAGATGCTGGACGGTATCGCTGTTGAGGTCGGTTCCGCTGTCGGGAAAGGTGATGTCGAACGCCTCTTCGATGTCGAAGATCATTTCGATGGCCTCCAGCGATTCGACGCCAAGATCCTTGAGCGGCGATGCAGGCGTCACCATGGCCGGATCGACTTTGGCCTGCTTGGCGATCATGCCGATAACCCTTGCGCCGACATCGCCATCGGAGGGGATATTCGGGGAAACTTCGGTATTCATGCGAATCCTCCTGCGGGCCTTGCATGGTGGGTCGTATCAACGTCCGGCAACGATGGCTCCGCCATGCGGGGGCCGCTTATTGCTGCGGCTTATAGTCGCTTGGCCTTGGTCAGCAGTTGATCGAGCAACGCGATCGCCAGGTCGATTTCCTCGTGCGTGATGTCCAGCGAGGGCGCGAGCGTGATCACGTTCTTGTACCAGCCGCCCACGTCGAGCACGAGGCCGGTCTTCCTGCCGTTGTGTTCGAGATCGCCGGCCAGGCCGATGTCGACCATGCGGTCGAGCAGCGCCTTGTTCGGCGTGAAGCCATCCTCGGTGCAGATCTCCGCGCGCAGCGCCAGGCCGAGACCGTCGACGTCGCCGATTTCCTTGTGGCGCTTCTGCAGGTCGCGCAGGCCGTCGAGGAAGTGCGCGCCCTTGGCCGGCACGCTGGTTTCGTAGTCGAGCTCGTAGCCCATCCGGATCACCTCCAGGCCTAGCGAGGTGCCCAGCGGATTGGAGTTGAACGTCGAATGCGTGGAGCCGGGCGGAAACACGGTGGGATTGATCAGCTCCTCGCGCGCCCACAGGCCGGACAGCGGATTGAGCCCGTTGGTCAGCGCCTTGCCAAACACCAGCACGTCCGGCGTCACGCCGAAATGCTCGATCGACCACAGCTTGCCGGTGCGCCAGAAACCCATCTGGATCTCGTCGACGACCAGCAGGATGCCGTACTGGTCGAGCACCTTCTTCAGGTCGCGAAAGAAGTTCGCCGGCGGGATCACGTAGCCGCCAGTGCCCTGGATCGGCTCGACGTAGAAGGCGGCGTATTCGGCCTGGTTGACCTTCGGATCCCACACGCCGTTGTATTCGGTCTCGAACAGGCGCGCGAACTGGCGCACGCAGGCGTCCGAATACTCTTCCGGCGTCATGCCCTTGGGGCGGCGGAACGGATACGGAAATGGAATGAACATGGCACGCTCGCCGAAGTGGCCGAAGCGGCGGCGGTAGCGGTAGCTGGAAGTGATCGACGAGGCGCCCAGCGTGCGCCCGTGGTAGCCGCCCTCGAAGGCGAACATCAGGCTCTTGCCGTTGCGCGCGTTGCGCACGATCTTCAGGGAATCCTCGATCGCCTGCGCACCGCCGACGTTGAAATGCACACGGCCCTTGCGGCCAAACTTGCCCTCGACGTCCAGCGCGATGGTCTTGGCCAGCTCGATGCGGCTCTGGTGCAAATACTGGCTGGCCACCTGCGGCAGCAGGTCGACCTGGCGCTTGAGCGTGTCGTTCAACCGCGGATTGCCGTAGCCGAAGTTGACCGCCGAGTACCACATCTGCAGGTCAAGGAATGGCACGTCCGCGCTGTCGTACATCCAGCTGCCCTCGCAGCGGCGGAAGATCTTCGGTGGGTCGACGTAGTGAACGGTGTCGCCGAAGGAGCTGTACTGCGCTTCGTCGGCGAGCAGTTGCGCGTCGTCGATCACCAGGGCGGTGTGCTTGTCGAATGCGTTCATGGGTTTCCAGGGGACGTCAGGCGGGTGCGCCCGCGGGGACGGGCAAGGTGTGGTGGCTGGCCAGGTTGCCCTCGAGCAGCGCAGGCAGCATTTCCAGCGCATCCTCGAAGCCGGTGATGGGCACGTACGGGATGCCGGCGGCGCGGCAGTGTTCGACCAGGCGGTGCTTGGCGAACACGAAATCGACGCGGTCGGCGGCACAGAAGTCGGACGCGCCGTCGCCGATCAACAGCGTCCTGTGCGCGCCGTCGACGCGGGCCTGCTCGACGCGGGCGCATTTGCACGTCCCGCTGCGGCAACCGGCGGCCTGGAAGGGTGAGCTCAGCTGCCATCGCTGTGGCGGTACGCCAGGCGCCAGATGGTTGGCTGCCACCGGCAGGCCATCGAGGCCATGCCGCCGAAGGATGCGTTCGATCGCGTAATCCAGGCCGTCGCTGACGATGCCGATGGGCACACCCAACGCACGCGCTTCGGCCACGAAATGCGCAAAGGCGTGATCGATCCGGATGCCGTCGAGGTGTTCATCCAGGTCGCCCTGGCTCATGTCCAGCAGCCCCACCTGCCCGCTCATGCAGACACGCGAGCCGATCTGGCCCGCACGCCAGGCTTCTTCCAGTTGCTCCCAGCCAGGGCGTCCATAACGGTCAAGCAGGGAGTCGATGACATCCTCGACCGAAACAGTGCCGTCGAAATCGCAAAGAATGGTCCATCGGGTCGGGCTCATCGGATCTCACGTCTTTTGCTTCGTGAGGCAGGTTAGTCACCCGAGCTTTCCTGCTCCTTTCTCTTGCCTGGGCCATTCAGGCACGGGGATGCCGGTCAAGGGTCGACGCGGCTTTCCGCTGCGCACGCGGCCCGACTGGAACGGGCGCTCGCAAACCATGCGGCCGCCTTGGATGCGACTCCGGCGACATCCATCTCGCGCGTCCGCACGAAGCCATGGTGCTCTCCATACGGCGCGTATTTGCCAGGGTCGGTTGTGGAGAAAAGGCCCAGGGTCGGTGTACCGCTTGCTGCCGCTAGGTGCATCACGCCGCAGTCGGCGCTGATGAACCCATCGAGACCAGCGATCAGCGCTCCGAGGCGACGAATATTCTGCGTGTAGAAGGAAGGGAAACGTCCGGCGAGATCCGAGCGGCCATGGGCCGCCACCAGATCCACGAGCTGCACCCCGGGTGCCAGGCGCTCGAAAGTCGGGATGAACTCATTCCACCACGCCTGGCCAAAGCGTTTGGCTCCTGTCGCATTAGTAAAAATGCCGACCAGGCCGTGCCCAGTGCCGCAGGGGCTACCACGTAAGCGTGCCAGTACGGCGGACGCTTCTGTCCTTTCATGCAGCGAGAGACCCATGTCGAGAGGCGGATAGCCAGGACTGGTCGTCCCGGCATACGCCGTGCGCAGCAGGAAGACACCACGATGTGCAAGATGCTGAGGCCAAACCCGTCTATGCCATGCCGAAAAGGGGTTCGCCAGCCGATCGGGGAAGCCAATCTTGAAACGCGCCTTTGCCAGCGCCAGCACCAACCGCCCCGATTGGGAGCCATCGCACGGGTCAATCGCAAGATCATAGCGTTCCGATCTCAAATCGCGCAGCAGACCTGCGCTGGCCACGGGGTGGCGTGCGATCCGCCGGGAGAGAACGAATAGCCGATGAACGGAAAAGCGCGGCGAATAAAGGCTCGCGGCAGCTTCGGAGCCGACGAGGTCGATCTGTGCTCCCGGATACAGTGCCTCGATTTCCGCGATCAGGGGGCTGATCAGCACCGTGTTGCCGAGTCGGTGATTCGGACGACAAACCAGCACGCGGTGGATGCCGTGCGTCGGTAGTCCTCCTGGGTCGCAAAGCTGATTCTCCAGCCGTCCGAACGTCGAGGCGAACGCCTTGGCGACAAAGGCGCGGCGCGGCCGATCGCCCAGACGGGGGCGGGGGATCTCATGGAGCGCCTCTGTCAGGGCGGCAGCAGGCGCACGATCTAGCGTGATGGTCATGCGAGCGAAGGTTATAGTTGCCACCTTATGATCACCTTAGCGGTGATCGATGGTGTCCTGCCGTTAGGAGTCTGCATTCGAATGCAGTGGGCTACCCAGGATGAGATCAGAGTGGACTGCTGCCGGTTTCACGGACACCGAGTTTAGGTGTGATGATGAAGCCGGAGGTGGTCCATGGCGACAAGGCGGACATTCAGTAGCGAGTTCAAGCGCGAGGCCGTACGACTGGTCAGAGAGCGTGGCGTAGCGGTAGCCCAGGCGGCACGCGACCTGGATCTGCACGAGAACGTGTTGCGCAAGTGGGTACGGGAGCTGGCGGGTGATCCGCAGCATGCGTTTCCCGGGCAGGGGCAGATGAAGCCCGAGCAGGCGGAGATTGCCCGCCTAAAGAAGGAGGTGGCCAAGCTCAGGATGGAGCGCGACATCCTGAAAAAAGCCGCGGCCTATTTCGCCAAGGAGTCGACATGAAGTTCGGCTTCGTGGCGAAGCACCGAGGGGCCTGGCCGGTAGGGATGATGTGCGGGGCGCTCGGTGTCTCCCGCAGCGGGTTCTACGCATGGCTGGCGCGCCCGCGCAGCCGCCGCAGCTTGAGCGACGAGATGGTGGGCCAGCAGATCCGCCAGAGTTTTCTCGATAGCGACCGCACCTATGGCGCCCGCCGGGTTTGGCGTGATGTGCTGGAGGCGGGTCATCCATGTGGCCTGCACCGAATCGAGCGTCTGATGCGCGCCCAAGCCTTGCGGGCGCGGCCACGACGCCGAGGGCTGCCGGTCGACCGGGGCGAACGATCTGGCGCGGCTCCTGCGCCCAATCTGCTCGATCGCCAGTTCGAGGCGGCCTCACCCAACCAGAAGTGGGTGGCCGACTTCACCATCTGTGGACGGCCGAAGGCTGGCTCTACATCGCGGTGGTGCTGGACCTCTACTCGCGACGTGCCGTGGGCTGGTCGATGCAGGCGCAGATGACCACGCAGCTGGTGACCGATGCGCTGATGATGGCGATCTGGCGTCGAGGCCAGCCCGATGCTCTCTTGCATCACTCCGACCAGGGCAGCCAATACACCAGCGATCAGTTCCAGCGCTTGCTCGGCGAACTGGGCATCACCTGCAGCATGAGCAGGTCGGGCAACTGCTGGGACAACTCGGCGATGGAAAGCTTTTTCAAGACGCTCAAGACCGAACGCACCGACCGGAAGGTCTATCGCAACCGTGCTGAAGCGAAGGCTGACGTGTTCGATTACATCGAGCGCTTTTACAACCCCCGGCGACGACACTCGACGCTGGGTTACATCAGCCCCATGCAGTTCGAGCAGCAGAGCCAGTTAGCTTAGGATGATGTCTACGGAACCGGCAGCAGTCCAGACAGGCACGCTTTTATTCATCGTGAGCTATCGACGTTTCCACCGTTACGCCAAAGCCCGTTTGAGGCGGCCGAGTTGTCCTTGGCCGAAGCTGCCTGCCTGTTGGCCTTGCTACGCGCGAGTGACATGAATCACTCGACTTGGACCTTGGCGCCATTCGATGCGAGCTCGATCCCCTTTGAGCCCACCTATCGCTTCAGGTCGGCGTTGTTCGGTCTAGCGCGAAAGGGCGTCATTCGCATCGCCGACGGCACGCCGGAAAACGCCTTTGTAGTGAAGGACGGAAGCCTCAGCTACCACCTTGGGCGTGTGCACTGGAAGGTTTCACCGCACACGCTCGCGCTCCAGCGGGACATCCGGGACCTGGCTCGGAACGATTGGCCGGATGACTGGAAGGCGCACGCTGAAACGCTATCGAGAGATCTCGCGGCGGAAGAGTGTGTCGCCTACATGGAACGGGTTCTACCCCGATTCTGCGGACACTTTCACTAAGGCTCATACTGGGCCAAAGGAGTGTCCATGTCGAAGCGCAAGCGTTACAGCCCCGAGTACAAGCGGGAGCTCGTCGAGCTGGTCCGGCGATCGAAGTCGAGTTGCCGCCAGATCGCCCTGGAGGTCGGGGTCAACCCCAACATGCTCACCCGTTGGGTGCGCGAGGCGGAGAGCGAGGGGGGCAAGGCGTTCCCCGGCGGCGGCACGCCTCGCGACGAGGAGCTGGCTCGCCTCAAGCGCGAGCTAGCACGAGTCACGAAGGAACGAGATTTTTTAAAAGACGCGGCAGCGTACTTCGCGAAGCAATCACCGAACGGTACGCGGTGATTGAGCGCTGCCGCAGCGACTATCCCGTCGGGATGATGTGCCGCTGCCTGGAAGTTTCAACCAGTGGTTTCTACGCCTGGGCCGGGCGCAAGCCGGGGCCACGGGCACAGGCGAATGCGCGCCTGCTGGAGCGCATTCGGGAGATCCATGAGGACAGCAAGGGCGTGATCGGCGCCCCTCGCATGCACGAGGACCTCGGCGACGAGGGCGAGCACGTCAGCCTCAACCGGGTGGCGCGGTTGATGGCCGGCGAGGGTCTGCAAGGTTGGCCACGACGCAGGAAGCGCCGGTTCGGCGGCAAGCCGGGCTCTCGCCCGGTCGGCGTCATCAACCGGCTCGAACGCGACTTCAATGCAAATGAACCGGAAACCAAGTGGGTCACCGATATCACCGAGGTCGTGACCCAGGAAGGCAAGCTTTATGTGTGCGTGGTGGTCGATCTTTACAGCAAGCTCGTGGTCGGCTGGTCGATGCACCACCGCCAGGATCGCCACATGGTCGTGCGGGCGGTCCAGATGGCCGTGTGGCAGCGGGAGGGAAGTTCGGAGCTCATCCTGCACTCCGATCGGGGTGGCCAGTTCATCAGCGGTACGTACCAGAAGTTCCTGGGCGGCAACGCTCTGGTCTGCAGCATGAGCGACGTCGGACACTGCGCCGACAACGCGGCGTGCGAAGGCTTTTTCGGTGTGCTCAAACGCGAGCGGGTGTACCGACGCAGCTACCGGACGAGGAACGAGGCGCGTGCTGACCTGTTCGATTACCTCGAGCGGTTCCACAACCCGCGCATGCGTCGTAGAGTCGCCAGGCGGGACCGGGAGTTTTCAGCCTTAATCAAACCGTCCGTGGAAACGGGGTAGAACCCGCCCGCACTGTTGGCTCGCGCGCGAAGAGCCTTTGGAGCGCCAGCACCAAGGCGTCCGTGGGAACGGAAGGTGGGCAGAGCCCGACTTGCTCCGCTTGCGTTATGGTTTCGTGGGTGTAATGGCCCAAAGAGCGACCCTCCAACACCGCGCTAACCTCAGGTGGATACAAGGCCACATGATCTCTGTTGGGATTGAGCAGTAACGTAGCGCCCCGCGTTAGCTCGAGCAGACGACGGCCGGTCATCGCGACAATGCCTACCGTCCTTGCAGCAGCCTCTTCCGCTTGCTCGCAGTCACTGAAGAATGGCAGGACCGTCTGCCCGTTGTCCGGCCGAACAAATTGGATGAACCGGACGCGATCAGGCGGACCTGGCTCAGCGGGGACATGCGCGTAAACAGTCAGCTCCAGAAGCGCTTTGAAGACTGCGTCTTGCGCTGCCATCACCTTCGCTGAGTCTGCTCCAGGCGCCCTCGCCGCCTCCAGCAACGCATCAAACGCACTCTTGGTCACGATTGTCACTCGTGATGCTCCCTTGGCTAAACAGCACCGGCCAGGCACGAAAGCACAGCCGCGACCTTCATCGTCCCCGGCCGCCCCCCCGAATGCCCTCGACGCTTCTGCCGTAACGTCTCGGCGAAACGATCGATGAACTCCGCCATTGGGCCGCGAAAACGCAGCGCCTCGGAGGGCAAGGCGATACCTAGCTCTCGAGCAATGCTGGTGGCGTACCTGAGCTGCGCATCGGTTGGGGGCTTAAGGTCGGTGTCCAGGCACTCAGCCAAGCTTTCCGCGAAACACGAGGCAAGGCGCTCCTGAAACCCCTCGATCCCGCCTGTGTTTGCTGCGCGATCGTATTGAAGTACCCAAGCCGCTCGCACGCAGTCGTTGAGCGGGATAGAAATGCCGCTGTCGTCGTCAAGTACGAGCCGCATGCGTGATGAACGCCTAGGTTGAAAGGGCTGCTTGCACGCAATCCTACGAAACTCGTAGTATCCGGCGCAAGGCAAAGTCACGAACCTCCTTGGTATTTTCCGATGGGGCTTGTGACGTGTCGCGACGGACCGACATCCGGCTGGTCTTCCAGAGACGCCTCAAGGAGGCACGCCTGACAAGCCAGCTTTCGCAGAAGGATCTTGGCATCCATGCAGGACTGGACCAGTTCGTGGCTAGTGCACGCATCAACCGATATGAGCTTGGTGTCCACGAGCCGGACATGGCCACAATTGAGCGGCTGGCCGCAGCCTTGTCAGTGCCCACTGCCTACCTCTTTGCCGAGGACGAGCGGTTAGCGCGCCTGATCCTCGCTTTCGAAAAGATGCCCCTCGCCGAGAAGGACCGCCTGCTCAAAGCGGTGGAATCCCGGTAGCGCAGGGCACGGCACCCAAAACGCTCAGCAGCTCATAAGTAACGGACATGCTTGTCGTCCCGCCGTTCCGGCAGGTTCACATCACAAGCTACGAACTCTGCTGCGCAGACTTCGCTTTAACACCAATCCCGGACGATGCGGGAGTGGTCATCAACCGCCGCGGCAAAAAAAATCTTCAAGACGGTCGTAAGGTTGCCTCGACAAAGCTTGCGAGTGTTATGTAGGGTGCTGGGCGATTCCCATCCTAATGGCCACGTGATACCCGATGAACATAGCGATCGTCGCACCTAGAAAATTTGACTTCCAAGATCTGGTTTGCGTAGAACGATTGTTGACCTTTCATAGCCATTGTGATGTCACGTTCTGGGTAGAGAAGGAAGGCGGAGAAGACGCAGAGATGCGATTGGGAGGGGCCGCGCCAAAAGCGATCGAACTCCAAATAAAGGGCTCATCGTCGCGAGTAACGCTAGAAGACCTAGCTAGCTGGCTCACTCACTTCCCAAGCCTTAAAGACGAGAACTGCTTGTTAGAGAGGCTTCTTGGCAACGACGATCTGTTTGTGCACTTCATAGTTAGTGGTCGCTGCAATGACGATTCGGCGGAATACCTTGCGTCCGATATCTGGGCAAGCGCGTACCAGGAACTAAAGAGCCTGCCACGGAAGGCAGCCATAAAGCTTATCAACACAATAAGTGATTCGGAAGCGAACGCCTCCAAAAAGGACTCCGATCTCGAGTGTCGCAGAAGGGCCCACTTGCAACAGCTTCTTAAAGGTCTACGTCCTCAGCAAGCCACAAAGGCTCTGAGGCGGGTTGTGATCACAGATCAAGCAACCGAAGAAACGGTACGTGATCGTTGCGAGCGCATGCTGCGATCAGTCTTCTCCGTCCCTGGCGACGAAATCGATTCTTCCATTAACGTGCTGCGCGATGTGGTTAAGCTGGCCAAGAACGAGGCCTCGGACGCGTTTGAATCGTTCCGCGGCGCCATAGAGAAGATCAAGCCTGAACCAATTCGCCCCCCCAAGTACGTTTCAAGGGGTTGCGAGACGCAGTGGTTGGACCAGCTCTCCAAGCATTCAGTGCTCCTGTTATCTGGCACGCCAAGATCGGGAAAGACGTTTACAGCGCGCTGGCTGACGGCCGAGCTTGGCATGCAGGGGTATGCGATCAGACACACCTCCAGTGTGGAGGCCGCTGAACGTTTTCTACTTGATTTTGCGGCAGGCCACAGGGTGGTATTACTCGATGACCCCCTTGGCGGCGCACATCCCGCCGCCGACCCTCATAGAGAGCTACATAGAATCCGGTCATTGATACCGAAGCTAGGTCCCGGGCGGAAGCTCATTATCGCGCAGGCGCAAGAAATCCTTTTCGAGGTTTTGCGCGTCGACTCTCTCAACAACATCACGTTGGCAGGCAGGCGTTGGATCGACTGCACAGGCTCGACCGGCCAGTTTCTCGCAAAAATCTGGGACGAGGTCGCTGCTAGCTTCGACGTGCCTGTCGACCTCTCCAAAATGGTGTATTCCGCCCTGGAAAGTGAGCAGCTAGTCCTAGAGCCGGGCTGCCTAGCGCATTTGGCCGCTAGCGTCGATCGTATAGTCGGACCGCTCGACTTGCCAACGGTAGAGCGTCTGGCTAGGCAAACAGCGTCGGAACTGGGGCAAGCTTGGAGAGAAGAAGGCGTCGCGACGATTGCGGCGTGCCTAGCGGTGTGCACTCAACCAGATGTAACTGTCTCTCAAACAGAGTTGGCCTATGTTCTCGGACAAGGCGGCTCACGTCTTCCTGGTCTCATTGTGTCGCCCGGCTTCTCGCTCACGCTCGGACCACTGAGTGACTCTAGTAAGAATGCAGAGGTTCATTACCAAAGCATCGCCGCGCTGGACGGGGATGACGTTGAAAAGCTTGATAAGCTCGAACTAAGAAGAATCATTGCCTGGGGTGGAAGCTCGTCACTGAATTTCACGCACCCATTCTACCGGTCCGCAGCAGAAATTTTGCTGGATGACGCGACTCGCTCCTCGAAAGAACAGGTTTTAAAATTCATAGAGAGGGGCTTGTTTTGTCTGAGCGCCGCAACTTCACGCTCCACCGCCCGTAGCCTCCATTGGATCTTGCTTCAATTTCGAACCGACAGCGGAAGGGAAGCCATTGCTGAGCAAGCGATCGCCGGCTTATCTTCAATTTATCCATCAACTCGCGATCTCTGCTTCGAATTTCTAGTCACTAACTTGCACAAATGGAAGTCAGATCAGTCAGAGCAATTCCAGAGCTGGATTTGGAAGGTAACGGCCTACTCGGAACTTCACGTAACGTGGAGGAACGGGGAAGCCGTCATAGTTCCCGACGTCAGCCCAGATACTCTGCTTTCTGACATTTTACGTACAACAGAAGATAGTGATGCGACAAGCGATGCAAAAGAACTGAACACGCTCAACGGTGTAGGCATTAGCCCAGAGCGTGCGTGGAAGGCCCTCGACTTGTTCACGCGGGAGCCTCACGAACTCGCGCGTGCGGCAATGGGTCGCTTGCTCAGCTATGACGAAGCTCTAATACGTGCAAAGGCTGTAGCCTGCTGGTTAGACGTGCCAAGAGAGGATGACAGCGAAATCCTCGATAGGGTCTTCGGTGAGCGACACCCTTCGATTGCACACACAACGCTAGTCGGTGTAATTGAGAGTTGGCAGGATTGTTCTGAGGCTCGGCAACGGATGCTATTGGAAGGCTTGCAGAGGCAGGCACGGACGCCTGTAATGGCCGCGGGAATGATTGAGCGGCTTCTCGTTTTCAATAGGGGTGCAGCCAAGACAGGGGGGGAGCCCTGGGTAATATGGGGCGAGATTCTCCCGCTTGTTCTGGATGCCCTGCCCCTCGAATATGCTTTTAGCGAGCCCAGACTATTCGAGGTTGCTGAGCGCGCAATAGGAAACATTTCCAGTGCCGCGTATGTACGTCTTTGCGAGCGTTGGATCGCAGGGATTGAGCGCTTGGCATCGAAGAAGTTGCTTAGCGATTTTCGACTTGGCGTAACCCAACTTCTGATTTGTGCCACGGAGTCGGAACCTTCCTTACGCGGCGACCTTGTCAGGCGGCTGATCATGTTGCCTGGCACGGCCTCTCGACTTAGGGTCGCGGCCGACCTTGTCGATCACTGGAGCAAGCTATCCCGGGAGGAAAAGGAAGTATTAATAGAACAGATCACGGAGGATAAGGTAGATGCGAAATGGCTAAGGGCTGCGGTACTAACGCGAAAGCACGTTGCCGAGGAAATTCAATCTGCGGTCCTTGGGCGCGATCTAAGATTGCAACATGGGGCGGAAAAGGTGCTGGAATATATGGACGCAGAGCTCTTGTCCGCGTGCATATGCATCTACGTTGGCCGACCACAACCCTTGTGGTATCTCGGTACCCATCATTCCGGGGCGTCTGTGTGGCGCGATGTCGTCGCAAAGGTTGCGCTAGACCCAGGTCAGCCTATGTTTGATGCGGCCTGGGAGGACCTTACATATTCCGAAAATGGCCGAGCCGTGGCCGAAGTCGTCGTGAGGCTGGACCCAGTGCACGCGGCCAGCGTTCTCGATGTGCTTCTTGATATTAAGCTGGCAACTAATGGTGGATTCATTCCGGAGGCTTGGGCTGCCCTGCTCAAGTTAGCGCCGGACGAGGAAGTTAGATCGGCGTGGATTAGCAAAATGGCTGCCATTGCACCCAACGTCTTGCAGTCGATCGCGGAAGCTCGGAACTGGCTGCGAGGCAGCGATCTCAAAGAATTTTTAGAGCACTTCGAGCCAGATCTGCTCCTCCATACCGTATTAGATCACCTGACTGCTGAGACTGTTACGGAGCCGGACGTAGCCGCTGCCGCTACGATTTTAGTTGCCGAGATGCTTCGTCGCGCTGGAGTTTCCTTTGAAGGTTCGTACTCCCGATCAGCTGCTGTCTTCAAAAAGCTCGGTTTGGGAGATGCGAGCTTTTTTGATGAGGCAGAGGAGTTACGCCAGCGCTGTCTTTCCAAGCGAAGGGATGGGAAGATGAGAACGGAAAGCTGGCGCCCTTCGCCTTGGCTGGGTTCATTGTAGAGTTTGTTGGTAGCGCCATGTGGAAAAGCCCGCGCTAGCGATGCCACCACACCCTCTTCTGGCCGATTGCCCTCAGTCCAGCCCAGACTTCTCTCGACGGACCGCAATGACGCCTTCTACCGCCTTGATCTGGAGTTGCAGCCGGCTCATACCTCGATAAACGTTAGTTTCGACCACGTAAGCCGCACGCAGGCTCTGCCCAACCGCCACAGGCAAGGGCGCATCCGCGTCCTTCGCGCCAAACCATATGGCGTCAACGAACCGCTGCCCACGACTTAGCGTGAGTTTGATATGCGTACCGTCGCCGATCCCACGCACGGTATGGATACACCATTCGCCAAAGAACACTGGCGGCTCGAAACCTCGGCCGAAGGGCTCGAGTGCACGAATCTGTTCCACGGTCTCCATCGTGGGCCAATCCAAATCTCCGTCGACCAGGACCTGAGGGCTTGGCGCGTTTTCGTAGCAGTTGCGAACGCATTCATCCCATGCATCGACGAGACGAGGCACTTGATCCCTTCTCACACGCAATCCACCAGCACCGGCATGACCACCGCCACTGATGAGCAGACCTGGGTATTTTGCCTGGATGGTGGACAATGTGTTACGCACGTGCACGCGCTCGGTGCTTCGGATCGATCCAGTAACGAACTCAGGAGTGCCTGGAGCGGGCGAAAGACAAATAGTAGGGCGACCGAATCGCTCGACCATCCTGGTCGCCGAAATACCATGAACTCCGGCATGGCCCTCCTCGCCCAACCATAGGCACAATCCGTAGCGCCCCTGGGCAACGGCCTGTTGAGCCTCGCGAGTAGCGATTTGCGTATTGGCTCGCTCCACCGAACGGCGCTCGCGATTGTTACTGTCCAGTTCGAGCGCGATTTCATAGGCGAACTTCTCATCGCTTGCAGTTAGGAACTCCACGCTCAACATGGCATCGCCCAAGCGCCCTCGAGCGTTGATACGGGTCGCCACTTGAAACGCAATATCGCTGACCGTCCACTCTCCCTGCTTCTCGAGGACGCGACGCATGGCTCGCCAGCATGGCCTCGGCTGGCCATTCATCAGCTGGAGCCCTCTTTGGATGATCACACGATTGTTATGGGACAATCCGAGCGATACTGCATCCGCAATTGTCCCAACCGCGCACAAATCGAGAAAATCGGACACGCGCGTTGCCGTGACGCCTAGGAGGCCACGAGCGATCAACTGATCACGCACCGCAGCCATTACCAACAGCGCTGTATGACAGCCCGCAATTGCCTGGTCAGGGAATTGGCTATCGCGACGGACGGGGTTTACCACCGCATGCGCTGAAGGAGGTGGCCCCTCTTCTGGCACACCGTGGTGATCCGTGACCACGACACAATGACCAGCCTCTCGCAGGCGCGCGATTCGCGCCTCGTCCGCGCTCCCTTGGTCCGCAGTGATAACGCAAGTCCGTGGTCCCAGCTCCGGCAAGATGCGCTCGAGGAACGCATGGGTGACCCCATAGCCCTCTCTCATGCGATGTGAGATGAAGCCCGAGATCTGCTCCAGGGGGACACCCCATGCGAGCAGACTGAGCCGGATAATGGCGTGCGAGGTAGCTCCATCGGCGTCATGATCCGTAACGATAGCGATCGGCCGCCGCTGAACCACGGCATCTGCAATACAATCCGCCGCCCGTTCGATGTCCGGTAGCGCGTCCGGCGTATCCAAGTCCGAGACGCGCGGTCGAACAATGCTCGCTAATGGGCGACCACCAGCTGGCAGCCGCCCGGCAAGCAACCGCGCCTGCAAGGGGCTGAACCCTTCGGCTAGCGCTGCAGCCTCAACTTCTGGGGCTCGTGCGCGCTGCACGAACCGTACGCTCGTAGTGCTCTCGCTCATAGATAGGTTCGCATAGATCGAAATATCCGTTCGAGGGAATCAAAGGTCTGTTTTGGCGTTAGGCCTGCGTATGGGCACGACCTTCTCGGTCGCAGCGGTCACGCGCTCCTCGCAAAATTGCCCAGCGACCTCAGCCGAACTGGCGCGATTTCCCGCCCGACGATCAGCTGCGGCAACACGGCGTTCAGCCTCTCTCACCACTCGATTCATCCTTAAAGCCATAGCCGCCATCGAATCGCGGGCAAGCTTCACCGTACGACGGAGCTCTGCGTTCTCTTGTCTGAGGCGACGATTGATTTCAGCCAGAGACGTTGGCTCGCTTCGTGGTGGTGCCTTCGCATCTAGGATGGCTCTACGCACCGCCGGATACGCGCATCCCTCATGGCTGATGAGCGTACGGGAGTGCCCAGCTTCCTGAGCAACCACTGCAACGGATATTCTGAGTATTCCTCGCTTGGCACGCTTAGCAAGCTGAGGATCGTTCGGCGCGCCTGACTTGAGACGCTCCAAGGCGTCGAAAAACGATAGCTCCACGGAATTCCGTGCGGGCCGGACGTTCTTAGATCTGTGCATTTAGGGCTCCCAAGTCTGGGACAACCGCTCCGATCGCCCGAAGTACTGCTTCGCTTTGACGGACACGCAGCTCCGCGACCGCGCGTGCACCACCAATAGCAAAGCCACTCTCAAGCCATCGAGCGTTCTCAGTGAATCTTCTAGCCCAGAACGACTCGTTCTCCGCATCAACCGCGTATACCGGGCATCCCAGACAGGCATCTGGTGTTCGAAAGGCGAAATTTGGCTGACCGTTTGACCAGTGTTCGGAACCGCCGAGCTGGTGGCAACGCGATTTAACTGGCGCTAGCTTGATGAAGCATTTGCCATGCCTTGAGAACCAGATCCGAAGATCCTCCGCTATGACCCATCGTTTAATCGCGTCCAGCCCTTCACGCCGGTTACCGCTGCCGACGAGCTGCGCAAGCTCCGCACGATAGTCATCTACCAGCTTCGCCAGCCGCCCAGCCGCTGGCCGATGGCCGCGCGCAAGCTCGTAGAACACGAGCGCCGTTTGCTCCTGACGTACGCTGTCCATGACCTCGAGCAAGGTCGGGTCGTTTCCGAGATATCCCTCTTCAGTCATGGCTAAGGAAAGATGATGAAATTGCTGTGCGACCGCAGGCGTCATGCGTGCATCGGTCCGGAATACATATTGAGCAAACGTTTTTCGCCAAGAATGCGTCTTAAGGCAGGCGCCAGCAGACTCCCGAAAAGGAACCAAATTCTGATCAGCCCGATTTCGATCCGGCAGGCAGCTCAAGTCGACGTTGTTTCCGATAAATTGACGCTGCAATTTACGTAGCATCGCCCCTATTGGCCGCCCCACGTGGACGCCATCTCGGGGGTATCCCCTTGGCGCAGTAAAGCAAAGAATAAGCGAGTTTTGTAAGTTAGGATTCAGCGCCCTTGTACGTAACGGTTCAAATAACTTTTCCAGAATCCATACCGCTTGAGCCGTCGCGGGAACTTCTCTTGAACCGCTTGGACGAGAGCCAATGAGCCATTCAACTTCGCGTGGGCCCCGTTGCATCTTGGATAGAAGCCCACGCAGAAAAAAATGTTCGTTGAGACCAGTCTTACTGCCCCTTACTTCAACAATGCTTCCAGACTGGCTAGAAGCACCGGCACTCAGGCCACAAATTTCGTTGATGCGTAGGCCTGCCTCGCTCTGAATTACTATTACACACGCCGCACAAAGGTCCTCCAAGAGCGTGCGAAAGATTTGGTGCGATCCAAGACTGTTGATCCGCCACTGGCCTCCGAAGATGCTTTTACGTTGACAAGGAGTAATGGGTTCTCGCCAAGGGCATGCCGTTGCGGGATCGGCAGAGAACCAGAAGTCTTCAATTGCCGACTTGGCCTTCCCTACGCGCATCGCCTCACACAAGTGACCTGCGCTAGCGTAAGCGTCTAAATACGCCAACTGGAGCGCCAGAATATCCTGAGATCGCTCTATCACCCATCGATGTGCCTCCCTCATAACTGGAAGTGCCACCTCATCAGGCACTGGTAAAATCCAGCCCTCCGCCTTCGTTGCAAGCTCATTAGCCAGCGAGCGCGGGGATCGTCCTGAAAAGGGCTTCTCTGGAAGCACATCACTCCCGAACCGAAGCATCACTTCACGCTGTGTCCAGAGATGCGCCCAGATTTGGAGTCGCGGACGGAGCATCCCCGTCGTAAGCTCATCGTCAGACTCCGTGCTTGCGTTCTCTTCGTCGGCGCCACTTTCGAGGTTAGCAGTCGCCGCCTCGTCCGAGAGAAGACCTCGGTACTCGTCTTGCAAATCGCACAGAAATTCCTCACTAGCGACCGATGTGAGCTCGGACAGCTTGTGATAGTCATTGTTGAACATCCAGGTCACGAGCACCTTAATGCCAGTCGAGACTTTTCTTATGGAACCCGCAGTCAAGGCTAGGCCGCCGGTACGCTCCGACATTAGTGACCAAACAAACCGCTTCAAGGTGTTCCTCAAATCCTCGAAAACAGGATCGGTGAACAGCACTCCCTCGACAATTTGAAACTGCCAATCAAGCGTGCCAGCAGCGTCGGGCTGGCCGGGGGTGAGCGCATCAAGCATCCAAAGGTTGTCGCCGAAACGGGACTGTTTAGAGATCCACGCGCTAGCAGGATCAGGCATGTACAGAACGCTTCGCCCAATCTCGCTGGCTGCTATGGAAGCGGTGTCAAGCTTGCTTGAGAGAGAACTCATTCGGGAGTAGGCAACAATGGCAATACAAGCCTTCGTGCGGCATCCATCACCGCTACATCGAAGCGCGGAAGCCAGTACTCGACCAATCGCCTTTCAATGGGACCCATTCGCTCCAACCATCCTTGTGGATCGAGGGTACCCTTGGCTCGACGGATAGCATCCAGCAAACTCAAAGCCAACGCACACGCCTCAGGTGAGGCAACGTCGATGTGCCCCAAAGGACAAACGGGGCAATAGGCGTAGGCGATGCAAAGCTTCCCATGAGGCGAGTATGGTGACTGGTACGGATCAAAGCACCGCCATCCTGGGGTTGCCGCGCCTTCGTCACCCCCTTTCCCTGCATCACGCACATCAATTTTTCCGCCTGATTCCACCCATCTGATTCGTTCGCTCATGATCTCGCCCAGACGCTCTTCGTTACGCTTGCGTTGAGCACTACTCGTATAATGAGAATTCGTAGTGTCAGGATGACGATGGTCACCAAGCGCCTGTGCCGCGCGAATGTCGCCATTTTGCATCGTTCGTCCCAAATCCAGCATCGTCGGCCTGATCTGCTTCAAAGAGAATGGCTGCAGATTGTGGTCTCGGCAGAATCGTCGCAGTAGGGCGCCAAAACCATTGCCATTCGACGAGTGAACGTCGAAGAAGCTCACGATAGGCTTAACCGCCTTGGGTACATAAATAAACAACCTGTTCGCGCCCTTGTGCGGCGCCAACGGTCGGATCCGGCTCGTCCAGCCCTTTACGAAGTCGTAGATCGACGCTGGATTATCCCAACTATCATCTACTGGGGCAGATGGCCGCTGCCGTCGGCGCGCGCGCCCTTTTGTTGGCCTAGCGAAGAACCTCGGCTCCCCAAATCGATCCTCCACGTAATAGTCATCTAGCTCACTACCCAGAAGCGTTTCGGGGTTTAAACGCGTATGGAATGCGAGCATGACAGCGAATGGCACCAACTGCCGCGGCCCCGGCACAAATGCGGTTCGAAGATCAACAACACCGCCAAAGCGTGTTTTTACAGCAGTAAGCAGATAAGTGTTGTTTTTTTCGAGTTCGGGATAGCACGGAATCCGCTCCGGAAGCATCTCGGCAAAAGCAGCCAGGGCCACGTCGCGCGTCCGATAATCTCCCGAGCTCGTAGCTGATTTCGGAACAAAGAACCTCGCTGCTGTAGCAAGTTCGAGATCCGCTTCTACTCGGCTGCGAATTGCCGTAATCTCGTCGAGGCACGCCTTGTAAATATCGGCAAGCTCTTCATCGTTAAGTATTTCCGTGGGCTTTTTCAGCCGCTTCGCACCAATCCACTGATGTGAGGGAACATGAAAGCCCGTCCGTAGTTGCGCGTTCCATTTCGGCAACTTCTTAAGGATATCGATGGTGTTCCTTAATGCATGCAGGTAACCGTTGCGTGTACCATGACTCCACCGAGCTGTTTTTTCCCCGGGTGCCGCTTGCTCCAGCCAGTGAACGTAGCCTTTGATTAAAGGTAAGTCGAGTTCCGACAAGGACACATCTTCACGACCTTGGTCAGCAAGGTAGCGAAAAAAGCCGAGGCGAAGCCACTTACAAAACGAGTGGCGCGAGTCGACACTATCTGGCGTGAGCTTAGAGAGAAGCGCATAAGCAAAAGGTTTTGCCAAATTGGGGGCTTTGAGGAGATACGAAACGTCCACCTTCTCTTCGCCCGTTGGTGCTGGAAAGATCAGGTCTAAGGTTTCTACACCGCCGGTAATACCATGCGCAACGCGTGCCGGCCGAAAAAGACTTACATCACTACTACTCACCTCCGATATGCGGTTCTCGTTATGGCGAGGCGCAGAATCGAAACGGGTCAAATTTCCTTTCGATCTAAGGCCCATGGATACTTCTCAAATACCGATAGACCTCATCGTTGGTTCTGATTCGAAAAATATCTACGATCCGCAGATAGGTGTCCCTTGTGGTCTGGAGATGTCTATGACCAAGCCTTGCCTGGATGATCTTCCAAGGCTCTGGATTCCCGCACGCGATCTCCGCTTGATAGAGGAAAACGGCAAACGTGTGCCGCAGATCATGGAACGTATGAGCTGGCATTAGGGTAATGAATCGCGTGCTCGTTAGGGGTTCAATACGTTCAACCCTCCGCAGTAAACCCACCGTCTCGACAGCTTGGCGAAAGGCTCCGGAAAGCGTATATGCCTGTATCGGGCGGCCGGCATGGTTTCGAGACGCGGCACCGTTTACAAAAAGAGCCGCTGGCGCTTTCTTCAAGCCAAAGCGCCTTCCGACAGCAATTGCCTCGGCGCGTTCGCCATCGATATATGTGATCAATTCGTCAACCAAATGCTTGGGAAAAAGTACCTTGCGCTTTCGTAGGCCTTTTGTTCGCGTAATTTCGACGGCAGCCGTGGAGGCTTCACGCACCCTAGAAGAAAGCTCGAGAATTTGGTGGACGACAAGCCCGGACACTTCATCAACTCGCATCCCAGTCCATAAACTGACTTCACAGGCAAGCCGATCTCGAGACCAACCTTGGAGACCATCCCTGTTTTGACTTGGCAAGGGGCCGAGCGCAGCCGCGATATCACGCCACTCAGTTGGACTCAGGGGACAAACCCTTTCATCAGAGTCGATATTCCGCCGTGGCGCCAAAGTGTCGATCTCACGATATGCCATGGCTCCAGCGTGGGCCAATGCGTTCTCGTCGATCGGACGGCAGATCGCTTTTAACTTCTTTGGGCTAACCGGTTCGCCCAGGAAGTAGCCGTTGTTGATAGCCCAGCTGTAAAACGCTCCCACTGCCTTCACGCGGCGACCAATGGTTTTCGGGTCATACGCTTTTTTCTGGCGGAAGCTCACTGCCGCTAACAATCCGTCTCGATAGTTGGAGAGGTCGTCGGACGAAACCTGGTCCCATTCGGTTTTCGTGTGAGTAAGAAAGCGCCACCAATCACACAGGTCGTAAGCAGCTGCTTCTACGGTCGAGGGCCTCCACATGCCCCGCTTTGGTGGATATGTGCTGCACAACCAAAGAAGAATTGGCTCGATTGGAGTGCTCAGCTCGTCATCGACAACGTAGCTATAGCCTTCTGGAAGAGAATCTCTAACAAGATCAGGGCGTTCCGGCGGCCCCTGCGATACGGCCACAGTGATCATAGAAGCTTGTTTTTTCTGCCCCAAGTGTGATCACTCTGTCACACCGGTCTTCGGAAAGACAAGGTGCCAGCGGTCCTCCTGACCACTCCAGCAGCTTCCACATATTGAGAGTTGACCGAGCAGATGAGCTAGTAGAGCCGGAGCGCTTTAGGAGCTAACTGATTGAATGTTATAGACGGACTTGTCTGATCACTTCAGCCTGACATAAACCGCGGCCCCACAGCAAACGCCAGGTCGGTGGAACACAGCGTGGCCAGGCTGCGCTTGCCGGCCTCGACCAGCGCGGCGATGCCGGCGCAACCGCGGCCGCTGCGCATGCGCTGCAGGCCGGCCTCGACCAGCACGCGGTTGTTGAAATCCAGCGGCACCAGGTCGGCCACGGTGCCCAGCGCCACCAGGTCGAGCAAGCCGGAAAGGTCGGGTTCCGCGCCGGCGAAGACGCCGCGTTCGCGCATCCTCCCACGCAGCGCCAGCAGGAGATAGAACACCACGCCGACACCGGCCAGAGCCTTGCTCGGAAAGCCGTCGCCGGGCAGGTTCGGATTGACCATCGCGTCGCAGGCGGGCAACTGCTCACCAGGCAGGTGGTGGTCGGTGACGATCACCCGGATGCCGCGCGCCTTGGCTGCGGCCACACCGGCGACGCTGGCCACACCGTTGTCGACGGTGACGATCAGCTGCGGCGTCGGCTGCAGCGAGGCGACGAAGGCGGGACTCAGACCGTAGCCGTGCGCAAAGCGATTGGGGATCGCGTAATCCACGCGCCTGGCACCGAGCAGGCGCAGGCCGCGCACCGCCACCGCAGCGCCGGTGGCGCCGTCGCAGTCGTAATCGCCGGCGATCAGGATGGTCCAGTCGTCGCGGATCGCCTCGACCAGCAGATCGACGGCCGGCGCCATGCCGCCCAGCAATTGTGGTGACAGCATCCGCGCCAGCCGGTGTTCGACCTGGCCAGGCTCCAGTACGCCGCGCGCGGCGTAGATCTGCTGCAGCACCGGGTGCACCGCATCCGCCCAGCCATGCGGTGCGCCCCTGCCCTCACGTCGGCGCAGCTGCAGTACGATCAACGCCCCGCCCCACGCCAGAGGCGCCAGCGGTGGCGAGGCTTGTGCAGCCAGCGTTCGCCGCTGGCGAAATGCAGCACGACGGACTGGCGTTCGAGCAGCGGCAGCAGCGCCGGCCACCAGCGCGAGGCGATTTCCTGCGCCGGCAGGTCCTGCAGGTCGATCAGCCAGCCGGTCCCGCCGCCGGCGATCGTCTCGGCCGCGCGCGACTGCTGGGCAATGCCGGCACGGGCGGCCAACGCGCGCAACAGCAGATCGTCGCTGACCACCTCCGCCAGTTCGCTGGTCGACGGTGACGGCAGATGTCCACCACCCCACAGCCACAGGCTGTTGACCGGCGACTGCCCGTGCGCCTGCCGCCGGGCATTCAGCGGATGCTGGTGCAACAGCACCTGGACGTCGTTGAGCAGGACGCGCCAGCGGCGCCCTTGCGCGCCCTGTGGCAGATGCTGCGCCAGGTCCTCGCCCAGCGCCTGCTCAGGCGCGGCGAAATCCGGCAGCGGCAGGTCGGGCGGCAGGCGCAGATGCCAATGGTCCGGCGTGGAAATGTCCAGCTGCATGCCCGCTTCCTCGAACACGGGTCGCAGTGGCGCGGCCAGCATCTGCGCCTCGTCCATGCCCAGGCCCATGCGGCCGCAGGCGAGCAGGCGCACGCCGTTCATGTCCGGCTGTACCCAGGCCGGATCGGCCGACAGCCAGGCATCGCCGCCCGCGTCGCCGGCAAGGAATTCGCGAGTGATTGCCGCGGCGGGCAGGCCCGCGTCGACGCCCGCGAAATGCTCGCCGAGGCCGCCCAGGTAGCCAATGCCGCCGTCCGCCAGGCGATCGGCACGGGGCAGCCATGCGCGCAGCGGATGGCCCGGCTCGACGTGGGCGAGTGCGGGCAGCCACAGTTGCAACGATCGCTCCGGCAGGGACATTTCTCAGGCCTCCAGTTGTTCGACCAGCGCCAGCCACTCGGTTTCCAGCGCCTCCTTCTCATGGCGCAACTCGGTCTGGCGCTGGCCGAGGCGCATCATTTCGCTGGTCGGGCCGTTGTAGGTGGCGGGATCGGCCAGCCCGGCCTCCAGCGCTGCCAGTTCGGTGTCGATGCCGGCAGTACGCGTCTCGATCTTCTTCACCCGCTGGCGCGCGGCCTTCTCGTTCTCGCGCTGGGCGGCGGCCTGGCGGCGACGCTGCTCGGGCGAAACTTCCGCCATCTTGGCCACCACCGGCTTGGCCGTCTTCTTGCTTGCGGTGCTGCGCGTCTTCAGCCAGCGCGCGTAGTCGTCCAGGTCGCCGTCGAACGGCGCCACCTCGCCGTCGGCGACGCGCCAGAAGCTGTCGCAGACCATGCCGAGCAGATGGCGATCGTGCGAGACCAGCACCAGCGCGCCGTCGAAGTCGGCCAGCGCATCGGCCAGCGCCTCGCGCATGTCCAGGTCGAGGTGGTTGGTCGGCTCGTCGAGCAGCAGCAGGTTCGGCTTGTCCCAGGCGATCAGTGCCAGCGCCAGACGTGCGCGCTCGCCGCCGGAGAAACCGTCCACCGACTCGAACGCGCGGTCGCCAGCGAAATCCCAGGTGCCGAGAAAGTCGCGCATCACCTGGGTTGCCACGCCCGGCGCCTTGTCCAGCAGATGGTCGAGCGGGCTCGACCCTTCGCGCAGGCTTTCTACCGTGTGCTGGGCGAAGTAGCCGATCTTCAGGTCCTTGTGCACCTTGCGCTCGCCGCCGAACGGTTCCAGCTCGCCGACCAGGGTTTTCACCAGGGTGGACTTGCCGGCACCGTTGGGGCCAAGCAGGCCGATCCGCTCGCCCGCCTCAATGGAGAATCGCACGTCCGACAGGACGACGTTGACCGCCTCTCCCCTCCGGGGAGAGGCATGAGGTGAGGGGCTGGGGCTCGCGCTGGGGTCCATCGAAGCGCGCTCCGACCCATCTTCACCTCGGCCGTGTCCCCTCACCCCAACCCTCTCCCCGGCGGGGAGAGGGAGCAATTCGTAGCCGGCGGTGATGTCCTCCAGCTGCAGCATCGAATCGGGCAGCCGCCCCGGCGCCGCAAACTGGAAGCTGAAGGGCCGCTCGGCGCGCACCGCTTCGGTGCCGGCCAGCTTTTCCAGCCGCTTCATGCGCGACTGCGCCTGCTTGGCCTTGGTCGCCTTGGCCTTGAAACGGTCGATGAAGGACTGCAGGTGCGCGCGCTCGGCCTGCTCGCGCTCGTGCGAGATCTGCTGCTGGCGCAACTGCTCGGCACGCAGGCGCTCGAACGCGCTGTAGTTGCCGGTGTAGAGCTTGGCCTTGCCGTCGTTGAGGTGCAGCGTGTGGGTGATCACGCCGTCGAGGAATTCGCGGTCGTGCGAGATGATCAGCAAGGTGCCCTGGTAGCGGCGCAACCATTCCTCCAGCCACAGCACGGCGTCGAGGTCGAGGTGGTTGGTCGGCTCATCCAGCAGCAGCAGGTCGGACGGGCACATCAGCGCACGCGCCAGGTTCAGCCGTCCGCGCCAGCCGCCGGAAAATTCCTGCACCGCGCGCTCGTGCGTTTCCGGCGGAAAGCCCAGGCCGTGCAGCAGGCGGCCGGCGCGGGCGCGGCCGTCGTAGCCGTTCAGTTCCTCGATGCGGTGATGCGCCTTCGCCATCGCCTCCATGTCGCCGCGCTCGCCGGCCTCGGCCTCGTCGCGGATCGCGGCGGCCAGCTCCTCGTCGCCACCCAGCACGTAGTCGATCGCCGCATCCGGCAAGGCCGGGGTTTCCTGCGCTACCGAAGCGAGGCGCAGCTTGCCCGACATCTCCAGCTCGCCGACATCGCCCTCCAGCGTGCCCTGCAGTGCGGCGAACAGGCTGGATTTGCCGCAGCCGTTGCGGCCGATCACGCCCAGCCGCCAGCCGCCCTGGATCACCAGGTCGATGTCGGAGAGCAGCAGCCGGCTGCCGCGGCGCAGGGCGAAATGTCGGAAGGAAATCATCAAAAACCTGGATCGGGACCGGGCAGGCGGTCGCCTGCAGCCGCCCATGATAGCGGTGATGGCGCTATTCTCGACGCGTCGACCGGTGTCGCCGCGCGCAGGCGAATGCCGAACCCATCGCAATCGGCGGCCACCGGCATGGCGCCGTACTGGCGCTTCTGCTACAACGACGCCGCATACAGCCTTGTCTGGAGAGGGGAGCCATGGTCAAGTTCACGAGCAGTTTGCCGATCGTCATCATGCTGGCCGCTGCCGCCGGTCTGGCCGTATCGCAGCCGGCCAGCGCGGCGCAGTCGCGCGAACACGGCAACAGCCTGCTGATCCACCGCGTGCAGCAGGAAAAGGACATGAACCTGCCCCGCCGCGGGCTGAGCATGGCGCAGGTCGAGAAGACCTGGGGTGCGCCGCAGCGCAAGCTCTCGCCGCGCGGCGGCGACAGCAAGAAGCACCCGCAGATCAACCGCTGGGAATACGCGAACTTCATCGTATATTTCGAGCACAGCCACGTGATCCACGCGGTGCTCAACACGCCGGCCGGCAACAACACCAACCCGGCAGACGTCAACTGAACTGATTGGCCGAACGACGCGGCCCGTGGCGACACGGGCCGCGTTTTCATGTGCGCGGTTCCCGCGTCGTACAATGCGCGGCCCTTCCCCGCGCGAGACAGCCAGCATGACCGACCACTCCCTGCGCCTGCCGGCGGAATGGGAACCGCAGGCCGCGGTGCTGATCGCCTGGCCGCACGCCGGCACCGACTGGGCCGAACGGCTGGCCGCGGTGGAAACCACCTATGTAGCGCTGGCCGCCGCGGTGACCCGCTTCCAGCCGCTGATCGTGGTGGCCGCGGATGCCGCGCTGCGCGCCCATGTGCAGGCGCAGCTGCGCGGCGCCGGCGTGGACCTGTCGAGAGTCCGCTTCGTCGAGCTGCCCTACGACGACACCTGGCTGCGCGATTCCGGCCCGATCACCCTCGTCGACGGTGTCGGCGGCTTCCAGCTCACCGACTTCCGCTTCACCGG
Organism: Rhodanobacter sp. OR87; assembly: GCF_000473345.1. Taxonomy (NCBI): domain Bacteria; kingdom Pseudomonadati; phylum Pseudomonadota; class Gammaproteobacteria; order Lysobacterales; family Rhodanobacteraceae; genus Rhodanobacter; species Rhodanobacter sp. OR87. The sequence continues at coordinate 192,550 of NZ_AXBJ01000001.1, forward strand.
CTGGGGCGGCAAGTTCGGTGCCGAGCAGGACGACGCCCTGGTCGCCGGGCTGGCGCAGGCCGGCGTGTTCGGCCAGGCCGCGCACAAGCGCATCGACTGGGCGCTGGAGGGCGGCGGCATCGAGAGCGACGGTGCCGGCAGCATCCTCACCACCTGGCGCTGCCTGGTGCAGCGCCACCCCGAACAGTCGCGCGAGGAAATGAGCGCGATCCTACGCGGCAGCCTGCACGCCGATCGCGTGCTGTGGCTGGATCACGGCTACCTCGAAGGCGACGACACCGACGCCCACATCGACACCCTCGCGCGCTTCGCGCCGGGCGACCGCATCGTGTTCCAGGCCTGCGACGACACGGCCGATCACCACCACGACGAACTCCAGCGCATGGGCGAGGAACTGGCCGCGCTGCGCACCACGGACGGTCGTCCGTACCGGCTGCGTCCGCTGCCGTGGGCACAGCCCATCCTCGACGAAGGCCGCCGGCTCGCCGCCTCCTACGCGAACTATCTGATCGTCAACGGCGCCGTGCTGGTACCGGCCTACGGCGACAGCGCCGACGCCGAGGCTGCGCGCATCGTCGGCGAGGCGCACCCCGGCCGGGTCGTGGTGCAGGTGCCGTGCCGCCCCCTGATCTGGCAGAACGGCAGCCTGCACTGCATCACCATGCAGCTGCCCGCCGGGATCGCCTGAGCCGCATCGGCTAAACTGTGCGGTCTGTTCCGCCTGGCGATGTGCCGAGGATTGACCCGATGATGCGCAAGAGTCTCAAGGTCGCGCTGCTGCAGGAAACCGACCGCGGCAGCCGCGACGCCAACCTCGATACGATCGAAGCCGGCCTGCATGAAGCCGCCGCGGCCGGCGCCGAACTGGTGCTGCTGCAGGAACTGCACAACGGCCCGTACTTCTGCCAGCACGAGTCGGTGGACCTGTTCGATCTCGCCGAAAGCATTCCCGGCCCGTCCACCGAGCGCATCGGCCGACTGGCCGAGGCGCTCGGGCTGGTGGTGGTCGCCTCGCTGTTCGAGCGCCGCGCCGCCGGGCTGTACCACAACACCGCGGTGGTGTTCGACCGCTCGGCGGCGATCGCCGGCGTCTACCGCAAGATGCACATCCCGGACGATCCGGCGTTCTACGAAAAGTTCTACTTCACCCCGGGCGACCTCGGCTTCGAGCCGATCGACACCTCGGTCGGCCGCCTCGGCGTGCTGGTGTGCTGGGACCAGTGGTACCCGGAAGCGGCGCGCCTGATGGCGCTGGCCGGCGCCGAACTGCTGCTCTACCCCACCGCGATCGGCTGGGACCCGAACGACGCGCAGGCCGAGAAGGACCGCCAGCGCGACGCCTGGATCATCGTGCAGCGCGGCCACGCCGTGGCCAACGGCCTGCCGCTGCTGTCGTGCAACCGCACCGGCTTCGAGACCGACCCGTCGGGTACCGGTGCCGGCATCCAGTTCTGGGGCTCCAGCTTCGTCGCCGGGCCGCAGGGCGAGTTGCTGGCCCAAGCCGGCACCGGTGCGCGCGAACTGCTGTTGGCCGAGGTCGACCTGGCGCGCAGCGAACAGGTGCGGCGGATCTGGCCATTCCTGCGCGATCGCCGCATCGACGCCTATGCCGACCTGCTCAGGCGCTTTCGGGATTAATGCGATCATCCCTGATCGCGAAGATCACACGGGCGGCCTTCCCTGGCCGCACTCTTCACTTGCTTCGCGCGGGATGCGTCCCCATGCATGGATCTCTACCCACCACCGGCCTGCAGAACGCATGAGCGCCCCCGAAACCGAAGTCACCGCGCTGCCCGCCGCCCTGCACGGCCAGCCGATCGAGCGCGTGCAACGCGACGGCGTGGAATACGTAGTGCTGGGCACGGCGCACGTCTCGCGCAGCAGCATGGAGGCGGTCGAGGCCTTGCTGGATCACGAGCACTTCGACGCGGTAGCGGTAGAGCTGTGCGACAGCCGCGCGCAGAGCATGCGCGACCCGGAAGCGTTCAAGCAGATGGACCTGTTCAAGGTGATCCGCCAGGGCAAGGCCGGCATGGTCGCGGCCAGCCTGGTGCTGTCCACGTTCCAGAAGCGCCTGGCCGACCAGTCCGGCATCCAGCCCGGCGCCGAGATGAAGGCCGCGATGGACGGCGCCGAGCGGCGCGGATTGCCACTGTGGCTAATCGACCGCGAAGTCGGCACCACGCTCAAGCGCGCCTGGCGCAGCGTGGGTTTCTGGCAGCGCTTCGGCCTGCTCGGCGGCCTGCTGGCCAGCGTGTTCGAGCGCGAGGAGATCGAACAGGGCGAGATCGAGAAACTGAAGCAGGGCGACCTGCTGGAAAGCGCGTTCAGCGAGTTCGCCAGCAGCTCGAAGCCGCTCTACGACAGCTTGATCGGCGAGCGCGACGCGTTCATGGCCGCGCGCCTGCGCGAGGAAGCCGCACGCCCGACCACCTCGGATCACCGCCGCGTGCTGGTGGTGATCGGTGCCGGCCATCTCAAGGGCCTCTGCAACCTGCTGCGCGAGCAGCAGGACGACCCCGCCGCCAAGGTCGCCGAGCTTGCCGTCTTGCCGTCCAAGGCGCGCTGGCCGAAGTGGGTGGCCGCCGGGCTGGTGCTGCTGGTGTTTGCCGCGATCGCCTGGGCGTTCCACCGCAACGCCTCGCTGGGCACGCAGGCGCTGCTGGCTTGGGTGCTGTTCACCGGCGGCTTCGCCGCGCTCGGCGCGCTGGTCGCCGGCGCGCACCCGTTCAGCATCACTGCCGCGTTCATCGCCGCGCCGATCAAGCCGTTCCGCCCCGGCATCCCCGCCGGCGGCATCAGCGCGATGGCCGAAGCCTGGGCGCGCCGCCCGCGGGTGGTCGACTTCGACACCCTGCGCGACGACATCGTGCACTGGAGCGGCTGGTGGAAGAACCGCGTGGCGCGCACCCTGCTCAACTTCTTCCTGGTCAGCGTGGGCACGATCGTCGGCGAATACAGCGCCGGCATCCACATCTTCAAGAGCCTGTTCTGACCCGGCCGCAGACGCGTCGCGTGCTACGATGCGCCCGCCCGCGCAGCACCGCGGACGCCACGCCCGGATGGCGAAACTGGTAGACGCAAGGGACTTAAAATCCCTCACCCTCACGGGTATCCCGGTTCGATCCCGGGTCCGGGCACCATTCAAGATCAATAACTCGCGTCGATTTTTAGCAAGGCGCCAACTAGTCCCCTCGCCTCACGTTTTCACTGGTGCCCGCTCGGTGCCCGTTTTCGACAAAGCACCCGCCGCCAGATAAATAAGGACGCCACCAGCGAAGGTGGCCTTTTCGTTGTACGGACGCCGGTACGGAAAACGCGCATCAAACACGAAGCGAGGCAGCCCAATGACGCTCTGGCACGATGGAGATCATCGCACCGGCCTGGCGCAGCTCCACGGCCTGCTGAATCTTCCGTCCGTAGGATGAGTGCAGCCAGTCGCGCGAACTAACCTCCCCCACGACGACGTAGTCCGTATTCCCACTCACAACCGAGCGGACAGCCCCACCGCGTGACTCGATTGCGTAGCAGACGGCGCGCCGCTTGCCGTAGGTAAAGACTCCCGTGACCACGAACACGCTCGCCGCGTAGAGGATGGTCGGGCACGGGTTGTCGAATGGGAGTTCGGTGCTAAGGCTGTTTGAGCCGGTCGGGGCGGCTATCTCCCCGCCTACGGTGGCAGAAAGCGCTTCCAGCAAGTCGCGCTGCTCGTCCAGGTCTAAGACGCCATCCTCAAGCGCATCCCGCACGCGCGGGTAAAGGGCGTTGAACGGGAAGGTATCTTGAAACTCGCGGTGCCGGTCTAGCCAGCCAAGCAGGAAGGTACCTTCCGACTGATTGACCTCACCATCAGCCAAAATGCCCCGGCAAATACCTATTAACTCGTCAACGGAACGGTCGTGACGCCAGCCACGCGTGAAGGCGGCCGCAGGGGCCGCGCCTGTGTCGTGCTTGAACATATCCCCTTCTCCCTTAGCGCCTGCCGCGCCGCACCCCTGTAGCGGCGGAACCTCACCCCGGCAGAAACGTACACCCGTACGCTGCCAGATCGCCAGCTTCGTGGGAGCGTCATGGATTGCCCGGTCGTCAGATCGCGCCTGACTCCTGTTGCGTCGGCGCTGCCTGACGCTCATCGGTGGATGGCCGGACTGGCGGGCTGTGCGAAATGCACGGCGGCCAATGCACGCTCTATCGGCTTTCGGCGCTAGGCGGTGTGGCCCGGGAGCTCGACCCCAATCGCCGCCAATGCGCCACTCTCGACTATTGGACGAGCGGTGTCACCGTAACAGTGCCGTCTGTCGATAGCGCGAGTCGAAAGAAAAGATTGTCACCAGCAGTGACGATGATCTCGGACGCGCGCTCACCACGGGCCTGTATTTTCATGCCGCACAGAGCGGCGCCCACAGAGTGCGCACCGATGATTGACCGACCTGCGGGAAGATAAAGCCGCACCTTCTCGGAAGGATTGAGTTTTGCGGCCAATGTGCCGTTGACGAATACCCCGGCATAGCACCCGCCGCCAAGGAAGCCGGCATCACGCACAATAGTCACGGCTCCGCCGCCATCGACAGGTGTTTGCAGCGCAATGGCTCGATCAGCGGGAACAAAGTGCGCGTCACCGGGCCGAACCTGCTTTGTGGCGCACCCTACCAGCATCAGCGCCGCAAACCCTGCAATGATCCATTTCATGGCGTTCCCCCTGTTGAGTCGGGTCAGTTTGCCACTTTTATTGCGGCACGTCGGTTTCGTGCCATCGGTCAAAGTGGAATGTTGCTCTTTGATTCGATCAGTGCTTGCGCTGGCTGAAAAATTCGTCATCGGGATCGTCTTCCGCGTCGGCGTGAAACACCTTGCTCTCGTCCACAGGCGTTGCGCCCAGCTTGGACAGCAGGCCAGACAGCACGCTGGACGCCTGCACGCCTAACTCACCCTCGTCCATGCACGCTGCCGGCTTGCACACCAGGCGCAGCAGCGCCCTATGCCCCGCGTGCAACCGCGGCATGGGGCCGCTGCACTCGTTCCAGAACGCTACTCTCGCCAAGCAAGGCGCGCATGCCCTCGACCATGCTCGCCGCAAAATCGATCATGTCGCGACCACGAAGCGCAACCTTCGCATACTCGCTGGCGGTGCTAAATTCAGTAGTGGAAGCAAATCGATGCTCCCGATCCACTACAGGGGAAACAACATGGGAAGTTACGTTGATAGCTCGCTCATGCCGGGCGAGTCGGTCGTCCACCGCGCCAAGCTCAGCCTTTGGCCTTACTTTTTCGCCATCGTCATCGGCATACTCGGCATTTTCGCTTTCGGGCTTGGCCTGCTGATCCTGCTTGGGCTTTGGATCAAATTCGCCTCGACGGAGCTGGCCGTGACGAACAAGCGAATCATGGTGAAGGTGGGTTTCATCAGCCGCCAGACGATTGAGTTGAACCTAGGCAAGCTCGAATCCATCCAGGTGCACCAGAGCATTTTCGGTCGAATCTTCGGCTACGGCACCATCATCATTTCCGGCGCGGGCAACCCACAGGCTCCGGTGAAGAGCATCCAAGATCCGATGGCATTCCGGCGAGCTGCGCTCGCCGCTCAGGAACAAGGCACGGCGGTCGTAACACCGCAGGTGGCCGCGACGCCGTAACTGCCCGCATGCATCGCGGGCGTAGTTTGAAAAGACCCGCGATTCGAGCTGCAAATGCCCCGCACCGGACATGACCGGTTGCGGGGCATCTCGTTTCGGGCGTCGGGTTCGTGCCGGCGCCCACGGGTTACCGACCGAGTTGCCTCACCACGCACCCGCCATGGCATAGCCTTGGTTCATTTCGAAGTCAGTGTTCCGGCTCTGCTCGCTACTCGCCCTGGTGCCCTTCGGCATGTTGTCGAAGCCCACCTTCACGCGGACCTCGCTGTTCTGCGGCTGGGCCGCGGCGGCGGCGGACTGACCCACCGACGCGGTACCAAGCGTGGAGGCGGCCCGCCGGCTGGGCAGCGGCGGCGGCAATGCCGTCGATGCCGATCTTTCGCCGCAGCCACGCCGGCAAATAACTGGTGATGGCGGCCACCGTGTCGCGGATCACCTGAGGCCAATGTTCCAGTTGCCGAGCCAGCCCATGAGGCTCTCGATGCACTTCCGGATCAGCGCCACCGGGTTGTATTGCTCCCAGGCGTTGACCATGCCACAAGCGTCCAGGACGCCAGCGCGGTGCCGTGTCTTCGCACCGCCCACAAAAAAAGTGCGGCGGGATCGCCCGCCGCACTTTCGACTTCGGAACTACAGGAACGGGCCGATCAGGCCGCCGCGTCCTTCAGCTTCTTCAGCGGGCGGATCTTGATCTTGACCGACGCCGGCTTGGCCGCGAACCACTGCTCTTCCTTGGTGAACGGGTTGATGCCCTTGCGCTTCGGCTTGGCCGGCACGCTCACCGCGGTGATCTTCAGCAGGCCCGGCAGCTGGAACGAGCCGGCGCCCTTCTTGTGCACCGAACCGGCTACCGCGCCTTCCAGCGCTGCCAGCACAGCACGCACGTCCTTGGCCACCACACCGCTGGCTTCCGCGATGTGCGCCACCAGGCTGGACTTGTTCAGGACTTCCTTGATCGGCTTGGGTGCGGCGGGTGCGGCCTTGGATGCCGGCTTGCTCTTTGCAGCTGCTTTCTGCGTCTTTGCCATGGGTTTCCCCTCGTGGATATGTGGTGGTTGGTTCGTATGCCTCGCGGCACGCTGAATGTAGGGGAATTCAGCGGTGGCGCCAACGGGTCGAACGGCAAAAACCGCAAAAAAAACGCTGCAACGACACCATCGGCAGCTTGATCGCCTGTCGTAGGCGCAAAACGGCCATGCAACCGCGGCAAGCAAACTCGCACCGCGCTGCCCGGCGCGGCATGGGAAGGCGAAGACCCGGCATTCGGAACGGCACAAAAAAACCCGCCGGGGGGCGGGTTTCCTGCGGCTGTCCGGCAGCCGGTTGCGCAATGGAGGCCAAGGTCGGAATCGAACCGGCGTACGCGGATTTGCAGTCCGCTGCATGACCACTCTGCCACCTGGCCATTGCTTGGTGCATCGCAACCGTGATGATCGCAGGTTGCCTCTAAAAAACAAAACCCCGGTAGGCCGAGGTCTGCTTGAAAACTGGAGCGGGAAACGAGACTCGAACTCGCGACCCCGACCTTGGCAAGGTCGTGCTCTACCAACTGAGCTATTCCCGCATCGGAGCCGCGAATCATAGCAGAACGAAGTCGCTTGTGAATAGCCTCGCCCCCTGGTTTTCGGCATGACCGGCGCGAGAGGCACCCATACGACAAAGCCCCGGACAGGCCGGGGCTTTGTCTGCAAACTGGAGCGGGAAACGAGACTCGAACTCGCGACCCCGACCTTGGCAAGGTCGTGCTCTACCAACTGAGCTATTCCCGCATCGGAGCCGCGCATTCTAATACGTGAATGCGGATCGTCAAGTCCGCGTCGCCCGGCTCGGTTCCCTCACTCGGCCGCGCGCTTGCTCGACGCACCGTCGGCGCTGAGGCTCGGCCACGCGGCGCGCAGGTAATGCAGGCCGGACCAGATCGTCAGCACGCCGGCGATCACCAGCAGCGCCTCGCCGATGTGGTACAGCCGCAACGCCTCCGCGGCTTTCTCGTGCTGCACGATCAGCACCACCAGCGCGACCATCTGCATCACCGTCTTCAGCTTGCCGATGAAGGCGACCTTGACGGTGGCGCGCATGCCGATCTCGGCCATCCACTCGCGCAGCGCCGACACGCTGATCTCGCGCCCGACGATCACCGCCGCGGTCACCGCCATCAGCACGCCCGGCCAGCCGCCGCGATGCGACTCGACCAGCAGGAACAAGGTCACCGCCACCATCAGCTTGTCGGCCACCGGGTCGAGGAACGCGCCGAAGGCGGAGGTGAGATTCATCCGCCGCGCCAGGTAGCCGTCGAGCCAGTCGGTGACCGCCGCCAGCACGAACACGACCGCCGCCGTGATGTTGTGCCCCGCGAACGGCAGGTAGAACACCACCACCATGACCGGCAACAGCGCAACGCGGAAGAGGGTCAGCCAGGTCGGCAGGTTGATGTGCATGATTCGTCCCGATGATTGGTTGCAGTTTCGCATGACCGCGCGCCACTGCCGAGTGAAGGCGCGCGCCGATGTTCAGCCATGCAGGCTGGCGTAGATGCGCTCGGCCAAACCGCGGTCGATTCCTTTCACCTGCATCAGTTCCTCGACGCCGGCGCGCTCCAGTCCCTGCATGCCGCCGAACGCCTTCAGCAAGGCGGTACGCCGGCGTGCGCCGATACCCGGCACGTCTTCCAGCACGCTGTGCTCGCGCGCCTTCTCGCGCCGCTTGCGATGGCCGCTGATGGCGAAGCGGTGGGCCTCGTCACGCACCGCCGCGACCAGGTGCAGCGCGGGCGACGATGACCCCGGATGCAGCTCACGGCCGGAGTCGGCAAGTACCAGCGTTTCCTCGCCAGCGCGTCGGCCCGGTCCCTTCGCCACGCCGACCACCTCGATGCCGTCGACGCCAAGTTCCTTCAGCACCTCCAGTGCCTGCGCCACCTGCCCGCCGCCGCCGTCGATCAGCAGCACGTCCGGACGCGCACCCTCGCCTTCGGCCAGCTTGCGAAAGCGCCGGGTCAGCGCCTGGTGCATCGCCGCGTAATCGTCACCGGGCGTGATACCGGTGATGTTGAAGCGGCGGTAGTGCGATTTTTCCGGCCCTTCCGGACCGAACACCACGCACGAGGCCACGGTCAGCTCGCCCAGCGTGTGGCTGATGTCGAAACATTCGATGCGGCGCGGCGACTCGTCCAGCCCCAGCACCTTCTGCAGGTCGTCGAAGCGCGTGCCGAGGGTCTGTCGACTGGCCAGCCGTGCGGTCAACGAGGCCTGCGCATTGCGCTCGGCCATCTGCAGGAACTGCGCACGCTCGCCGCGCACGCTGGACTTCAACTCGACCGCGCGGCCGGCGTACTGGCCGAGCAGTTCGGCGAGGATGGCCTGGTCGGCCAGCGCCTCGCCCAGGATCAGCTCGCGTGGCACCGGTCGGTCCAGGTAGTACTGCGCAATGAACTGCGCCAGTACGTCGGCCGGCTCGGCATCCAGCGGCAGGCGCGGGAAGAAGTCGCGCGTCCCCAGGCTGATGCCATTGCGGAAGAACAGCACGCTGACGCAGGCCATGCCCGCCTCGATGCGGCAGGCGATCACGTCCATGTCGGCGCTGGCACCCTGCACGTGATTCTGCGCCTGCAGCTGGCGCAGCGCAGCCACCTGGTCGCGCAGTTTCGCCGCACGCTCGAACTGCAGCGCCTTGCTGGCCTGCTCCATCGCCTCGGCCAGCTCGTCAATCACCGCATTGCTGCGCCCCTCCAGGAACATCTCGGCGTGGCGCACGTCGTTGCGGTAGTCCTCCACGCTGATCAGCCCCACGCACGGCGCGCTGCAGCGGCCGATCTGGTACAGCAGGCAGGGGCGCGTGCGGTTGCGGAAATAGCTGTCCTCGCATTGGCGCACCTTGAACAATTTCTGCATCAGGTTGAGGCTTTCGCGCACCGCGTAGACGCTGGGGTACGGCCCGAAGTAGCGTCCCGGCAGGTTCTTCGCGCCGCGATGGAAGGCCAGCCGCGGGTAATCCTCGCCGGTGGAAAGGTAGATGTACGGGTAGCTCTTGTCGTCGCGCAGCAGGATGTTGTAGCGCGGCTTGAGCGACTTGATCAGCTGCGACTCCAGCAGCAGCGCCTCGCCCTCGGTGCGCGTCACGGTGATCTCGACGCGAGCGATCTGCGCCACCATCGCGGCGATGCGCGGCTCCATCCGCGGCTTCAGGAAATAGCTGCCGACGCGCTTTTTGAGGTTGCCCGCCTTGCCCACGTAGAGCAGTTCGCCGGCCGCGTCGAAATGGCGGTAGACGCCAGGCGAAGTGGTGAGCGTGCGGACGAAGGCCTTGCCGTCGAAGGGGAGCGGTTGCGCGGACTGCATGGGCTCATTCTAGCGGCGATGAGCCCATCACATGGAGGCTCAACGCTGCGCGCGCAACCACTGTTCGGCACGTTCCAGGTCGGCCTCGGTGTCGATGCCTGGCGGAAACGGCTGCGGAGTCAGCCGCACCGCGATCGCGTGACCATGCTCCAGCACGCGCAGCTGTTCCAGCGATTCAGTCTGCTCCAGCGGCGTGCGCGGCAGGCGACTGTAACGATCCAGGAAGCCGGCGCGGTAGGCGTAGATGCCGATGTGGCGCAGGAACGGCGAACCGGACGGCAGTGCGTGGCGGTCGATGGCGAACGCGTCGCGCGCCCACGGCAACGGCGCGCGGCTGAAGTACAGCGCGCGGCCATTGGCGGCGCGCACCAGCTTCACCACGTTCGGGTCGAACAGTTCCTCGGCATCGATGATCGGCGTGGCCAGGGTCGCCATCGGCGCGTCGTCGCCGGCCAGCGCCTGTGCCACCGCGCGGATGCCGGCGGCCGGCGCGAACGGCTCGTCGCCCTGCAGGTTCACCACGATGCTGTCGTCGGCCCAGCCGTAGTGGCTGGCGCACTCGGCCAGCCGGTCGCTGCCCGAGGCGTGGTCGCTGCGGGTCATGCAGATGTCCACGCCCTCCTGGCCGGCCAGCGCATCGGCGATGCGCCGGTCGTCCACCGCCACCACCACCTGGCGGGCGCCGGCCTGCAGGGCACGCTGCGCCACCCGCACCACCATCGGCACGCCGTCGATCGCGCGCAGCGGCTTGGCCGGCAGCCGGGTCGAGCCGTAGCGGGCGGGAATCGCGACGATGAACGGGGGCACGGCGTTGGACATGGTGGTTCCGGTCGGTGGAATGAGGTCAGGTCATGGCCTGCAAGGCGAAGCCGCAGTCGTTGGCCAGTTCCAGGAAGCCGGGGAACGAGGTGGCGACATGGCCGCAGTCGTCGATCCGCACTGGCCCGGCGGCGACCAGCCCGGCCACCGCGAAACTCATCGCGATGCGATGGTCGAGATGGCTTGCCACCGTGCCGCCGCCCAACCGGCCGCCGTGGATGATCGCGCCGTCCGGGGTTTCCTCGATCGCCACGCCGAGCGTGCGCAGGCCGGCAGCCATCGTGGCGATCCGGTCGGACTCCTTCACCCGCAGTTCGGCCGCGCCGCGGATCACCGTCGTGCCGACCGCCACCGCGGCGGCGACGAACAGCGCGGGGAACTCGTCGATCATGTCCGGCACCAGCGCCTCGGGCAGTTCGACGCCGTGCAGCGGCGCGTGACGCACCACGAGATCGCCCACCGGCTCGCCGCCGGCTTCACGTTCGTTTTCGATCGTGATGTCCGCGCCCATCAGGCGCAGCGCCTGCAGCAGACCGGTGCGGCGCGGATTGAGGCCCACCGCCGGCAGGCGCAGTTGCGAACCCGGCACGATGCTGGCGGCGACCAGGAAGAACGCCGCCGAGGAAAAATCGGCCGGTACCTCGACGTCGGTGGCACGCAGCGCATGGCCGCCGGAGAGTTTCGCCCGGCCCGGCGCGAACGCGATCGGCCAGCCGAACGCGGCCAGCATGCGCTCGGTGTAGTCGCGGGTCGGATGCGGCTCGATGATCTCGGTGTCGCCGGCAGCGTACAGGCCGGCCAGCAGCAGCGCGGACTTCACCTGCGCACTGGCCACCGGCAGCTCGTAGCGGATGCCCTGCAACGGCTGGCCGCCATGCACGTACAGCGGCGGCAGGCCGTCCCGGGTGTCGATGCGCGCGCCCATCAGCGCCAGCGGATCGGTCACCCGGCGCATCGGCCGCTTCGACAGTGAGGCGTCACCGACCAGCGTGCTGTCGAACGCCTGCCCGGCCAGCAGGCCGGCCAGCAGGCGCATACCGGTGCCGGCGTTGCCGCAGTCCAGCGCCTGCGCCGTGCCGCGCAGGCCGTGCAGGCCCGTGCCGTGCACCACGCGCTCGCCGGGCGACGGCGTGTCGATGCGCACGCCGAGCTGCGCCAGCACGGCGGCGGTGGCGCGGGTGTCCTCGCCTTCGAGGAAGCCGCGGATGCGCGAGTCGCCTTCGGCGATCGCCGCCAGCATCAGCGCGCGGTGCGAGACCGACTTGTCGCCGGGCACGCGCACGCTGCCGAGCAGCGGGCCGCTGGCCCGGCTGCTCCAGTCCAGGCGGCCGCTCAAGGCAACGCCACCGGGTAGGAACCGAGCACGCGGATGGTCGCCGCCGAAGCGCCGATGTCCTGCACTGCGGCCTGCAGCGCGGCGTCGTCGATGTGGCCGGAGACGTCGATGAAGAACGCGTATTGCCACTTGCCGGTATGCGCCGGCCGCGACTCGATCCGGTTCAGGCTGATGCCGTGCCTGGCGAACGGGCTGAGCACGTCGTACAGCGCACCGGGCTTGTCGTTGACCGTGATCAGCAGCGAGGTGCGGTCGTTGCCCGAAGGCGGGAACAGCGAGCGGCCGATCACCAGGAAGCGCGTGGTGTTGTCGGCGCGATCCTCGATGCCCTGCGCCACCGTCTTCAGCCGATAGACCTTGCCTGCGCTTTCGCCGGCGATCGCCGCCACATCGTCGGCATGCAGCGCCAGCCGCGCCGCCTCGGCATTGCTCGACACCGCGATGCACTCGACCTCGGACAGGTTGATGCGCAACCAGGTCTTGCACTGCTGCAGCGACTGCGCGTGGGCGTAGATGCGGCGCACGTCTTCCAGCCTGCCACTGCGCGAGTGCAGGCACTGGTGCACGCGCAGCTCGATCTCGCCGCAGATGGTGGCTTCGGAGGTGAGGAACATGTCCAGGGTGACCTGGATCATGCCCTGGCCGGAGTTTTCCACCGGCACCACGCCGAAATCGGCATGCCCGGCGGCGACCTCCTGGAACACTTCCTCGATGCTGCCCAGCGGCAGGCCGTAGGCGGCATGGCCGAAGTGCTTGCGCACGGCCTGTTCGCTGAAGGTGCCTTCCGGGCCGAGGAAGCCGATCTTCAATGGGTCTTCCTGCGCCAGGCAGGAGGACATGATCTCGCGGAACAGCCGCACCATCTCGACGTCGGACAGCGGCCCCTGGTTGCGGTCCACCACCATGCGCAGCACGTGGGCCTCGCGTTCGGGGCGGTAATAGTCGATCGCCGAAAGCCCCTCGCCCTTCACCTTCGCCACCGTGCGCGCATGATTGGCGCGTTCGGAAATCAGTTGCTGGATCTGCCGGTCGATGCTGTCGATGCGTTCGCGCATCTCGCTCAACGGGGTCTTCGGGTCGGTCATGCGTTCAGCCGCCTGGATGGATGGAAGTCCAAATGATGAAGCGGCATCTTGCCTGAAAATTCCGCTTTGGTGCGCTCAGCCATGACGCTGCGCAAAGTCGCGCATGAACGCCACCAGCGCCTGGACCGCCTCCGGCGGCACCGCGTTGTACAGTGAAGCGCGCATGCCACCGAGCGCCTTGTGGCCCTTCAGCGCGAGCAGTCCGGCGGCCTCGGACTCCTGCAGGAAGGCGGCGTCCAGCGCACCGTCGTGCAGGGTGAAGCGCACGTTCATGCGCGAGCGCGCGGACGGCTCGATCGGGTTGCGATAGTAGCCGCCGGAGCCGTCGATGGCCTGGTACAGCAGCTCGGCCTTGAGCCGGTTGCGCTCGGCCATCGTACCCAGCCCGCCCTGCGCCTTGAGCCACTGGAAGGTCAAGCCGGCCACGTACCAGCCCCAGGTGTTCGGCGTGTTGAGCATCGAGTCGGCGGCGGCGTGTTCGGCATAGCGGAAGATCCGCGCCATCGGCCGGCCCGCCCGCTGCAGCAGGTCGCGGCGGATGATCAACACGACCAGGCCGGACGGACCGATGTTCTTCTGCGCACCGGCGTAGATCAGCCCGAAGCGGCTCACGTCCAGCGGTTCGGACAGGATGTTCGAGGACAGGTCCGCCACCAGCGGTACCGTGCCGCCGACGTCGGGGATGGCGTGGAACTCGACGCCGTGAATCGTCTCGTTCGGCGTGTAGTGGACGTAGGCGGCGTGCGGATCGAGCCGCCAGCTGTCGAGTGGCGGCAGCCGCAGGTAGCCGTCCGCCTCGCTGCTGGCGGCCACGTTCACCCGCACGTAGGATCCGGCCTCGCTGGCCGCCTTCGCGCTCCAGTGCCCGCTGACGACGTAGTCGGCGCTGTCGCCCGCGCCGGCGAGGTTCATCGGGATCTGCGCGAAGTGCTGGGTGGCGCCGCCCTGCAGGAACAGCACGGCGTAGTCGGCCAGTATGCCCATCAACTCGCGCAGGTCGGCCTCGGCCTGGGCGGCCATCGCGATGAAACGCTTGCCGCGGTGGGATTGCTCCATCACCGAGGCGCCGCTGCCGTTCCAGTCCAGCATCTCGCGCTGGGCGCGTTCGAGTACCGCCAGCGGCAGCGCCGCCGGGCCGGCGCTGAAATTCCAGACTCTGCTCACGTGCGCCTGCGTCCTGTCGAGGATGTTCCGCGCATTATGGCGCGGCGCAGCATGAAGCCGTCAACTGTCAGAAGCGAATCAGCAGGACCAGCGCGATGCCCAGCGCCAGCACGGCAGCGGTGACGATCAGCCACCACACTTCCCCGCTCGGCCCGGCCGACTCTTCCGGCAGCTGCGGCGGCAATGCTTCAGCCATCACGATCTCCGGCTCCATGCCCGGCCCGTCGACCACGAAGCGGTGCATCGCCACGCCGATCTGGTCGCCGGGCTGCAGCGCCAGCTTCTGCACCATCACGCCGTTGACCCTGAGCGGGTGGCGCTCGCACGAGCGGGTGGTCTCCAGCCACAGCTGGCCGCCCTCCCAGGAGATCCGCAGCGCCACGACGCCACCTTGCGGCAACTCCAGCGGGCAGTCGCCGTGCGGTCCGAACGTGAGGCTGTGCCGCAATGGCAGTACCCGGCCCGACAGCGGGCCGGCCACGGCACGCAGGGCCACCGTGCAGCAGTCCTGCTCGGGCACGTCCAGCGGCGGGCGCCGGGCGGGATCTTCATCGTCACGCAACAGCAGGCGGCAGTCGCCCACGCTGACCACATCGCCGGCGCGCAGCAAGGCGCGTTCGCGCACTGGCCGCGCGTTGACGTAGATGCGGTCGGCCGACGGCAGCACCTGCAGCACCCAGCCGCGACGATCCTGCTGGATACGCAGATGCTGCGGCGCCGCCTGGCTGGCTGCCAGCACGAGGTCGTTGTCGGGCGCGCTACCGATGCGCAACTGCATCTGCGCCCAATGAAAATCCTCACGAGCCGCATGGGGGAATTCGATACGCATGGATCAACCGGTCGATGGACCGCGGAACTCTAGCATGCACCTGCATGGCATCAGGAATCCGCCCCCTGCCTCCAGGGCGCCTGGTCCCGCCATCGGCCGGGTGACTTGCCGCGGCGGAACAGGCTCTAAGATGGTGCCTTTAGCCAGGAAGCCGCGATGCCCAAGATCGATATCCGCCGCCCGCACCAGCTGCCAATTGCCGAAGCCCGTGCCGTAGTCGACCAGGTGGCCACACGGATGCGCGAGAAATTCGGCATGAATGGACGCTGGCAAGGCGACACCCTGCTGTTTTCCCGGCCCGGCGTCAGCGGTTCGATCGCCGTGGGCGGCGACGCGATCCAGGTCAAGGCCGAGCTGGGGCTGCTGCTGGCGCCGCTGAAGGGCATGATCGAACAGGAGATCCGGCGCAAGCTGGACGAGCATTTCGCCTGATCTGCCTCGATCCTGGCCGACGTTGATGATTCTTTAACCATGCACTCATCCGTGGCATAATCGATGGCTTACGCAGCCATGACGGCTGTGCGTGAACCCCGGAACACATGGCCAAAGACGACGTCATCGAAATGGAAGGCACGGTCCAGGAGACCCTGCCGAATACCATGTTTCGTGTGCAACTGGAGAACGGGCACGTGATCATCGCCCACATCTCCGGCCGCATGCGCAAGCACTACATCCGCATCCTTACCGGCGACAAGGTCAAGATCGAAATGACCCCGTACGACCTGAGCAAGGGCCGCATCACGTACCGCATGAAGTAATCGCGGTGGCGTTGCAGGTTGCCGCGCCCGCGGGACGGCGGCACCGGACATGACAAAGGCGGCGCCATGCGCCGCCTTTGCTTTGGCCCCGCATCCGGCTTACCCGGCCACGCCTACCCGACCACGGCCGGCAGCTTCTCGGCCGCCTTGCAGTCGACCTTCAGTTCGCCGTCCGCCACGCTCAGGCGAACCACGCCACCTTCGGCCAGCTTGCCGAACAGCAACTCGTCGGCCAGCGCACGCTTCACCTTTTCCTGGATCACCCGCGCCATCGGGCGCGCGCCCATCTGCGGGTCGAAACCATGCTCGGCCAGCCAGCGGCGGGCATCGGCGTCCACGTCCAGGCTTACCCGCTTGTCGGTCAGCTGGCTTTCCAGCTCGATCAGGAACTTGTCCACCACGCGCAGGATGTGCTCGAAGTCGAGCGCGGCGAACTGGATGATCGCATCCAGCCGGTTGCGGAACTCCGGCGTGAAGATGCGGCGGATCACTTCCATCGCATCCGACTCGTGCTTCTGCTCGACGAAGCCCATGCTGCGCCGCGCCGCGATCGCCGCGCCCGCGTTGGTGGTCATCACCACCACCACGTTCTTGAAGTTCGCCTCGCGGCCGTTGGTGTCGGTCAGCACGCCGCGGTCCATCACCTGCAGCAGGATGTTGAACACGTCCGGGTGCGCCTTCTCGATCTCGTCCAGCAGCAGCACCGCGTGCGGATGCTTGGTCACCGCCTCGGTCAGCAGGCCACCCTGGTCGAAGCCGACGTAGCCCGGAGGCGCACCGACCAGCCGCGACACCGAATGCCCTTCCATGTACTCGGACATGTCGAAGCGGATCATCTCGATGCCGAGCTGCATCGCCAGCTGCTTGGTCACCTCGGTCTTGCCCACGCCGGTCGGGCCGGCGAGCAGGAAGCAGCCGATCGGCTTGGAGGGATCGGCCAGGCCCGAAC
The DNA here is from genome assembly GCF_000473345.1 of Rhodanobacter sp. OR87. NCBI lineage: Bacteria > Pseudomonadati > Pseudomonadota > Gammaproteobacteria > Lysobacterales > Rhodanobacteraceae > Rhodanobacter > Rhodanobacter sp. OR87. The sequence continues at coordinate 209,460 of NZ_AXBJ01000001.1, forward strand.
GGGCCATCTTGATCGATGCGGCCAGCGCCTCGATCGCCGGGTCCTGGCCGAACACCACCATCTTCAGGTTGCGCTCGAGGTTGCGCAGCACGTCGCGATCCGAAGCCGACACCTGCTTGGCCGGGATCCGCGCCATCTTCGCCACGATGTACTCGACCTCACTCACGTCGACCGTACCGGTACGCTGGTCTTCCGGCAGCAACCGCTGGCGCGCGCCGGCCTCGTCGATCACGTCGATCGCCTTGTCCGGCAGCAGCCGGTCGGGGATGTGCTTGACCGACAGGTCCACCGCCGCCTTCAGCGCCTCGTTGGTGTACGCCACGTGGTGATGCTCCTCGAAGCGCGAGCGCAGGCCCTTGAGGATCTCGATGCTATCGGCCACGGTCGGCTCGACCACGTCGATCTTCTGGAAGCGGCGCGCCAGCGCGCGGTCCTTCTCGAACACGCCGCGGTATTCCTGGAACGTGGTCGAACCGATGCAGCGCAGCTCGCCGGAGGCCAGCATCGGCTTGATCAGGTTGGAGGCGTCCATGGTGCCGCCCGAGGCCGAGCCGGCACCGATGATGGTGTGGATCTCGTCGATGAACAGGATCGCGCCGGGCTGCTTCTTCAGCTGCGCGATCACGCCCTTCAGGCGCTTCTCGAAGTCACCGCGGTACTTGGTACCGGCGACCAGTGCACCCAGGTCGAGCGACCAGATCGTGGCGTCCTCCAGCACCTCGGGCACCTCGCCGTCGACGATGCGCTTGGCCAGGCCCTCGGCCAGCGCGGTCTTGCCCACGCCGGCCTCGCCCACGTACAGCGGGCTGTTCTTGCGCCGGCGGCACAGCACCTGGATGGTGCGCTCGATCTCGTCGGTGCGGCCGATCAGCGGGTCGATCTTGCCTTCCAGCGCCAGCTCGTTGAGGTTGCTGGCGAACTCGTGCAGCGGGTTGCCCTTCGGCTCGCCGCCCTCCTCGCCCTCGCGCTCGCCACCGGACACGCCCGCGGCCGGCTCGTCGCCGATCTTGGCGATGCCGTGCGAGATGTAGTTGACCACGTCGAGCCGGGTGATCTCCTGCTGGTGCATGAAATACACCGCGTGTGAATCCTTCTCGCCGAAGATCGCCACCAGCACGTTCGCACCGGTGACCTCCTTCCGGCCGGAGGATTGCACGTGATACACCGCGCGCTGCAGCACGCGCTGGAAGCCCAGCGTGGGCTGCGTGTCGCGCTCGTCGCCGGACGGCAGCACCGGCACGGTCTCGTTGATGATGCGTTCCAGGTCGGCCGACAGCCGCGGCAGGTCCGCGCCGCAGGCGCGCAAGGCACCGAGCGCCGACTGGTTTTCGGTCAGCGCCAGCAGCAGGTGCTCCACCGTCATGAATTCATGGCGCTGCTCGCGGGCCCGCTTGTAGCAATGGCCGATGGTGACTTCCAGATCCTTGCTGAACATTCGGATCGTCTCCGCTTTGCGTGGTGAGCGGCCTTCAGCGCCGCAACGAGCACAAAATGGGGTCGCTCAAAGCTTTTCCATAGTGCACAGCAACGGGTGCTGATGGGAACGTGAATATTCGTTGACGTGGGTTACCTTGGTTTCGGCCACTTCGCGGGTAAATACACCACACACGCCGCGTCCGCGCGTGTGGACGTGCAGCATCACCTGCACCGCCTGCTCCTGATCCAGGTTGAAGAAGGTACGCAGCACCTCGACCACGAAGTCCATCGGGGTGAAGTCGTCGTTCAGCAGCAGCACCTGGAACAGCGGGGGGCGCGCCACCTCGGGCTTCGCGGTTTCCAGCGCCAGACCGCGGCCGCTGTCGTGCTCATGTTCGGGTTCGTGGGCCATGGTTGCTTGGGTGTGATCTCTGGTTCGAAGTATACGCCGCGGTGCCGATGCCGCCCCTGCGGCGGTGCGACAACGGAGGTGATGGCACAATGGCCGCTTTTCCAGTCCCCGCCCACCATGGCTGATTCCAGCACCCCCGCCGAGATCTGGCGCCCGCACGTCACCGTCGCCTGCGTGGTGGCCGACGGCGAGCGCTACCTGATGGTCGAGGAAGCGGTTCATGGCCAGCTGGCCTGGAACCAGCCGGCCGGCCACCTGGAAGACGGCGAAACTTTTGCCGATGCAGCCCTGCGCGAGACGCTGGAGGAAACCGGCTGGACGGTCGAGCTGCAGCACCTGATCGGCGTGCACCAGTGGCGCAGCACCGAGCACGGCGACGCCGTGATCCGCTTCAGCTTCGCCGCCCGCGCAGTGAGCCACGACCCGCAGCGTCCGCTGGACGCCGATATTCGCCGCGCCACATGGCTGACCCGCGCCGAAATCGCCGCGCTGGGCGAGCGCCTGCGCAGCCCGATGATCCTGCACAGCATCGACCTGTGGCTGGCTGGCCGGCGGCTGCCGCTGGATGCCCTGGGTCATCTGCCGGAAGGCGGCGCGCCATGAAGGTGATGCTGGGCATCTCCGGCGGCGTCGACTCCTCGGTCGCCGCGCTGCTGCTGCAGCAGGCCGGCTACGAGGTCGAAGGCCTGTTCATGCAGAACTGGGAGGAGGACGACCGCGCTGGCCCCTGCACCGCCGACGCCGACCGCAAGGATGCCGTGGCCGTATGCGGCCGGCTCGGCATCCCGTTCCACGCGCGCAACTTCGCCGCCGAATACTGGGACGGCGTGTTCGCGCATTTCCTCGCCGAATACCGCGCCGGGCGCACGCCGAACCCCGACGTGCTGTGCAACCGCGAGATCAAATTCAAGACCTTCCTCGACGAGGCCCGCACGCTCGGCGCCGAGAAGATCGCCACCGGCCACTACGCCCGCATCGACTGCAAGGACGGCCACTACCGGCTGCTGCGCGCGGTGGACGCGGCCAAGGACCAGAGCTACTTCCTGCACGCGCTGGGCCAGCAGCAACTGGCCGCCACGCTGTTCCCGCTGGGCGGGATCGAGAAGTCGCGCGTGCGCGAGATCGCCCGTGCGGCGACGCTGCCGACCCACGCGAAGAAGGACTCCACCGGCATCTGCTTCATCGGCGAGCGCGATTTCCGCGGCTTCCTGGCGCAGTACATCCCGGCTTGCCCGGGCGAGATGCGCACCCCCGACGGCGAGCTGATCGGCGAACACCAGGGCGCGATGTACTACACCCTGGGCCAGCGCAACGGACTGGGCATCGGCGGCCGCCACGGGGCCAGCGGCGAAGCCTGGTACGTGGTCGGCAAGGACGTGACGGCCAACGTGCTGTACGTCGCCCAGGGCGGCGAGAACCACTGGCTGTACTCGCGCCGGCTGCGCTCGGAGCCGCCCAGCTGGATCGCCGGCGCCGCGCCCGCCACCCGCTTCCGCTGCACCGCGCGCACCCGCTATCGCCAGGCCGACCAGGCCTGCGCGGTCGTCGTGACCGACGACGGACTTGAGGTACGCTTCGACGAACCCCAGCGCGCTGTCACTCCCGGGCAGTCGGTGGTCCTCTACGATGGCGAGGTCTGCCTCGGCGGCGCGGTGATCGCCGCCACCGACGCGCCTTACGGCGGCCTGCTGCCCGCATCCACCCCCTTCCCCATGTCCCCCGCAGGAGAACCGCAAGCTCGTGTTTGAAACTTTTTCCATGACCGAAGAACGCGTGCTCGCCCTCGCCGGCCTGTTCCAGGCCTGCGCGCTCGCCCAGCAGCTGGCCAACGAGGGGCGCTGCGACGAGGCCGCGATGGAAGCCAGCGTGGCCAGCGTATTCCGCATCGACGCACCTTCGGTGGTCGGCGTGTACGGCAACATCTCGAACGTGCGACTGGGCCTGCGCACCCTGATCGGACAGCTGGACGAAAGCACTCCGGACATGTCAGTGACGCGCATGACGGTGACCGTGATGCGGCTGGAGCGCAGCCTGTCGGCGCGCGCGGATCTGCTGGAGAAACTGCAGCAAGGGATCGTCGCCGCACAGCGGCAGGTCGAGCATTTCGGGCAGGGCTCCAGCCAGGTCAGCAGCCGGCTGGCCGAAGTCTATGCGTCCACCCTGTCGATCCTGAAGCCGCGCGTGATGGTCAGCGGCAACCCGCAGCAGTTGCAGCAAACCGCTGTGGTGGAAAAGGTGCGCACCAACCTGCTCGCCGCGGTGCGCTCGGCAGTGCTGTGGCGGCAACTCGGCGGGCGCCAGTGGCAGCTGCTGCTGTACCGGCGCCAATGCAGCATGCTGGCCCGCGGCCTGCTGACCGGGGCCACGCTGGACAACCGCTGACGACAGCCTTTCCGCTCCACGAAAAAGCAAACGGCGGGCTGATGCCCGCCGTTTTCCTTCCCTGGGTGGAACTCCCTTGCGATAGACCGTCCGTCACTCAACCCGTGCAGGCAGCATGCCGCCCGCACATGTCACCGGCATGGCATCAGAATGACACTTCGCCGAACACGCCGATCTCGTTGGTCTTGGTGTTCTGCACGTGCGGCGGCACCGGAGTGGCAACCGACTTGTCGGCTTTCTCGTGCTTCCACACACCGGCCAGCTTGAAGCCCTTGGTCACCTGGAATTCGACGCCAGCGTTGTAGTAGACATCCTTGTTGGCGCTGTCCAGCGTCTTGCTGAGCTTGGCGTTGTCGTAGCGGGCAAACAGGTTCACGCCATCGGCCACGGCCACGCTGCCCCAGAGCGAGTAGCCATCGGCTTTGTCTGTCGTCGTGGTGAGTACGTTGTTCCAGTTCTTCGCCGTGAAGTACTCGGCGCCGAGGCGGAACGCATCGCTGGCATAGGCCAGCATGAAATCGCCACGCTGGGCGGTATTCGGTGCGTTGATGTTCTCGGTCTCCTGGCCGCGATGGCCGCTGTAGCCACCCACCGCCACGATCATGTTGTCGAACGGCACGAAGCCAACGCGGCCCTCGAAATCCACGCCCTTGCTGCGGCCCGGGTTCTTGTAGCCGTTGCCGTTGACGACCGAGACCGCGTAGTTGAGCGACTTGCTGGCGCCGATGTCGCCGCCCAGGTGCAGGCCCCAGTCGGCCGAGTTGCCGTACTTCAGGCGGTCGGTCAGGGTGTTCTCGACGTAGCGGAAGCCGTAGTACTTCTCGGCAAACGGGATCCACGGCATGTCGGCCGAACCGATGCGGAACACCGCGGCCTGGTCGAACTTGCCCTGTACATAGGCTTTCTTGACGAACAGATTGGTCTGACCGTCGTTGCTGACATAGTTGAAATCGGTGGTCAGGTTGGCCGACCAGATATCGTTGAACTTGTGGTCGACGCCGAGGTAGAAGCGCTTCACATCCAGACCGAAGCCGGACTTGTCGCTCTTGCCCTTGTCGCTGTTCTTGTCGTCGATGCTGGTGAAGTCGAAGAACATCTTGCCCGACAGCGTGGTGTTGTTGATCGCCTTCTCCAGCGCGGCCAGCTTCTTGTCGCCGGTCGCCGTCACATTGGTGGCCTTCTCCACCGCCTGGCCGGTGCTGACGTTAATCTCGGACTGGGCGTCGGTGCGCTGTTCCAGTTCGTCCACCTTGGCCTGCAGCGCGGCCAGTTGCGCCTTCAGCTGCTCGACTTCGCTGCTGCTGGCCGGGGCCGTCCTGCTCTGCGCCGGTGCCGCGGCAGCGGCAACGCTGGTCAGGCCAAGGCCGGCGGCAATCGCCACCACAATCAATTTGGAACGCATGTGATTCTCCGCAAGTGGGTGGAAAGCATCTCGATCGCCCCGTCGATCCGATGGCTGGCTAGCGATTGGTTAACAATTCTGCCGGGGGATTTTTACGGTTGGGTGCAGATTTGATGACACATTGAAGACAACGCCACGGCGCCGCCGGAAAGTGTCGCATCCCGCGCCGCATGGCGCGGCTGATATGCTTCGCCGATGGATATTCTCAGCAGCAGCAACAGCACCGCACCGCGTATGGCCGAGCGGTTTCGCGGCTTCCTGCCGGTGGTGGTCGACGTGGAAACCGGCGGCTTCGATGCCGAGCACGACGCCCTGCTGGAGATCGCCGCGGTGCCGCTGGCCATGGACGAAGGCGGCTACCTGCAGCTGCAGCCCACCGTCTCCACGCACGTGGAGCCGTTCCCCGGCGCCAACCTTGACCCGCGTTCGCTGGAGATCACCGGCATCGACCCGGACAACCCGCTGCGCGGCGCGCTGGCCGAGCGCCAGGCGCTGGACCACATCTTTCACGTGGTGCGCGAAGCGGTGCGCCGGACCGGCTGCCAGCGGGCGATCCTGGTCGGCCACAACGCCGCGTTCGACCTGGGCTTCCTGAACCAGGCGGTGCGTCGCTGCGGCCACAAGCGCAACCCGTTCCACCCGTTCAGCTGCTTCGATACGGTCAGCCTCGGCGGGCTCGCCTACGGCCAGACCGTGCTGAGCAAGGCGGTGCTGGCCGCCGGCCACGCCTTCGACAGCCGCGAGGCACATTCGGCGGTGTACGACGCCGAGCGCACCGCCGAACTGTTCTGCAGCGTGATCAACCGCTGGCGTCAGCTGGAGCTGTTCGAGCAGGCCCACAGCGGGCTCGTCGACGCGGCCTGAGCGCTGCCTCGAGGCGGCAGCGCCCGCCGGCTTCCGCATCCGGACGCGACCGGGCGGCAGCCCGGCCCGCCCGGCACGACGCAGCCATGTGACAGTTTGTCATACGCCTGCAACATTCATTTCATCCAATGGCAACACGAAAAGCCTGAAATGGCGAGGTCGCATCCGACTTCCCTCCAAGGAGCTACCGTGTTGACCATCAACAAATCCCCGCTTCGCTTCGCCGCCGTCGCCACGCTTGCCGTGGCCTCGACCTTCGGTGCAGCCGCGCACGCCACCGACATCACCGGCGCCGGCTCCAGTTTCGTCTACCCGGTCATGTCCAAGTGGTCGGCGGCGTACGCCGAGAAAACCGGCAACCACCTGAACTACCAGTCGGTCGGCTCCGGTGCCGGCATCGCGCAGATCAAGGAGGGCACCATCGACTTCGGCGCCTCCGACGCGCCGATGAAGGCCGAGGACCTGCAGAAGTTCGGCCTGGGTCAGTTCCCGGTCGTGGTCGGCGGCATCGTGCCGGTGGTCAACATCACCGGCGTGCGGGCGGACCAGATCAAGCTGGACGGCGCCACCCTCGCCGACATCTTCCTGGGCAAGATCACCAACTGGAACGACCCGAAGATCGCCGCGCTGAACGCCGGCCTCAGCCTGCCGGCCGGCAAGATCACCGTCGTGCATCGCTCGGACGGTTCGGGCACCTCGTTCAACTTCACCAACTACCTGTCCAAGGTCAACCCGGAATGGGCCAGCAAGGTGAAGTTCGGCACCGCCGTGGAATGGCCGACCGGCGTGGGCGGCAAGGGCAACGAGGGCGTCTCGCAGTACGTGCGCCAGATCAAGGGCTCGATCGGCTACGTCGAATACGCCTACGCGGTGAAGAACAAGCTCGCCTGGATCGACCTGAAGAATGCCAGCGGCAACTTCATGAAGCCGACCGCCGATGCCTTCGCCGCCGCCGCCGCCACGGCCGACTGGGCCAGCGCCAAGGACTTCAACCTGATCATGACCAACGCGCCGGGCGAGCAGGCGTGGCCGATCACCGCCACCACCTGGGTGATCATGTACAAGTCGCCGAAGAACGCCGGCAACAGCAAGGTCGCCTTCGACTTCTTCAAGACCGCGCTGGAGCACGGCCAGCAAGCCGCCATCGAACTGGATTACGTGCCGCTGCCGGCCTCGCTGGTCAGCCAGATCGAAGCGTACTGGGCGTCCGAGTTCAAGCATTGATGCAGTAAAAGGAAATCCCCCGCCGATCCTGTCGGCGGGGGATTTCGAGTTTCCACCCGCACCACGGGATCCTCATGCCAGCGACCGACACGGCCCTCCCGGCCAGCGACATCCTGGAACAGCGCAGCCGCCGCGACGCGCGCCACGAGCGTCTGTTCCGCTGGCTGCTGAAGGGTTGCGCGCTGATCGTGCTGGCCTCCCTGCTGGGCGCCGCCGGGGCCACGCTGTGGGGCGGCCGCGACGCCTTCGGCACGTTCGGCTGGCACTTCCTGGTCAGCGCGGAGTGGGACCCCGGCAACGACGTCTACGGCGCCATGGTGCCGGTCTACGGCACGGTGATCACCTCGTTCATCGCCCTGCTGATTGCGGTGCCGATCAGCTTCGGCATCGCCGTCTATCTTTCCGAAGTCGCGCCGGCCTGGTTGCGCACGCCGGTCGCCTCGGCGATCGAACTGCTGGCCGGCATCCCCTCGATCATCTACGGCATGTGGGGCTTGTTCATCTTCGCCCCGCTCTTCGCCGATCACATCAAGCCGTGGCTGACCAGCAACCTCGGCAACAAGCCCGACGACGGCAAGCTGTCGTGGGTGGCCGAACACGTGCCGTTCGTCGGCAAGCTGTTCGGCAGCGACTACCCGTTCGGCGCCAGCATCCTGGTCGCCGGCATCGTGCTGGCGATCATGATCATCCCGTTCATCTCCTCGGTGATGCGCGAGGTGTTCCAGACCGTGCCGACCCGGCTGAAGGAGTCGGCCTATGCGCTGGGCTCCAGCACCTGGGAGGTGTCGTGGGACATCGTGCTGCCGTATACCCGCTCGGCGGTGATCGGCGGCATCTTCCTCGGCCTCGGCCGCGCGCTGGGCGAAACCATGGCGGTGACCTTCGTGCTGGGCAACGCGATGCACCTGTCGGCCTCGCTGCTCGATCCCGGCGCCTCGATCGCCTCGACCATCGCGAACCAGTTCAGCGAGGCGGTCGGCCTGCAGAAATCCGCGCTGATGGCACTGGCCTTCCTGCTGTTCGTGGTCACCTTCATCGTGCTGCTGATCGCGCGGCTGATGCTGCGCCGGCTGGCCAGCAAGGAGGGCCGCTGATGAGCGCGCTGTACCTGCGCCGGCGCCTCACCAACGCACTGGCGATGACGCTGAGCATGCTGGCCACCCTGGTCGGCCTGGCCTTTCTGGCCTGGATCCTGTGGGAGACCCTGCGCCAGGGCATCGGTGCGCTGGACCTGAAGCTGTTCACCAAGGTCACCGCCTACGGCGAGGACGGCGGCCTGCTGAACTCGATGGTCGGCAGCCTGATCATCAACTTCATCGGCATCGGCATCGCCACCCCGATCGGCGTGCTGGCCGGCACCTGGCTGGCCGAATACGCCGACCGCACGCGGCTGGGCGAATCGATCCGCTTCCTCAACGACATCCTGCTGTCGGCGCCGTCGATCGTGATGGGCCTTTTCGTCTACACCATCATCGTGCTGCCGAGTACCGCCCTCACCCACGGTTCGACCACGTTCTCCGGTTTCGCCGGCGGCGTGGCGCTGGCGCTGATCGCGCTGCCGGTGATCGTGCGCACCACCGACGAAATGCTGCGGCTGGTGCCGTCCACGCTGCGCGAGGCGGCGCTGTCGCTGGGCGTGCCGCAGTGGAAGCTGACCCTGCAGATCCTGATCCGCGCCGCGCGCTCTGGCATCATCACCGGCGTGCTGCTCGCGCTGGCGCGGATCAGCGGCGAGACCGCGCCGCTGCTGTTCACCGCGTTCGGCAACAACTACATGGCGTTCAACCCGATGGACAAGATGTCCAGCCTGCCGCAGATCATCTACCAGTACGCCAACGACCCGGGCGACGCGATGCATGCCCTGGCCTGGGCCGGCGCATTCGTGGTCACCATGTTCGTACTGCTGCTCAGCCTGGCCTCGCGCCTGATCCTTTCCCGCAACAAGGTGTCCCATGACTGATTCCGCGCTCGCCACGAACCCGACGCCGGGGGCGGCAGCAGCGGCGGTAGCCGTCGCGCCCAAGCTCGTCGTGCGCGACCTGCATTTCTACTACGACGGCTTCCAGGCGCTGAAAGGCATCAGCATGGACATCCCGGAAAAGCAGGTCACCGCGATCATCGGTCCGTCCGGCTGCGGCAAGTCGACCCTCTTGCGCATCTTCAACCGCATCTATGCGATCTACCCGAAGCTGGAGGCGAAAGGCTCGATCGAACTGGACGGCGACAACATTCTGGATCCCGGCTATTCGCTGAACCGCCTGCGCAGCAAGGTCGGCATGGTGTTCCAGAAGCCGGTACCGTTCCCGATGACGATCTTCGAGAACGTCGCCTACGGCATCCGCCACCACGAGAAGCTGTCGAAGGCGGACATGGAAGGCCGCGTGGAGCAGGCCCTGCGCAGCGCCGCGCTGTGGGACGAGGTGAAGGACAAGCTCAGGCAGAACGCGCTCGGCCTGTCTGGCGGCCAGCAGCAGCGCCTGTGCATCGCCCGCGCGATCGCGCTGCGGCCGGAAGTGCTGCTGCTGGACGAACCGACCTCGGCGCTCGACCCGATCGCCACCAGTCGCATCGAGCAATTGGTGGAAGAGCTGAAAAGCCAGTTCACCATCGTCATCGTTACCCACAACATGCAGCAGGCGGCGCGCGTCTCCGACCTCACCGCCTTCATGTACCTGGGCGAGCTGATCGAGTTCGACCAGACCGAAAGGATCTTCACCAAGCCGGGCAAGAAGCAGACCGAGGATTACATCACCGGGCGCTTCGGCTGATCACACAGGACCCCACCATGAACACCGGCACCGACCACATCATCAAGAGTTACGACAGCGAGCTGGCCCGGCTCACCGGCGAGATCGTGCGCATGGGCGAGCTGTCGGTGACGCAGCTGGAAGCGGCCATCGACGTGCTCGAACGCCGCGACGAGCGCGCCGCCCAGCGCGTGGTCGGCAACGACGACGCGATCGACCAGCTGGAGCAGGAAATCGGCCACGACGTGGTGCGCCTGCTGGCGCTGCGCGCGCCGATGGCCAGCGACCTGCGCAACGTGTATGCCGCGCTGCGCATCGCCTCGGACATCGAGCGCATCGGCGACTATGCCGCCAACGTGGCGAAACGCTCGATCCCGCTGTCGATGGTGGCGCCGGTGGCGCCGGTCGGCGGCCTGCACCAGCTGGCCACGCTCGCCGCCGGCGAAGTGCGCGAGGTGCTGGCGGCCTACCGCGACCGCGACGCCGAGCGCGCCTACCAGGTGTGGAAGGACGACGTGGTACTGGACGAAGCCTATACCGGCTACTTCCGCCAGCTGCTCACCTACATGATGGAAGACCCGCGCAACATCACGCCGTGCACCCACCTCTTGTTCATGGCCAAGAACATCGAGCGCATCGGCGACCACGCCACCAACATCGCCGAGAACGTGTGGTTCCAGGTCACCGGCGAGCCGCTGGACAAGCAGCGCAGCAAACGCGACCTCACCTCCAGTCCGGAAACCACCAAGCTCGGCGAATGACCCGCCCGGCCGACACGGAAACCTGTCGGCTGGGGGCCGGCGCCTAGGCGGCGGTGAGCTTGAGGCCGACGATGCCTGTCAGGATCAGCGCCACGCACAGCAGCCGTGGCCAGGTGGCCGGATCGCCGAACAGCACGATGCCCAGCGCCACCGCACCGACCGCGCCGATGCCGGTCCAGATCGCATACGCGGTGCCGATCGGCAGCGTTTTCACCGCCAGCGCCAGCAACACGATGCTGACCGCCATCGCCGCCAGCGTGCCGGCGCTGGGCCACAGCCGGGTAAAACCTTCGGTGTACTTGAGGCCGATGGCCCAGACCACTTCGAACAAGCCGGCCAGCAGCAGATAGATCCACGCCATGATGACGCTCCCCGGTGTACTGCAGGGCCGTCCCCGCGATGGAAAAGTGCGCGGGGTCGTCCCCGCGCCGGCGAGCAGTTACGACCGCTCGCGCGTCTCGCGGCGACGCTGGATGCCGCGCACGATGCCATAGCCGCCGATCAGCAGCCAGGCCACCTGCATGATGAACGCCGCCAAGTTGAAATTGCCGAAGCCCAGCGACAGCATCACGCCGATCGCACCCAGCACGTTCATCAGCTGATAGACCAGCCCGCTGCCTTGCAGCTTGCGCTCCTGCAACAGGAAGAACGCCAGCAGCACCAGCGCCACGCCGAGGTAACCGGCCCAGTCGTACCAGAAGAAGCTCATCGCTTCGCGCTCCGCTGGCGCAAGGCCTCGAACAGCACCACGCCGGTGGCGACCGAGACGTTGAGGCTTTCCATCGTGCCCGGCATCGGGATCTTCGCCACGAAATCGCACAGCTCGCGGGTGAGCCGGCGGATGCCCTCGCCTTCGCTGCCCAGCACCAGCGCCACCGGTCCGTTGAAGTCGATGCCGTAGACGGTGGTGTCGGTATCGCCGGCCAGGCCGGTGATCCACACGCCGGCATCCTTCAGCTCGCGCAGCGTGCGCGCCAGGTTGGTCACCGCGATCAGCGGCACCCGGTCGGCGCCGCCGGCCGAGGCGCGGCGCACCACCGGAGTCAGCCCGACCGCACGGTCCTTCGGCACGATCACCGCGGTGACTTTCGCCGCCGCCGCGCTGCGCAGGCAGGCGCCGAGGTTGTGCGGATCGGTGACGCCGTCGAGCACCAGCACCAGGGTGTCGCTGCCGTCGCGCTCCAGCAGAGCCGCCAGGTCGCTCTCATGCGCCGCCGGCGCCGCCTCGAAACGCGCCACCACGCCCTGGTGTCGCGCCTCCCCGGCCAGCTTGTCCAGCTCGTCGCGCGGGCGATGCTGCACCGGAATCTTCAGTTTCTTCGCGCGCTCCGCCAGATCCAGCACGCGGGCGTTGCGCTGGCCGTGCTCGACCAGCACTTCGCGCACGCGTTCGGCGTCGTTGCTCAACGCACCTTCGACCGGGTTGATCCCGACGATCCAGCTCTCGCTCATGGCTTGCCTTTCGGTTTCGGTTTGCGGCCGCCGTGTTTCTTCGGCGCCGGCGACGCCGCCGCCGGGGCCGGTCCGCGCCTGGCCGAGCCCTCCTTGCGCGGGCGGCGGTCGGACGACGGCTCGACCCTGCGAGCCTGATGCTGGCCGCCGGCATGCTGGCGCGCTGCCGCCGGCTGTGCGCGCGGCGGAGGATTATCGCTCACCGCCGCCTTGCGCGGGGCCGGCGCCGGTGCGGCGACCTCGGCCTCCTTGCGGCCGAATGCGCGGCCGATCGCCTTGGCGGCGCGGCCGAACATGCCCGGCGCCTTGCTCGTGGCGGCAGCCTTCTTCGGCAGCGAATACCGTTCGCCCGCGGCGGCATAGTCATACGCCTTGCCGCTGCCGGTCGGCGCCGGGGCCGGCGTGCGCGGCGAGACCAGCCGGAAGTCGATCTTGCGATCCTCCAGGCTGGCGCGCAGCACCTGGATGCGCACGTGGTCGCCGAGGCGGAACTGCGCGCCGGTGCGCTCGCCCTTGAGCAGTTTGCGGGTGGCGTCGAAGTGGTAGTAGTCGTTCATCAGCTGGCTGATGTGCACCAGACCGGACACCTTCGACTCGTCCAGCTCCACGAACAGGCCGAACGAGGTGACGCCGGTGACCACGCCGTCGAACTCGCTGCCGATGTGCTTTTCCATCCACGCGCACTTGAAGCGCTCGTCCACGTCACGCTCGGCTTCCTCGGCACGGCGCTCGCGCTGCGAGCAGTGGACCGCCATCGCCGCCATCTCGGCGGGCGTGTAAGCGTAGTCGGCGGGCTTGCGGCCGGTCAGCGCGTGGCGGATCGCGCGATGCACCAGCAAGTCCGGATAGCGGCGAATCGGCGAAGTGAAATGCGCGTATGCCTGCAGCGACAGGCCGAAGTGGCCGCGGTTGTCCGGCTGGTAGGCGGCCATGCTCTGCGAGCGCAGCAGCACGCTCTGGATCAGTTCGCGCTCGGGGCGGTCGCGCACCAGCGCCAGGAGCTCGGCGAAATCCGCCGGCGTCACCTCGTCCACCGGCGGCATGCGCAGCTTGAACTCGCGCAGGAACTGCTGCAGGTCCTCGTACTTCTCCGCCGGCGGCGGCTCGTGCGCGCGGAACAGCGCGGGAATTTTCTTCTTCTCCAGGAACAGCGCCGCCTGCACGTTGGCGGCGATCATGCATTCCTCGATCAGCTTGTGCGCGTCGTTGCGCTCGGTGGCGCCCATCGACTCGACACCGCCGGTCTGGTCGAGGCGGAACTTCACCTCCGGCGTCTCGAAGTCGATCGCGCCGCGGCGCCTGCGCTGGCCGGCCATCGCCTTGTACAGCGCGTGCAGGTGCTCCAGCTGCGGCAGCACGTCGGCCACCTCGTGGCGCGCATCCTGCTCGCGCAGGCCCACCGCCTGCCACACCTTGTCGTAGGTCAGCCGCGCATGCGACAGCATCACCGCGTCGTAGAACCTCGACTTGACGACGCTGCCTTCGGCGTCGACCTGCATGTCGCAGACCATGCACAGCCGCTCGACCTTCGGGTTCAGCGAGCAGATGCCGTTGGACAGCGTCTCCGGCAGCATGGGCACCACGAAGCCGGGGAAATAGGTCGAGGTGCTGCGCTCGAACGCCTCGCGATCCAGCGCGTTGCCGACCTGCACGTAATGCGAGACGTCGGCGATCGCCACGATCAGACGCCAGCCGCCGCCACGCCTGGGCTCGGCATACACCGCGTCGTCGAAGTCGCGCGCGTCGGCGCCGTCGATCGTCACCAGCGGCAGCTTGCGCAGGTCGGTGCGGCCCTCGCGCTCGGCGGCGGTCACCGTCGATTCCACCTGCGCCGCGTCGCGCAGCACCTCGGCCGGCCAGTCGTGCGGCAGGTCGTGGCTGGCGATCGCCATCTCCACCACCAGCGACGGCTGCAGGCGTTCGCCCAGCACCGCGCGGATCTCGCCGATCGGACCGCGCTGCAGGGTCGGCGGGTCGGTGATTTCGGCCACCACGATCTGGCCGGAACGCGCGCCCAGCTCGCGGCCGGGCTTGATCATCACGTCCTGGTTCAGGCGGCGGTCGTCGGGCGTCACCAGGGTCACGCCGTCGTCGATCACCACCCGGCCCACCAGCCGCGGCGACCGGCGCTGCAACACTTCGGCGATCGCGCCCTGCCGGCGTCCGCGGCGATCGATGCCGACCACGCTGGCCAGCACGCGGTCGCCGTGCATCACCGCGCGCATCTGCTGCGGCGACAGGTACAGGTCGTCGCCGCCCTCGTCCGGGCGCAGGAAGCCGTAGCCCTCGGCATTGGCCAGCACCACGCCGGCGATCAGGTCGAGTTTCTGGGTCGGCGCGTAGCCGCCGCGCCGGCCCAGCAGCAGCTGGCCGTCGCGCACCATCGCGGCAAGCCGCTTGCGCAGCGCCTCGAGGTCGGTTTCATCATGGATATCGAGCGCCTCGGCGATGCGCGCCTCGGTCAGCAGTTCGCCGCGTTCTTCAAGCAGGGCGAGGATCGCCTCGCGGCTGGGAATCGGGCGCGCATAACGCTGCGCCTCGCGATCGGCATGGGGATCGCGCACGGCGCCTGCGGCAGCCTTGTTGCGCTTGTCGGGTGCAGCGGCGGCTCGCGGCGCCCGCTTGGCGGGCTTCTTTGCGGAACGCGAGTCCTGGGAATTGCCGGAATGGGGGGGAGTTTTTCTGGTCACTCAAGGTCCTTGTGATGTTTGCGCCGCGGAGAATGCCACGTCGCAGTGAATGGATGTGAAAAAGTGTTGACAAGCCGCCGGCAGATGCCTAAATTACGCGGCTCACGCAGCTCACCGAGCGACGTGACACCTGCCCAGGTGGCGGAATTGGTAGACGCACTAGCTTCAGGTGCTAGCGGGGGCAACTCCGTGGAGGTTCGAGTCCTCTCCTGGGCACCAATTGTAAACGAAGGCCGCCTCTCCAGGCGGCTTTCGTCTTTTCAGGGTTCAGGAAAAGATGAAAACAACGCGTCGATCTTCTCGACGCCAGTCGATGATCGGCGCGCTACTTGCGCACGCAAGCACGTTTAGTCCGCGCGGGTCGCCTCGCGGACGCGGCGTATCAACCTGGTCACGTGCGGATCGGGCTTGCCTGAGGCGCTCCATACCGCATACACGTCGTTGGGACATTTTCTGACGGTCTGCCGAGTCTCGATATCCTTGACGTGCGTAGGGCCGAGACAGGAGCTGGGCACGATCGCCACCCCATGGCCGGCTGCGACCCAGCGTACTACCTCCTCTATCTCTTCCATGTGCGCCACGCTGCGATAAGGCGGCGGCGGCTGATCGAGGCAACGCTGATACCAGCGGGCGATGAGGTAGTCGCATTCCTCATAGGTCACGAACGCACTTTCGTCCCACGGTGCCGGCGTGCGCGAGCGGACATGGCCCCGCGCGCGGATCATCACGTATTCCTCGCGATGGACTACCCGATAGGCAAGCCCGGCCATGACCGGCTTGAAATGGACGAAGCCCAGGTTCACCGCGCCTCCCAGCAGGCGATGAAAGACGTCGATGGCCACAGGAAAACTGAGCTCGACTTGCACGCCCCCAGCGGCGAGCGCCAGCAGATGTGGCACCAGGATGTTGCGCCCGAACACGCTGACCGCCGCGATACGCAACCGCGGTGCGTCCGGCTGTGCCTGCTGGAGTTCGGCCCGCAGCTGACGGTACTCGGAGAAATGCCTGTCGCAGAAATCGCGCATGCGCCGCCCGGCCAGCGTCAGCACCAGGCGTCGGCCCTGGCGCTCAAACAGGGCAACCCCGAGCGACTGCTCCAACTGTCCCAGCTGATAACTCAGCGTGGATTGACTGAGATGCAACGCCATCGCGGCGGCCGACATGGTCTGCGCCTGGCAAATGGCGTGGAATACCCGCAGATAGCGGTCGTCCATCGCTGCCTCCAATCGAATTTTTCGAAATCAATGTAACAAATATTGAATTGGACCCGATGCCGTGGGGATCGCATGCTTTTGCCACCCACTGGAGAACGCCCATGTTCAAGCTGCTCGGCCTCCTGGCTATGACCTTGATCCAGCCCCTCGATGCCACAGTCACCGACCACTCCCATATCCGGGCGATGGCCACCACGTATGTGCAGGCGCTGGAAAGCGCCCGGCCGGAATCGCTGAAGCAGGTCTTCCACGGCTCGGCGAACCTGTTCTGGGTGGACGCCAACGGACGGCTGCAATCACTGACCCAGCCGGAATGGCGCCACGCCATCGAGCAGCAGGGAGCGCAGCACGCCTTCTCGAGCGCCATCGAAGACCTGCAGGTGGATCACGATGTGGCCATGGTCAAGCTGCGCAGCGACCTCCCTGACCGTGTCTTCACCGACTACCTGCTGCTCTTGCACGCGGAAGGTCGTTGGCGCGTCGTCAACAAGACTTTTTCGATCGCCATGAAGGGCGACCATCCGCCGGCCATTTCAGCGGACGACCTCGCCGAGATCCGCACCGTACTGCAACGCAAGATCGACGCTAGCGTCGACAGCGACGGCGGACTGTTGACCATCACCCATCATCCGCGTGCGGTCTATTACACCCTGGTCGACGGGCAGATGAGCGCCGACTCCATCGCCGAAGCCATTGGCCGCTACGAGGCACGACGCCCAACCCACCCCAGGGGGCCGAACTGGCGCATCGTGTCGGTGGACCAGGCTGGCACCGCGGCGATGGCGAAACTTGATGCCACGCTGGGCGAGGCGCGCTACGTCGATTTCATCAGTTTGCTGAAGATCGATGGACGCTGGCAGATCATTAGTGCGGTCTGGGCCGATGGCTGAGGCGGGAGGTGGCGGGAATCAGGCGCCCGGCGTCACTGCGCAGCCGACGCTGCCGGCCCCTTCAACTCAACCATGTTGCCCTGCGGGTCGTACAGGTAGATCGACGGGCCCTCGCCTTTCGCGCCGTAGCGCGAGCCCAGCTCGCCGATGCGCACGCCATGTGCCTTCAGGTGCGCCAGAATCGCTGCCTCGTCGTAGTCCTCCACGCGCAGGCACAGGTGATCCATGTTGTGGCCTTCCCTGCTCGGCGCGGCGCCGCCGTGGCGGCCGAGCTTGCCGTCGATGGCCACCAGGTCGATCAGCGAGGTACCGGCACGCAGCTGCACCAGGCCGATCTCGTCCTGCCGGCGTTCTTCATGACAGCCGAGCACATCGCAGTAGAAGCGTTGCATGGCTGCGACGTCGATGGCACGCAGCACCACGTGGTCGATTTCACCGATACGGATCATGGGGCGCGGGCAGGTTGGGGGTGGGTACCCGAGCATAGCGCGGGCCGGCGACCGAGGCTCCCTGAACCCTGCCCCGCGGGCTGCAACACGCCCCGGATCCCCCTGTATAATCGCCGCGGTAAACGCATGGTGGGAGAAGCGGGCGGCCCTTGACCGGGCACGTGCCGCTGCCGAAGACGCAACGCCCGTAATCGCTCAGGCTCCCATACCATCATGTGCGAACACTCTGGAGAGACCGGTTGAATCCGGCGCCGAAGGGGCACGAAGCGCAGCCATCGCGCTTCCAAACTCTCAGGCAAAAGGACAGAGGGGCGCCCCACGTGCGGCACGGCACGTTGTCTTCGGATGCCCAGTCATGAGCCACAACCCCACTCCTTCCCTGCGCGACCTCGAACACCACGGCGCGTTCATCGAGCGCCACATCGGTCCGGACGACGCCGAGATCGCGCAGATGCTGCGCGTGATCGGCCACGATTCGCTGGAGTCGATGACCGACGCGATCGTCCCCGGCACGATCAAGTCCGCCGCCCCGCTGGCGTTGCCGGAGGCGATCACCGAAGAGGACGCGCTGGCAAAAATCCGCGCGATTGCGGACAAGAACAAAGTGTTCCGCAGCTTCATCGGCCAGGGCTACTACGGCACCCACACGCCGAACGTCATCCTGCGCAACATCCTGGAAAACCCGGCCTGGTACACCGCCTACACGCCGTACCAGGCGGAGATCTCGCAGGGCCGCATGGAGGCGCTGATCAACTTCCAGACCATGTGCGCCGACCTCACCGGGATGGAGATCGCCAACGCCTCGCTGCTGGACGAAGCCACCGCCGCGGCCGAGGCGATGACCCTGGCCAAGCGCTCGTGCAAGTCGAAGTCGAACGTGTTCTTCGTGTCCAGCGGCGTGCACCCGCAGACGCTGGAAGTGGTGCGCACGCGCGCCGAGCCGCTGGGTATCGAACTGGTGGTCGGCGCGGACAGCGATGCGGCGGGCACCCAGGCGTTCGGCGTGCTGCTGCAGTACCCGGACACCTTCGGCAGCATCAACGATTACCAGGCGATCGCCGATGCCGTGCACGCACGCGGCGGCCTGGTCGCGGTGGCCACCGACCTGCTCGCGCTAACCCTGATCGCCGCACCCGGCGAATGGGGCGCGGACATCGTGGTGGGCAACTCGCAGCGCTTCGGCGTGCCGTTCGGCTTCGGCGGCCCGCACGCCGCCTTCATGGCCTGCCGCGACGCGTACAAACGCTCGATGCCGGGCCGCCTGATCGGCGTGTCGATCGACACCGAAGGCAAGGCTGCCTACCGCCTCACCCTGCAGACGCGCGAGCAGCACATCCGCCGCGAGAAGGCCACCTCCAACATCTGCACCGCGCAGGTGCTGCTGGCGGTGATGGCGAGCATGTACGCGGTCTACCACGGCCCCAGCGGGCTCACCCGCATCGCGCGCCGCACGCATCGCCTGGCCGCGATCCTGACCGTCGCACTGCGTCGGGCCGGCGTGAAGGTGGGCGGCGATTTCTTCGACACGCTGCACGTCACCGGTATCGATGCCGCCACGGTCCATGCCAAGGCCCACGCGGCCGGCATCAACCTGCGCGAACTGGGCGCCGACAGCCTCGGCATCAGCCTGGACGAGACCACCACCCGCGCCGACGTCGTCGCACTGGCGGGCTTGTTCGGTGCCGAGCTCGACATCGACGCGCTCGATGCCGAAGTCCACGACGCGCTGCCACGCACGCTGCTGCGCAAGAGCGCCTTCCTCACCCACCCGGTGTTCAACACGCACCACAGCGAGCACGAACTGCTGCGCTACATGCGCGCGCTGGCCGACAAGGACCTGGCGATGGATCGCACGATGATCCCGCTGGGCAGCTGCACCATGAAGCTCAATGCCACCGCCGAGATGATCCCGATCACCTGGCCGGAATTCGCCAACATCCATCCGCTGGCGCCGGCCACGCAGGCGCAGGGCTACAAGGAACTGATCGACGGCCTGGAAGCGATGCTGGTCGAATGTACCGGCTACGACGCGGTGAGCCTGCAGCCGAACTCCGGCGCGCAGGGCGAGTACGCCGGCCTGCTGGCGATCCGCGCGTATCACCGCTCGCGCGGCGACGCGCACCGCGACATCTGCCTGATCCCCGAATCCGCCCACGGCACCAACCCGGCCTCCGCCCACCTGTGCGGCATGACGGTGGTGGTGACCAAGTGCGACGCCAACGGCAACGTCGACGTCGAGGACATCCGTCGCGCCGCCGAGAAATATTCGGATCGTCTCGCCGCGCTGATGATCACCTACCCGTCCACGCATGGCGTGTTCGAGGAAGACATCGTGGCGATCTGCGAGATCGTGCACGCGCACGGCGGCCAGGTGTACACCGACGGCGCCAACATGAACGCACTGGTCGGCGTGGCCAAGCCCGGCAAGTGGGGCTCGGACGTGTCGCACCTGAACCTGCACAAGACCTTCTGCATCCCGCACGGCGGCGGCGGCCCCGGTGTCGGCCCGTGCGCGGTGAAGTCGCACCTTGCCCCGTTCCTGCCGAAGAAGCTCGGCGAGGGCCGCGCCGCAGGCATGGTCAGCGCCGCCACGTTCGGCAGCGCCAGCATCCTGCCGATCAGCTGGATGTACATCGCCATGATGGGCCAGCAGGGCCTGCGCAAGGCCACCCAGGTCGCCTTGCTCAACGCCAACTACATCGCCAAGCGGCTGGCGGCGCACTACCCCACGCTGTACACCGGCCGCAACGGGCTAGTGGCGCACGAGTGCATCCTCGACCTGCGCCCGCTCAAGGACGCCACCGGCATCGGCGCCGAGGACGTGGCCAAACGGCTGATCGACTTCGGCTTCCACGCACCGACGCTGAGCTTCCCGGTGTCCGGCACCTTGATGGTGGAACCGACCGAAAGCGAGTCGCAAGTCGAGCTGGACCGCTTCATCGACGCGATGATCCAGATCCACGACGAGATCCGTGCGATCGAGGAAGGCAAGCTGGACCGCGAGGACAACCCGCTGAAGAACGCCCCGCACACCGCCACCATGGTCAGCGCCAGCGAGTGGACCCACGCCTACCCGCGCGAACTGGCCGCCTTCCCGCTGGCCAGCCTGAAGCTGCAGAAGTACTGGCCGCCGGTGGCCCGCGTCGACAACGTTTACGGCGACAAGCACATCCAGTGCGCGTGCATCCCGGTGGATGCGTACAAGGAAGAAGCCGAGGCATAGCCATCCGCGCTTCGGCGCGGCACGAAAAGGCCCCGCCTGCGGGGCCTTTTCGTTTTCCGCGGCGCGCCGGCGTCAGTCGCCCGCCGACATGCTCATCTCGAACGAGGTGTAGAACGGCGCCCGCGGCGGGACGAACAGCGAGAGCGTGCCCAGCTGCTTTTCGAAACAGACGGCGAAATCAGAGTTGCCCTCGCGCCATGTCGCGACGATCTTGCCGGCCGCGTCCAACTCCACCACGACCACGAACGGGGGCATGCCCGCCGGCCCCATGGCCCGTTCACACAGCGGGACGATCCGGTCGATGGCCGCCCCCTGCGATGCGAGAAGCGCACCCGACTGGGCCTTCGACACGGATGCCTCGTCACGATCGGCCAACGCCTTGGCACCGGCGTAGGACTGGGCCGCTGCAAAAACCGGCAGCACCGAAACGGCGAGCGCCGCGAAAAAGATGATCCTGCGCATGTCGATCTCCATGGGCACGCCTTCGCGAGATGTCGGAACGCCCGGGGTTACCCTGCCACGATGCGGTTGCGGCCCTGCTGCTTGGCCTGGTACAGCCGCTTGTCCACCATGTCGATGAATGCCCGCAACTCGTCGTCGTGGCCCGGGATCGCGCTGCCCACGCCGACGCTGATCGTCAGTATGGGGCCGATCGGGGACCACTCGTGCGGGATCTGCTCGGCCAAGATCAGCTCGTGGCAGCGCTCGGCCAGCTTGTGCGCGGCGGCCTGGTCGGTTTCCGGCAGCACCAGCACGAACTCCTCGCCGCCGAAGCGGGCCGGCAGGTCGCGCGCGCGCGTGGCCGCCGACCCCAGCACCCGCGCCACGTGCTTCAGGCAGGCGTCGCCCTCCAGGTGGCCGTAGCGGTCGTTGTACTGCTTGAAATAGTCGATGTCGATCATCAGCAGCGACAGCGGCTGCCGGTTGCGCCGCGCATTGCTCCATTCGAGCTCGATGACCGCGTCGAAGCGCCGCCGGTTGGCGACCCCGGTCAGGCCGTCGCGGAAGGAAAGCTCCTCCATCTCCTTCTGCAGGCTGACCAGCTGCTGCTCGGTGCGCTTGCGCTCGCTGATGTCGAACATGAAGCCGATCAGCGAATCGACCGTGCCGTCGGGCCGGCGCACCACGTGCACCACGTCGCGGATCCACACGTAGTGGCCGTCGCGGGTCAGCGCGCGATAGTCGGCCTCGTGGTCCACCCCCGCCTGCGACTGCGCCACGCAGAAATCCACCACCCACTCGCGGTCTTCCGGGTGCATGCGGCTGGCCCAGTCGCCCACGCTCTCCCAGCTCGACGGCGCCCAGCCCAGCAGCGCCTCGATCTGCGGCCCGATGTAGGCGAACTGCTTGCTGTCCCAGTCGATCTTCCACGGGATCGCCCGGGTCGATTCCAGCAGCGTCTTGTAGACGGCGCTGTCGGACTCCAGCCTGTTTTCGATAGCCACCATCTCGCCGCCCCGTAAACTTGCGGCCTGCACAACGCCTGGCCCGCGCCAAATATATATCAGGCCATCGGCGCGTCAGACGGGCGGCGCGTGCGTCGCCACCGGATACCGTGCGGCGACCTACTCTTCCGGCTCGGGCTGCATCTTCGCCAGCACTTCCTCCAGATCGGCAATCGTCTTTTCCAGCGCCTCGTGCAACTGCCCCTGGCGGTCCATCAGGTCGGCGAGCTTGTCCGCCTGCCCGAGCCTGGACAATTCGCCGTCGAACAGCAGCCACGCCGCGGTCAACGCTTCCACGTTGTTCTTCGAGTAATGTCGCATCTCCTTGAGCTGCGCCACCGTGTCGACGACGTGGTCGGCCGGCTTCTTGGCATTTTCATCGGACATGGATGGTTCCTCCTGGCGAGACGGGGCGGCCATTCGATGGTTTTCGGCGACGCCGGCCAGCGCCGGGCGCAACCCGACGTACCCGGCCGTTCGTCCCGACGGTAGCGGCGCGGCTGCGAAGTACGGGTCAACGTCCCGCTCGTGACCCGTTGTCCGCCACGATGGCGGGAACGACGCGCGACGGCTGGCCGCCCTGCATGCGCACCATGTCTCGCCACCGGGCCGCCACCACCGCACGGCCACCGCAGCCAGCGCGGCGCCCGGCACGAACCGGCGACATGAGACACGGCGGCGCGCGGCGTCCATGCGGCGCCGCCCGCAGGCATCGCCAGTGACATGACCGGCATGGCCGCAGGTCATGTCGAACCGACGCGCTGCCTGCGCTTCATGCGGCGTTTCCGCCGTTCCATGCCTTTCGCTTCCGCCTTGGTCGCACGGCCCGCAAAAGGCGCAGGATTGGCGGCTATGCTCGCTTCCCAACGCTTCACCATTGGGGACATCGACGTGATCAAGGGCTTCTTCTTCGTGGCGCGCCTGGTCGTCGCCTGGCTGCTGGCGCTGACCTTCGTTTTCACCCTGATGGCCAACAGCGGCCCGTTCCGCAGCATGCAACCGCTGCCGGAAATCATCGTCGCCGTGGTGCTGGCACTGGTGGTCACCGGTGCGTTCTCCCACCTGCGGCGCGTGCGCCTGATCGCCGGGCAGGTGAACCTGGACACGCTGGGCAACCGCCAGCGCCGCCAGATCGAGCTGCCGTTCGAGGCCGGCGAAGCGTTCGACATGCTGGACGCGGCGATCCGCGAACTGCCCCACACCGAGGAAATCGAGAGCGCCCGCGACAGCCTGCAGGTGCGCGCCAAGGTGCGCCATCCCAGTCCCTACGGCCGCGCCGTACTCGGCTGGCTCAACCCGTTCAGCTGGCTGGGCAGCCGGCGCAACCAGATCTTCGCCACGGTAACGCCCAGCGACGGCACCGGCAGCGTCACCCTGGTATGCGAACCGGAAAGCGGCGCGTGGACCGACTGGTTCCGCGTGGACGACGGCACCAACCTGGTCAACGCCGAGGCGATCTCCCGCGCCCTCGCCCGCCGCGTGGCCGAATGTCGCCGCCGCGAACAGCAGGCCGCCACCCAGGCCGCCACCGACAAGGAACTGGCGCAGGCCAGGCTCAACCTGCTGCACGCGCAGGTGGAGCCGCACTTCCTCTACAACACGCTGGCCAGCGCGCAGTACCTCACGCGCAGCGAGCCGGCGCAGGCCGACCGCATGCTCGGTCACCTCATCCAGTACCTGCGCCACTCGCTGCCAAGTGCGGAGGAAACGCTGTCCACGCTCGGCGAAGAGCTGGAGCGCGCCCGCGCCTACCTCGAAATCCTGAAGATCCGCATGGGCGCGCGACTGGAGCTGAGGATCGAAGTGCCCGACGCGCTGCGTGCCGTCACGCTACCGCCGATGATGCTGCAGACCCTGGTGGAGAACGCGATCAAGCACGGACTGGAACCCAAGCCCGGCGGCGGCACGGTGTGGATCCTCGCCCGCCGCGACGGCGACAGCGTGGCGGTCACGGTGGCCGACGACGGCCAGGGCTTCGGCGCGGCCGGCGGTGGCACCGGCATCGGTCTGAAGAACGTGCGCGAACGCCTGCAGCTCGTGTACGGCCCGCGCGCCTCGCTGGCCGTGGTGGCCAACGTGCCGGAAGGTGTGGCCGCCACGCTCACCGTGCCAGCGCAACAGATGGCACTGATCGCCGCGGAGCCGCGCCCATGAGCCGGGCTGTGATCGCCGAGGACGAGCCGCTGCTGCGCGATGCACTGCGCCGCCTGCTCAGCGAGGTGTGGCCGGAACTGGACGTGGTCGCCGACTGTGAGAACGGCGCCGACGCGCTCGACGCGATCGCCGCGCAGCAACCGGACGTGGCCTTCCTCGATATCCGCATGCCCGGTCTGAGCGGCCTGGAAGTGGCCGCGGCGGCGTCCGAAGCCAGCCCCGCCACGCAGGTGGTATTCACCACCGCCTACGATCAGTACGCCATCGACGCCTTCGAGCGCGGCGCGATCGACTACCTGCTCAAGCCCATCGTCGTCGAGCGCCTGGCCGCCACCGTCGAACGGCTGAAGCGCCGCGCCAGCGCCGGCCAGACCGCGCGCGGCGACCTCGCCCTGCTGCTGCGCGAGCTGGCGCAAGGCGGCGCGCAGACCGGTGCCGCGCCGCCGCTCACCTGGATCACCGCAGGCACCGGCCGCGAGACGCGGCTCATCATGGTGGACGACGTCGCCTACTTCCGCGCCGACCACAAGTACACCGTGGCGATGACCGCCGACGGCGAAGCATTGCTGCGCAAGCCGATCCGCGAACTGCTGGAGCAGCTCGACCCGGCCGTGTTCAAGCAGATCCACCGCTCCACCATAGTCAACCTGAAAGCGATTGCCTCCATCGTCCGCGACGACAGCGGCAAGGGCACCGTGCGTCTCAGACAACGCCCCGAAACCCTCACCGTGAGCCAGCCCTTCATGGCGCTGTTCCGCAACATGTAAGCCCGCGTGCGGCTCGTCATGCACGAGCTGCGCGACCCCAAACCGACCACCTCGGAAAACCCATCATGCTGAAGCTGACGATTGCCGGCCTGGCCGGCCTGTGCCTTGCCGCCTGTGCCTCGCAACCCATCGACCGCGACGCGCAGCACCTGCATGCCGAGCGCAACTGCAGGGTCCGTGCCGCCGTTTCCCCGGCGTATGCGCTGGACAGCACCGGCGTCGGCCTTCGCAACGTCGCGTTCGGCCGCTGCATGCGCGAGGCCGATTCCGTCAGAGGGCGTTGAGCCGCGACGCGTCGCCGCCATGGCAGCACAGGTGCGCCGCGATGCCCCGCGCCTTCAGCGCCAGCCTGCCGCGCGTGCGGCGCGCTCCTGCTGCGCGTCGAAGACATTGCCGCGCAAGCGGGCATCGACCGCGGCCTGCACCGCGGGCGGCAGGCTGCTCGCCGCCTGGCGCAACTCGCCGCCTTCGGCCGGAACCGACGGACCCAGCACGGGCAGCGCCCAGCCTGCCGTCGCGCGACAGGCCAAGCCGGCGCGCGCCGGCGGCGTGCGGACGGTGAAGGTGCGGCAGACCTGCCCGTCGGCAGCGCGGAAACTCAGGCCGATCGCGACCGGGGCATGCGCATCCGGCTCGCTCGCCAGCGCCTGGTCGAGCGCCTGGCCGAGGACGCCGGTAGCATAGGGCTCGCCGTTCCGCATGCGTACCAGTTCATTGCCGGCGTGCCACCACCACAGGCCGACGGCAAGCAGGGTGATCGACGCCGCCAGCGCGGCACCCGGCATCAACCAGCGGCGAGGCGCACGGCGGCGGGTGGCATCCGCGCCACGGCCGCCCGCCAGCAGCGTGAGCGGAGCCGTCGGCGTGGCCTGCGGCTGCAGCCGGGCGGACAGGCGCGCGGGAACCGGTTCGTCCAGCACCGGGTCGAACGCGGCATGCAGCTGCGCATTCAGCGCCTGCATCTGCCTGACGCGGCGGGCCAGCACATCGTCCTGCACCAGCGCGGCGTCGATGCGCGCGACGCCGGCCGCGTCGAGTTCGCCGTCCACGTAAGCCTGCAAGGTGTCGTCGTCGATCGGGTTCATGCGTCTTTCCCAAGATGGGCCTGCAAGGTGGCGCGGGCGCGGGCCAGGCGGCTGGTGACGGTGCCCACCGGCACCTCCAGCAGCTCGGCGGCCTCGCCGTAGGACATGCCCTCGACCAGCACCAGGGCCACCACTTCGCGATGGTCCGGCGGCAACGCCGCCAGCGCCATCGCCAGTTCCAGCTGCTGCGCGGGCTGTGCGCTGGCGCGGTCGGCGGCCATCTCGCCGGCCTCCTCGGGCGCGAACAGATGCTGCGTCCTGCCGCGTGCGCGCAACTCGTCGCGCCAAGCGTTGCGCGCGATCGCGAACACCCACTTGTCCAGCGCGGCATCCGGCCGCCACTGCGCGGCGCGGGCCAGTGCACGTTCCAGCACGATCTGCACCAGGTCATCGGCGTCGGCGACCTGCCCTGCCAGCGCCCGCGCCAGGCGGCGCAGGCGCGGCAACAGCGGGATCAGTCCTTCGCGCACGGCGTCGCTCGCATTCACGCATCACCTTCCATTACGTCCGGAGGGGAGGATTCCTTCCCTCGCGCGCATCGGCGCAGTTCGAGGGCGTAAAGCAGGCCCATGCTAGCATCCGCCCCCGTTGCTCCCGAGGCCGTTGGCCATGCCCTTGCGCCGTCCATTCGCCACGCTCGTTCCGTTGCTGGCCATCGCGCTTGCCATGGTGAGCGCGACGCCGGCACAGGCACAGGTGCTCGGTCCGGTGCAGGGTCTGCCGAACGTACAGGTCCCTGGCGTGGGCCTGCCCGGCATGGTTCCCGCCTCGCCCCTGCGCAGCGTGGACGATCTGTTGCGCGGGCCACTGGCCCTCACGCGAAAACTGCAGATCGACGCGCTGCGACGCAGCGAGCCGCGGCGCGTCGACGTCGATCCCCACGGCGCACCGATCCTGCGCGGCGAATTTCTCGCGATGGGCCTGTCGACCGCGCAACGCGACGCTGTGCAGGCGAGCGGTTTCGTGGTGGATCGCGAGACGCCGGCGGACGCGACGCTGGGCCTGGACTTCGTGGTGCTGCACGACACCCACAACCGCAGTACGGCCAGAGCCAGGCGCGCCTTGCAGCGGGCCGCACCGGACGCGACCTTCACCTACCAGCACCTCTACCTGCCCGCGGGCCATGGCGACGTGGCTCGCGCGACCAACTCGGCGCCCCCGTCGTCCAGCGCACCGACGCGACGCGTGGGCCTGGTCGATGGCGGCGTCGACCCGCGCGATCCCGCGCTGGCACACGCACGCATCGAACCGCATGGCTGCCAGACGGCCACCGCATCGCGACACGGCACCGCGGTCGCCGCCCGCCTCGTCGCCGGCGACCCGGACACGCTGTACGCCGCCGACCTGTGGTGCGGCGACGCGGTCGGCGGCGCCACCTCGAACCTCGTCGACGCGCTGGCATGGATGGCGCGCGAGCACGTGGCGGTGATCAACATCAGCCTGGTCGGCCCCGACAACCCGGTGCTCGCGCGCGCGGTGCAGGCGATGATCGCGCGCGGCCACGTGCTGGTCAGCGCGGTCGGCAACGACGGTCCCGCGGCACCGCCGCTGTTTCCCGCGTCCTACCCCGGCGTGATCGGCGTCGGCGGTGTCGACGCGCACGACCGCGCGCTGCCCGAATCCGGCAGCGGCGACCAGGTGGATTTCTGCGCATCCGGCGTGCTCGGCAGCGGCCGCAACGCGCTGCGCGGCACCTCGTTCGCGGCGCCGATCGTGGCGCGAAAAGCCGCCCAGCTGCTGGACGCCCCCCACGCGGGCGCCGCGGCGCAGGTGCAGCAGCAACTGATCGGCGAGGCCCGCCCGCTGGGCGCCCCGGGCCACGACCCGCGCTACGGCTACGGCCTGTTGTCGCCCTGAACCTGAACAAAACCCGACCGCAACCCGCCGCGATGGAAGGATCGTCCTGGCACCGGCGTACAGGACCCCGGAAGCCGCGGATCGGCCGCAGGCAGGAGGTCCCACCATGCGCAACACGACCCTCAACCACAAAACCCTCAACACCGCCCTGTTCGCCGGCGCGCTTGCCTTGGCCGCGATGGTCCCGGCGCATGCCCAGGTGCTGGGCGGCGGCTCGCTCGGCGGCGGCATCGCCGGCGGCCTGAGCGGCCCGATCAACTCCACGATGGGCCAGGTGGGCGGCCGCATCGACGGCTCCGCGAGCGGCATGGGTGGCCTCCATGGCCCCGACATCAACACGCGCGCTGCCGAACGGCGCGCCGAGCGCCTGCGCCAGCGCGCCGCGGCGACCGCCGCTGCGGCGACGAACACCGCCGGCCAGACCGCCCGCCAGGTGAACGGCCCGGCGGCCGCCGACGCCGCCGCCGGCCTCACCGGTGCGGCCGGTGCCAACGCCGGCACCGCCGGCAACCAGGCTGCGCTGGGTGGCGCTGGCGACCTGGGCTCGTCCGCGACCGGCGCCGTCGACGCTTCGGGCACGCGCGACGCCGCGACCGGTGCCGCAGGCCAGGCCACCAGCCGGACGCGTTCAGCCGTCTCGACGGCCAAACGCGGAACCCAAGGCGCACTGAACCGCGTGCAGGACGCGGCCAGCAACGCCTCCGCGAATGCCGAGGGTGTGGCCGAAGGCTCGGCCGCTGCCGGCCTGAGTTCCGCCCACCAGGCCACCGCTACCGGCGACCGGTCGACGCAGACCGCCGGCTCGCTCGGCACGAACGCGGCCAGCCGCGCGTCGCAGGCAAGCTCGGCCGGCGCGAACACCGCACGCCAGCCGTCGGGTAACGCCGCGACCCCGCAACCGCGCCTGCTGTCGCCGACGTCCAACGCCGTGCGCGGCGCCGGGGACAAGACGATCGACGTGTCGGGCGCGGGCGCAGCCAATGGCAACGCAAACGCCGACGCCGGCTCGACCTCCGGCACCCGCGGCGCGGCCAACGCCAGCGGCCGGGCCGGCGGCCAGGCCAGCGCGCGTGGTTCGGCCCGCGATGGCATCTCCACCTCGGCGCAGGCCGATGGCGATGCCGGCGCCGGCGCGAATGCACAACAGCACTGAGCCAGCAGCACCGCAGAAACCAGGAGCCCCCGCAAGCGGGGGCTCCTTCGTTGACCCGGCAAATCCATCAGCTACGGCGCCATCGTCCCGCCTTGCGACTTGGCCCGCAGCGCCTCATACAACTGCGCCGGCCCCAGCAGAATGTCTTTCAGTCCATCACGTACGCGTTCGGAGCCAAGTGCCTGGGTGCTCATGCTGGAGTGTGCTTCCAGCGCATCCATGATGGCGTGCATCAGCGCGTGCTTGAGGTCGGGCGAGTTGGCGAATTGCTCCTTGCTGTTGCTGCCTGCCTGCTGCACGAGGGTAGGCGAGCTTGCGTTCGATCCAGTCGCGGCGTTTGGCCTCGGCGTCGGTGTGGCTGGCCTTGCCTTCGGCGGTGCCGTCGGTGCAGTCCTTGACGATGTTGGCGACGGCGTCGCCGAACTGCGCGCGGATGGTTGCTTCATGCTCGGCGCCGCCATCCTCGATGGTGTCGTGCAGCAGGCCGGCGATGACCTGGTCTTCGTTGCCGCCGAACTCGATCACCAGGCTGGCCACGCCGAGCAGGTGGTAGAGGTACGGGATGTTCGAACCCTTGCGGCATTGCGTGGCGTGGGCGATGCGGGCGTAGTCGACGGCGCGGCTGAAGCGGTCGGTGAGTGCGGTCATGGCGTTCCCCCTGATTGGTTCCATCGCGCGATGGTGGCCGCGGTGGGTCGCAGGGGGCGAGATCGGGGCTGGACGTGCCGAAGGTCAGGAACCTTACCTGCTGCCCTCCTGCAGGCAGCGGGAAGCATTCACTCGCCGACGTAGCTGCGCGGCACGCGCTTCAGGCCGCACAGCAGCTGGTAGGCGCTGCCTTCGCTGTGCGCAGCCAGTTCGCCGACCGGCACCTGCCCGCCCCACAGCTCGACGCGGCTGCCGAGGCCGGCGGCGGGATGGTCGGTGAGGTCGACGGTGAGCATGTCCATCGACACGCGGCCGACCAGTTCACCGGGCCGGCCGTCGATGCTGACCGGAGTGCCGTTGGGGGCAAACTGCGGGTAGCCGTCGGCGTAGCCCATCGCGACGACGCCGATGCGGCTGGGGCGCCGTGTGACGAAGCGCGCGCCGTAGCCGATCGGTTCGCCTGCCGCCAGCTCGCGCACGCCGATCACCTTCGAGGTCACCGTCATCACCGGTTGCAGGCGGTCGGCGACCGGATGCGGGCCGGCGAACGGCGTGGCGCCGTACAGCATCAGGCCCGGCCGCGCCCACTCGCCCTGTGCGCTGGGCCAGCCGAGCAGCGCGGGGGAATTACTGAGGCTGGCGGGCAAGTGCAGCTCGTCGCACACCTGGTGGAACAGCGCGCGTTGCTCGTCGGTGCGCTCGCAGTCCAGCTCGTCGGCGCGGGCGAAGTGGGTCATCGCCACTACCTCGCGCACCTGCGGCATGGCCTGCAGGCGTTGCAGGCTGGCGCGGTAGTCCGCCGCGGCGAGGCCGAGCCGGTGCATGCCCGAATCGAGCTTCAGCCAGAGCGTGAACGGTTTGCTCGGGCGTGCGCGTTCGATCGCGTCGATCTGCCACTCGGCCTGCACCACGCACCACAGGTCGTGGGCGTCGATCAGCGCCAGTTCGTCGGCTTCGAAGAAACCTTCCAGCAGCAGGATCGGGGCGCGAATGCCGGCCTCGCGCAGTTCCAGTGCCTCCTCGATGCAGGCCACCCCGAAACCGTCGGCTTCGCCTTCCAGTGCCTGCGCGCAGCGCACGGCACCGTGACCGTAGGCGTCGGCCTTGACCACGGCCAGCGCCTTGCGTCCGCCCAGCTCGCGCGCAAGGCGGTAGTTGTGGCGCAGGGCGGCCAGGTCGATCAGGGCACGTGCCGGGCGCATCAGGCAGGGACTCCCGCGGTCGGGCGCGTACTGTAGCGCGAGATGTCCAGGCCCTCGCGGCTGATCTGCGGTTTGCGTCCCGCGATCAGGTCGGCCAGGTAGCGGCCGGAACCGCAGGCCATGGTCCAGCCCAGGGTGCCGTGGCCGGTGTTGAGGTAGAGGTTGTCCAGCCGGGTGGCGCCGACCACCGGCGTGCCGTCCGGGGTGGCCGGGCGCAGGCCGGTCCAGAACGTGGACTGGCTCAGGTCGCCACCGTGCGGGTACAGGTCGCCGACCACTTTTTCCAGGGTGGCGCGGCGGCGCGGCGACAGCGACAGGTCGAAGCCGGAGACCTCGGCCATGCCGCCGACGCGGATGCGCTGGTCGAAGCGGGTCACCGCCACCTTGTAGGTTTCGTCGAGGATGGTCGAGGTGGGCGCCATCGCCGGGTCGGTGATCGGCAGGGTCAGCGAGTAACCCTTCAGCGGGTACACCGGCAGGCGGATGCCCAGCGGCGCCAGCAATTGCGGCGTGTAGCTACCCAGCGCGAGCACGTAGCGGTCGGCGCGTTCGACGCGGCCATCGATGCGCACGCCGGTGAGGCGACTGCCGTCATGCTCGAGTTTTTCCACGGTAGCGCCGAAACGAAACTCGACGCCGGCCTCCTGTGCCCGCGCGGCGAGCCGGCGGGTGAACAGCTCGCAGTCGCCGGTCTGGTCGTTCGGCAGGCGCAGCGCGCCGCTGAGCTGGCCGACCACCCCGGCCAGCGCCGGCTCCACCCGCACGATGCCGGCACGGTCGAGCAATTCGTACGGCACGCCGTACTGCCTGAGCACGGCGATGTCCTTGGCCGCGTCGTCCAACTGCGCCTGGGTGCGGAACAACTGCACGGTGCCGAGCTGGCGGCCTTCGTAATCCAGCCCGGTTTCGGCGCGCAATTCGTCCATGCAGTCGCGGCTGTATTCGGACAGGCGCACCATGCGCGCCTTGTTGATCGCGTAGCGGCTGGCGGTGCAGTTGCGCAGCATCTGCAGCAGCCACAGGTATTGCTGCGGGTCGAGGCCGGGGCGGATCGCCAGTGGTGCGTGGCGCATGAACAGCCACTTCAAGGCCTTCAGCGGCACGCCCGGGGCGGCCCACGGCGAGGCGTAACCGGGCGAGATCTGGCCGGCATTGGCGAAGCTGGTCTCGCGGGCCGGCGCGCTTTCGCGATCGACCACGGTCACCTCGAAACCGGCGCGCGCCAAGTACCACGCACTGCACGTGCCGATCACGCCGCTGCCCAGAATCAGTACCCGCATCGCGCTCCCCCTTCCGCCGGTTGGCCTGCGGCAAGCCGCAGGAATGATCCCGACGAGTATAGGAACGATCGGCCAATCTTATTTTCTGTCTTTTGCGATGTTGATGGGTAAAATCACTGCCAAATTGGCAATCATTGGTGAACCCATGGCGGTGAAGCGGCGGGAATTCGACAAAATCGACCGGAAGATCCTCCGCGTGCTGCAGGACGAGGGGCGGATCTCGTTCACCGAGCTGGGCGAGCGGGTCGGCCTGTCCACCACGCCGTGCACCGAGCGCGTGCGCCGGCTGGAACGCGACGGCGTGATCACTGGCTATCACGCGCGGCTCGACCCGCACCTGGTCGGCGCCGGCCTGCTGGTATTCGTGGAGATCAGCCTGGCCTACAAGTCGGGCAACATCTTCGAGGAATTCCGCAACGCCGCGCTGCGCCTGCCCAACGTGCTGGAGTGCCACCTCGTCTCCGGCGCGTTCGATTACCTGATCAAGGCGCGCATCTCGGGCATGGCCTCGTACCGCAAGCTGCTCGGCAACACCTTGCTGACCCTGCCGAACGTGCGCGACTCGAAAAGCTACATCGTGATGGAAGAGGTCAAGGAAACGCTCAACCTGCCGGTGGGCGAGCGTGCGGAACCCACGAGATAGAAGGCGGAACCACCCGCGTAGGTTGGGGTGAGCGCCAGCGAACCCCAACGCCCACATCGCCAAGGACGACCCGATGCGTTATCGAAGAGCCCGCGCCACTGGCGGAACCTATTTCTTTACCGTCAATCTGGCCGACCGCTCCAGCCGCCTGCTGATCGAGCGTATCGACACGCTTCGTCAAGCAGTACTAACGGTAAAGCAGCGGCATCCGTTCGAGATCGTCGCGTGGGTGGTCTTGCCCGAGCACATGCATGCCGTATGGACATTGCCGCCGGGCGACGCCGACTTTTCTACCCGCTGGCTACTGATCAAGGCCAGTTTTTCCCGCACGATTGAACATGGCGAAACCATTCGTGGCTCCCGGCTGCGCAAGGGTGAACGCGGCATCTGGCAACGCCGCTTCTGGGAGCACCAGATCCGCAATGAGAGTGACCTTGCACGGCATGTCGATTATGTGCACATCAACCCGGTGAAGCACGGTCACGTCGCCAAGGCGAGGGATTGGCCGTATTCGTCCATCCACCGATATATCCGTGAGGGAACAGTCACGGCGGATTGGGGATGTGATCCGGATCGTGTTGGGATTGATGGCGAGCGTGGCGGGTGATGTTGGGGTTCGCTGGCGCTCACCCCAACCTACGCGAGCGCCGTAAATCCGTAGGTTGGGGTGAGCGCCAGCGAACCCCAACACCCGACCAAACGAAACAGGCCCCGACATGCGGGGCCTGTTTCACGAGACGACGATGCGGCAACGTTTACGCGAACGGGTCGTCCAGCACGATGGTGTCGTCGCGGTCGGCACCGGTGGCGACCAGGGCCAGGCGGCAGCCGGAGAGTTCCTCGACCGCACGCAGGTAGGCACGGGCGGCGGGCGGCAGCTGGTTCCAGTCGCGGATGCCAGCGGTGGATTCCTGCCAGCCGGGGAATTCCAGGTAGACCGGCTTGCACTCGTCCCAGCCGTCCGCATCAAGCGGGGCCAGTTCGCGGCGCTTGCCGCGGTATTCGTAGGCGATGCACACCTTGACCGTGTCCAGGCCATCGAGCACGTCGAGCTTGGTGATGGCCAGGCCGTTGATGCCGTTGATCTGGGTGGCGCGCTTGAGCGCGACCAGGTCGATCCAGCCGCAGCGGCGCGGGCGGCCGGTGCTGGCACCGAACTCGTTGCCCTTCTTGCGCAGCAGCTCGCCCATGTCGTCGTTGAGCTCGGTCGGGAACGGACCGCTGCCGACGCGGGTGGCGTAGGCCTTGCAGATGCCCAGCACGTAGTCGATGTCGCCCACGCCGACGCCGGTACCGGCGAGTGCGCCGCCGATGGTGGTGTTGGACGAGGTGACGTACGGATAGGTGCCGTGGTCGATGTCGAGCAGCGCGCCCTGCGCGCCTTCGTACAGGATGTTGCCGCCGTCCTTGCGCACGTCGTGCAGGATGGTGGCGACGTCGTCGACCAGCGGGCGGATGTACTCGCCCCAGGCCAGCGCATCCTTCAGCACGGCGTCGTAGTCGACCGGCTCGGCCTTCAGCCACTGGGTGAGGATGAAGTTGTGGTACTCGACGGCGGTCTTCAGCAGCGCCGGCAGCTCGTGCGGGTACATCAGGTCGGCCACGCGCACGCTGCGGCGGGCGACCTTGTCCTCGTAGGCCGGGCCGATGCCGCGGCCGGTGGTGCCGATCGCCTTGCCGCCGGCGGCGATCTCGCGCGCCTTATCCACCGCGATGTGGTACGGCATGATCAGCGGCGTGGCCGGGCTGATCTTGACGCGCGAACGCACCTCGACGCCGTTCGCTTCGAGCTCGGCGATTTCGGTCATCAGCGCGGCCGGCGACAGCACCACGCCATTGCCGATCAGGCACAGCGCGTCGTCGCGCAGGATGCCCGAGGGAATCAGGTGCAGCACGGTCTTCTTGCCTTTGATCACCAGCGTGTGGCCAGCGTTGTGGCCGCCCTGGAAGCGCGCCACCGCACTGACCCGCTCGGTCAGCAGGTCGACGATCTTGCCCTTGCCCTCGTCGCCCCACTGCGCACCCAGAATGACTACTGACTTGCCCATGCTGCATTACTCCGAGATGTTCTCGCTCAGGTTGGTGGCGTCCCGTCGGGCGGGACCACACGTATCAATGAAAAATTTGCAACAGCACCAGGCCGGTCACCATCGCACCGGCGCCGAACAGCCGCAAGGTGCGCGGCGGCAGTTTCAGCGCCTCGCGCACCATCGCCTGCCAGCCTTGCGGTGCCGCGAACAGCAGCAGGCCCTCGATCACCAGCATCAGGCACAACGCGGCAGCCAGCTGGTGCATCGGGGTCGACTCAGCGTTTCTGCGCGGGCTGTTCGAAGTAGCGCAGGAACTCGTCGTCGGGCTTCATGATCAGCACGCCCTTGCCATCCTCGAATGAGCTGCGGTATGCGGCCAGGCTGCGGTAGAAGGTGAAGAATTCCGGATCCTGGTTGTACGCCTGCGCGTAGATGGCAGCCGCTTCCGCGTCGCCCTCGCCCTTCACCTTGGCCGCGTCGCGCTGGGCATCGGCGCGCAGCACCTGGCCCTGGCGATCGGCGTCGGCCTGGATCGTCTCGGCCGATTCCTGGCCGGTGAAGCGCAGTTCGTTGGCCAGTTGCAGGCGCTCGGCGCGCATGCGCTTGTACACCGACTCGCTGACCTCGTTCGGCAGGTCGATGCGCTTGATGCGCACGTCGACCACGGCGATGCCGAGGTTCTTGCGCGCCGAGGCGTCGGTCTGCGCACGCACGCGTTCGGTGATGTCCTTGCGTCCGCCGGAGATCAGGTCGGGCAAGGTGCGCGCATTGAACTCGAAGCGCAGCGCGTCCTTCACGATCGGGGTCAGCCGCTGTGCCGCCTGCAGCTGGTCGCCGCCGGTGGCGCGGTAGTACGCGGCGTTGTCGGCGACGCGCCACTTCACGTAGAAGTCGACGTTGACGCTCTTCTTCTCGGAGGTGAAGTAGCGCTCCGGCGGCGCGTCCAGCGACAGGATGCGCTTGTCGAAGTGCATCACCTGCTGGATCACCGGCAGCTTGAAGTGCAGCCCCGGCTGGTAGTCGGTACGCACGATGCGGCCGAACTGCAGCAGCAGCGCGCTATGCCCTTCGCTGACCACGAACATGCTGTTGAGGCCGAGCAGGACGACGACGAGCGCGACGATGGCGGAACCGATCCTCATCATGGCTGCGTCCCCTTGCCGGCTGCATTGCCGGTCGGTGGCGACACCACCGTACCGACGGCGCCCGCTTCAGGCTGCGCCGCCGGCGAACCCTGCAGCGTCGGCAGGTTGATGATGTTGCGGCCGTTGGAGCCGTCGATCACCTTGGGGTTCTTCGCCATCACCTGTTCCATCGTTTCCAGCCACAGCCGCTTGCGGGTCACTTCCGGCGCCGCCTTGTACTGCTTCAGCAGCAAGTCGAAACGGGCGGCGTCACCGGTGGCCCGGGCTACGCGCTCGGCCTTGTAGCCGGCAGCCTCGGCGGCGATGCGCGCGGCATCGCCGCGCGCCACCGGCACCACCTTGCTGGCGTAGGCCAGGGCGGCGTTCTCGATGCTCTGCTTGTCCTCGCGGGCGTTGTTGACGTCGTCGAACGCGTCCTTCACCTCGTTCGGCGGTGCCACGTTCTGGAAGCTGACCTCGGTGACGCGCAGGCCGGAGTCGTAGGTATCCAAGGTTTTCTGCAGGGTCTCCTGCGCCTGGGTGACCAGGCTGGCGCCGGCGGCGGACAGGATCTGGTCCATGTCGCTGCTGCCGATCACCGAGCGCACCGCGGCCTCGGCGGCGGCGCCGATGGTGCCGTCCGGGTCGTTCAGCGAGAACAGGTACTTGCGCGAATCGTCCACCTGATACTGCACGGTGAAGTCGATCGTGATGATGTTTTCGTCCTTGGTCAACATCGCCACCTTGTCGGTGACTGAGCGGATCCGCGTGGCCTCGACCTTGGTGACCGACTCGATCGGCTGCGGCAGCTTCAGGTGGAAGCCCGGCGGCAAGGTGCGCGAATACTCGCCGAAGCGCAGCACTACGCCGGCCTGGCGCGCGCCGATGATGGTGTAGCTGCTGAACAGCAGGCCGACGATGAGCAGCACCAGCACGCCGGTGAGCAGGCTGCCGGGACCCTGTCCCATTTTGCCCAGGCGCTTCCTGGCGTTGTTGAGCAGATCGTCCAGCGGCGACTTGCCGCCCGGGCGATTCCTGTTCCACGGATCACGTTGCCCGTTGTTGCCGGGTTCATTCCATGCCACGAGTCAGTCTCCTAGGGGCCGTCGGGAGGCCGGCAACCACGGCCGGAACACGCCTTGCACCGGGTTGTACACGAGATTCAGCCAAGGCTGTCGGAATGCTGCGCCGGCCGTCTTTCGGGGCCGCGCAAACAGCTGGGATTCTAGCAGAGCGCGGCAGGCGCCGCGCGCGGTGCGCTGGCGTCATTCCGCCACGGCCAGCAACTGGCGCAGCAACCGGGTCTCGGTGGGGTCGCCGCCGCTGAGCGGGGCGATCACGCTGCGCGGTGCGTCGATGTGCAGCTGCCAGCCGTGCTCGTCCACCGTCTCGCCGCTGATCGCGCCGGCGGCCTTGAGCCGCGCGTGCAGGCGCCCAGCCGACAGCGGCAGCTGCAGCGCCGACTGCACACGCTCTCCGCCAAGCAGTTCGCCCAGCGCCTGCCGCAGCAGGTCCAGCCCGGCACCGCTGGCGGCGGACAGCCAGACCCGCACCGGCTTGCCGGTGCCGTCGCGCTCGATCCGCGGCTCGGCGCCGGCCAGGTCTATCTTGTTCATCACCTGCAGTTGCGGCACGTCGCCGGCGTCGATTTCCTCCAGCACCTTGTCGACCACGTGATGCAGGCGATCGCGCTCCTCGTCGGCGGCGTCGCTGACGTGCAGCAAGAGGTCGGCGTCGCGCGCCTCGGCCAGGGTGGCGCGGAACGCGGCGACCAGGTCATGCGGCAGCTCGCGGATGAAGCCGACGGTATCGGCCAGCACGGCCGGGCCGCAGCTGAGACCCTCCAGCTTGCGCACGGTGGGATCCAGCGTGGCGAACAGCAGGTTGGCAGCGTAGACGTCGCCGGTGGTCAGCGCATTGAACAGGGTCGACTTGCCGGCGTTGGTGTAGCCGACCAGGGCTACGCGCGGCACCGTGTTGCGCAACCGCGCGCGGCGCTGCTGGCCGCGCTGGGTCTGCACCTTTTCCAGCCGCTTGGTGAGCATCTTGACCCGCTCGCCGAGCAGGCGACGGTCGGTTTCCAGCTGGGTTTCGCCGGGACCGCGGTTGCCGATGGCACCGCCGCGCTGGGTATCCAGATGGGTCCAGCCGCGCACCAGCCGGGTGGCCAGGTGCTTCAACTGGGCCAGTTCCACTTCCAGCTTGCCTTCGTGCGAACGGGCGCGCTGGGCGAAGATGTCCAGGATCAGGCCGGCGCGGTCGACCACGCGGATGCCCAGGTGCTTTTCGAGGTTGCGTTCCTGCACCGGGGTCAGCACGTGGTCGACCAGCACCAGGTCGGCCTCCAGCGCACGCGCCGCCTCGGCCACCTCGTCCGCCTTGCCGGTGCCGATGTAGTAGCGCGGGTTGGGATCCTCGACGCGGGCGCTGATCACGCCCAGCACCTCGGCCCCGGCGGACTTCACCAGCTCGGCGAATTCCTCGGCACGACGCGCGGCATCGCCCTCACCGCGCGAATGCGGCAGGACCAGGACGGCGCGATCGCCTTTCTTTTGTCTATCGAACACTAGTGGGTGTGATCCTTCAGGAGCAGACCCACTTCATGCGGGCGGGCTGCCCTTCTATCAAGCGTCCGCGTCGGCGGAAACGACCGACGTGTCGGACGGATGCTCGTGGCCCTCATGGCCATCGTGGCCATTGCCGATACGAACGTTGCGGCTCGGCACCACGGTGGAGATGGCGTGCTTGTACACCATCTGGCTCACCTGGTTGCGCAGCAACACCACGAACTGGTCGAACGACTCGACCGTCCCCTGCAGCTTGATGCCGTTGACCAGATAGATGGCTACCGGCACGCGCTCGCGCCGCAACGCATTCAGAAACGGATCCTGCAACGACTGCCCCTTGGACATTTCTTGTTCTCCCCTTGCCACGGACAGACCGGAGAAAAAACGCCGGTGGCGCCCCGGTCCAACATGACCGAGATGTTAGCTGCTTTCAAATACTTGATGAAAGAAGATTTTTGCGCGGCGCAAGTGCACTGGGTCACGCTGGCGACGCCAGACCGCCCGGCCCGTCCAGAAACAGCCGAACGGCCGCCGCGGCGCGGGTGGCCGGGCCGGGCTGGTCCGGGTCGAACAGGCGGGCGCCATAGTCGCTGCGCAGCCAGGTGATCTGCCGCTTGGCCAGCTGGCGGGTGGCGTAGATGGCGCGCTCGCGGAATTCGGCCGGATCGGTCTGGCCATCCAGGTGTTCCCACGCCTGCCGGTAGCCGACCGCGCGGATCGCCGGCAGGTCGGCGTGCAGGTCGCCGCGCGTCCGCAGCGCACGCACCTCGTCCAGGAAACCTTCCGCCAGCATCGCGTCGAAACGCCGCGCGATGCGCTCATGCAGCACGCGCCGGTCGGCCGGGAGCAGCGCCAGCTTGAGCACGCGCCACGGGAAACGCGCCACCGCACCGCCGCGCTGCAGCTCGGACAACGGCCGGCCGGTCAGTTCGATCACTTCCAGCGCGCGCTGCAGGCGCTGCACGTCGTTGCAGCCGATTCGGCCGGCGGCGGCCGGATCGAGGCTCGCCAGCCGCGCATGCATGGCCGGCCAGCCGAGTTGCCGCGCTTCGGCAGCCAGTCGCGCGCGGGTCGCCGGGTCGGCTTCCGGCAAATCGGACAGCCCCTGCTGCAACGCGCGGAAATACAGCCCGGTACCGCCGACCAGCAGCGGCACCCTGCCCTGCGCGCTGATCCGCTGCATCACTGGCAGCGCGTCAGCGCAGAAATCCGCCGCCGAATACGGCTGGCCGGGATCGCGGATGTCGACCAGCGCATGCGGATGGCGCGCCAGCGTCGCCGGGTCGGGTTTCGCCGTGCCGATGTCCATGCCGCGGTAGACCAGCGCCGAATCGACGCTGACCAGGCCCAGCGGAAACTGCTCGCTCAGCCCGCAGGCCAGCGCGGTCTTGCCGGAGGCGGTGGGGCCCATCAGGAAGATGGCGAGGGGGCGGGTGTCGAGCGGCATCGCGACAGTTTAAGGGTTGCCGCAACGCAAGAGGCCCGCGTCGTCGACGCGGGTCCCGGTGCTGGCGCGAACGAGCGGCTTACTTCGCCGGCACGCCCATTTCCTTCAGCAGGTTGTCGGCGTGGTCGAGGTGGTGCATGACCCACACCATGTAGCGCACGTCGACCTGGATCGAGCGGTTGAGCTGCGGATTGAACAGCCAGTCGCCGCTGACCGACTCCCAGTTGCCGTCGAACGCCAGGCCGACCAGTTGGCCATTCGCATCCATCGCCGGCGAGCCGGAGTTGCCGCCGGTAATGTCCAGGTCGGCCAGGAAGTTGACCGGCAACGTGCCCAGTTTCGGCGAGGCATAGCTGTCGAACACCTTCGCCTTGATCGCGGCCAGCTCGGCCTTGGGCGAGTTGAACGGCTCGATGCCGGTGTCCTTCTCGACGATGCCTTGCGCGGTGGTGAACGGCGCGTAGCTGACGCCGTCGCGCGGCGCCACGCCCTGCACATTGCCGAAGGTGACGCGCAGCGAGCTGTTCGCGTCCGGGTAGACCGGCAGCTTCTGCGAGTCCTTCCACGCGATCATCGCCTGCATGTAGCGCGGGCGCAGCTTGCTCATCTCGCCGGCGCGGGCATCGGATTCGTCTTCCAGGGTCTTCAGCTGCGGCTGCACCGCGCGGGCGAGCCTGAGCATGCTGTCGTCGCTGGCGTCGATCGCCTTGCTGTCGGCGCCGAACCACTTCATGCGCTCGTCGACGTTGCCGAGCTTGCTGCCGGCATACAGCGCCGCGACCTTCGCCTTGATCGCCGCCTCGGTGTTCGCCCCGCCCAGCCACGCGTCCAGCGCGGGCAGGCGCTGCGCCGGCGGCAACGCCACGTAGCGCGTGAGGCCGTAGACCATGAACTGCTGATCGACGCCCGGGTCGTAACGGCGATCCATCTGCTTCAAGCCACCCTCGATGCGCACCCAGTCGCGCTGCTGGTAGCCGGTATCGCGGTCGAGGTCGGCCTTCGGGCGCTCCTTCGCCAGGTGGGTCAGGCGCACCGCGGTACTGAACAGCGAGGCGCGGCTGACCAGACCAATGGCCAGGTCGCGTTCGCGATTGGCCCGGTCGGCGGCGATCTGCTGGCGCAACTTGCCGATGTCGGCCGCCAGTGCGGCGTTCCCAGCGCCGCCCTGCTGCTTCAGCCAGGCCTCCAGCTGCGCTTCCTGCGCGCGCTTCACCGCCACCGCGTCGGCGCGATGCAGGCCTTCGAGCTGGCCGCCGAAGTTCTTCAGGTAGTTGTTGAGGCCGGCGACCATGCTGGCGTACTTCACCGCCACCTTGGGATCGGCCTTGCCGGCGGTGTTGATGATGTTCAGCGTGTGCTCGTACACCTTGATCTGGGTCGGGTAGACCCAGTCGATCGAGCTCTGCACCTCGTCGGCGAGGCGGTAGCGGTTGGTGCGGCCCGGGTAGCCGACCACCATCACGTAGTCGCCTGCTTCCACGCCCTGCGGGTTCACCTTCAGCACGTGCTTGGGCCGGTATGGCACATTGTCCTTCGAGAAGGCGGCGGACTTGCCGTCCTTCGAGACGTAGGCGCGCAGGTAGCCGAAGTCACCGGTGTGGCGCGGCCACATCCAGTTGTCGACGTCGCCGCCGAATTTGCCGATCGATTCCGGCGGCGCGTAGACCAGGCGCACGTCCTTGATTTCCAGCTGCTTGATCAGCTGGTAGCTGTAGCCGCCATGGAAGGTGTAGACGTCGCAGCGGTAGCCGTCGCTCTCGCAAGCCTTCACCTGCTGCTTGATCGCCTGCTCGATCGCTTTGTAGCGCTCGGCGCCGCTCATGCCGCCATTGAGCTTGGCAGTGGTCGCCGTGGTGACGTCACGGATTTCCTCGGTGACGAAGATGCGCGCGGACGGGCCCGCGGAGAGTTCGTCGGCCTTCGTCTTCGCCAGGAAGCCCTGCTCGATCAGGTTGTTTTCCGGCGTGGAGTTCAGCTGCAACGCGCCGTAGACGCAGTGGTGGTTGCTCACCACCAGGCCTTCGGGCGAGACGAAGGAGGCGGTGCAGCCGCCCAGGCTCACGATCGCGCCCATCGGGTAGGCGGTGAGGTCGGTCAGCGTCTTCGGGTCCAGCTTCAGGCCGTGCTGCTGCAGCGTGGCGGCGATGCCCGGTAGTTGGGCGGGCTGCCACATGCCTTCGACGGCATGGGCGGACGAGATGAGGCCGACGGATACGGCGGCAGCGAGCAATAGACGACGCACGGGAATCTCCTGATGAAAGCCGGCTCCGGGAAGCCGGCAACAGTGACGCAATAACTTGCGACTTATGCCCGAGCCGGCTGACCGCGGCATATGCCGCAAGTCATGCCTGCGACATTCAGCCGGCCGGCACGCCCAGTTCCTGCAGCAGCCAGTGCGCCGGATAGACCTTGTC
Organism: Rhodanobacter sp. OR87; assembly: GCF_000473345.1. Classification (NCBI taxonomy): domain Bacteria; kingdom Pseudomonadati; phylum Pseudomonadota; class Gammaproteobacteria; order Lysobacterales; family Rhodanobacteraceae; genus Rhodanobacter; species Rhodanobacter sp. OR87. The sequence continues at coordinate 252,402 of NZ_AXBJ01000001.1, forward strand.
CATCAGCCAGCGCATGTAGCGCAGGTCGACGTGGATCGCGCGCTTGTAGCGCGGGTCGAACATCCAGCTGGCGCTGACCGCCTCCCAGTTGCTGTCGAAGTTGAGTCCGACCAGCTCGCCCTTCGCGTTCAGCACCGGCGAGCCGGAGTTGCCGCCGGTGGTGTCGAGGTTGCTGAGGAAGTTCACCGGCATGCTGCCGGACTTCGGGTCCAGATAGCCAGCGTAGTCACCCCTGGTGATCGCGTCCAGCAGCGGCTTCGGTGCATCGAACGGCGCCACGCCGGTGTTCTTCTCGACGATGCCGGCGGTACTGGTCAGCGGCGCGTAGCCCACCGCGTCGCGCGCCTTCAGCGCCGTGACCTTGCCGTAACTCACGCGCAGGGTGGCGTTCGCATCCGGATACACCGCGCGGCCCTGCTGCTCGCGATAGGCGATCAGCGCCTGCATGTAGGCCGGGCGCAGCCGCAGCAAGTCGCCTTCGCGCGCCTTGCGTTCGTCGTCGATGCGCAGCAGCGCGGGCTGCAGTTTCGCCGCCAGTTGCAGCAGGCTGTCGTCGGCCGTGGCCAGCGCCGCGGCGTCGGCGTCCATCCAGCGCAGGCGCTGCGCTTCGTCGCCCAGTGCCGTGGCGGCGTAGACCCGATCCAGCGTGGTCGCCAGCTCGGTCGGGGTGCGGCCGAACGCGGCATCGAATTCCGCCACGTGCTGCGCGGCGGGCAGTTGCTGATAGCGGGTCAGCAGCGCCGTCAGCAGGCGCTTCTCGACCGCCGGATCGTAGCGGCGCTGCACCTGGCGCAGGCCGCTGGCGATCAGCTCCTCGTCGCGCTGCTGGTAGCCGTTCTCGCGTTCGGCGTCGGGCTTGCCGCGCTCATGCGCCAGCCGTTGCAGGCGCAGCGCCGAGCGCAGCAGCTGGGTCTGCGACTGGAGCAGGCCGAGCAACAGATCGCGCTCGCGGCTGGCGTTGCCCGCGGCGATCGCCGCCATCGCCGCGTCGATCTGCGGGCGCAGTGCCTTCGCCGTGCCCTGCTTGTCCAGCCAGGCCAGCATCGCCGCCTCGTCTTGCTGTCGCACCGCCACCGCGTCGCTGCGCTTGAGGCCTTCCAGCTCGCCGCTGAAGCGCTTGATGTTGTTCTTCAGCGACTGCAGCTGCGAGGCGTAGCGGATTTTTGCCTGTGCATCCTTCTCGCCGGCGTCCTCGATCACCTCCTGCAACTGCTTCATCGCCGCCACCGATGCGGGCAGGCGCCACTGCACCTGGTCGGCGAACTCGGCGGCGCTGCGATGGCGGTAGGTGATGCCGGGATAACCGGCCAGCATCACGAAGTCGCCCTCGTTGACGCCTTCGCGGGCGATCTTGAGATGCTCGGGCGGCGTGTACGGCCGATTGTCCTTCGAGTAATCCGCCGGCTTGCCGTCGGGGCCGACGTAGGCGCGCAGCACGGTGAAGTCGCCGCTGTGGCGTGGCCACATGAAGTTGTCCACCTCGTCGCCGTAGTTGCCGATCGCGCGCGGCGGCGCGTAGACCAGCCGCACGTCGCGCAGCTCCAGCTGCTTCACCAGGTAGAAGTCGCGGCCGTAGAACAGGGTGGCGACGCTGCAGCGCATGCCGTCCTCGCGCTCGCAGGCGGCGACCAGCGCCTTGCCCGCCGCGTCCACCGCGTCGTAGTAGGCGCGGCCGGTCTTGCCGCGGGCATCGGTCAGCACCCGGTCGGTGACCTGCTCGAAGCCGACCGTGACGCGCAGGCGGAAGTCGGGATTGGCCGGCAGCTCCTCGCTGCGGTCGGTCGCCACGTAGCCCTGCTCGATCAGGTTGCGCTGCGCGTTGCTGTTGTACTGGATCACCCCGAACGCCACGTGGTGGTTGGTCAGCACCAGGCCCTGCTCGCTGACGAAGGCGCCGGTGGCGCCACCGACCTTGACCACCGCGCTGAGCGGTGGCCGGGTCAGGTCGGCCAGCGCGGAAGGGTCACCTCGATAGCCGGCGGCTTTCAATGGCCGGCCGATCGACGGCAGCTGCGACGGCATCCACATGCCCTCGTCGGCCTGTGCCAGCGGACTGAACGACATCGCCACCGCAGTGGACCACAGCATCCTTTTCCATCGCATCGAACCGACCCTCGGCGCCATCGCATAAACTTGCGACCATAGTTTGCCCAAGTGCCGCCGGCAAGATCCCGGTCCGGCAGCGGTCGCCCACGGCCGCGCTCTATAATTGCTGTTTCCCCGCCCGCATCGCGGGCCCACCGATGGATTCCCCATGCCGCAGACGATGAAAGCCCTGGTCAAGCGCAAGCCCGAGCAGGGCATCTGGATGGAAGAAGTGCCGCTGCCCGAGGTCGGCCCGAACGAGGTGCTGATCAAGATCGAGAAGACCGCGATCTGCGGTACCGACCTGCACATCTACAAGTGGGACGAGTGGAGCCAGCGCACGATCAAGCCGGGCCTGACCATCGGCCACGAGTTCGTCGGCCGCATCGTGGAGGTCGGCCCGGGCGTCACCGGCTACAAGGTCGGCGACCGCGTCTCCGCCGAGGGCCACATCGTCTGCGGCCACTGCCGCAACTGCCGGGCGGGCCGCCAGCACCTGTGCCCGAACACGGTCGGCATCGGCGTGAACCGCAACGGCGCGTTCGCCGAGTACATGACCATGCCCGCCTCCAATCTGTGGCCGATCCCGGACCAGATCCCTTCCGAGCTGGCCGCGTTCTTCGACCCCTACGGCAATGCCGCGCACTGCGCGCTGGAGTTCGACCTGATCGGCGAGGACGTGCTGATCACCGGCGCCGGCCCGATCGGCATCATCGCCGCCGGCATCGCCAAGCACGTGGGTGCGCGCAACGTGGTGGTCACCGACGTCAACGACTACCGCCTGAAGCTGGCCGCCGACATGGGCGCCACCCGCGTGGTCAACGTGGCCAACCAGTCACTCAAGGACGTGATGAAGGACCTGCACATGGAAGGCTTCGACGTGGGCCTGGAAATGAGCGGCAACCCGCGCGCGTTCAACGACATGCTCGACTGCATGTACCACGGCGGCAAGATCGCCCTGCTCGGCATCCAGCCCAAGGGCGCCGGCATCGACTGGGACAAGGTGATCTTCAAGGGCCTCACTTTGCAGGGCATCTACGGCCGCAAGATGTACGAGACCTGGTACAAGATGACCCAGATGGTGCTCACCGGCTTCCCGCTGCAAAAAGTGCTCACCCACCAGATCCACATCGACGACTTCCAGAAGGGCTTCGACCTGATGGACGCGGGCAAGTGCGGCAAGGTGGTCTGCTCCTGGAGCTGAACGAGCGCGGACGATTGCAGCCGCCTGCCGTCGCCAGTTTCACGGCATCTGCGTAAACTTCCTGCGGCCGGTCGCTGCCGGCTGCAGGAAGTGCCCGGCGGGTGCCGCCGGTCCATGACGCCACCGGAAAGTCCGCATGAACGCCCTTCGCTCCATGGCAGGTGCCCGCCTGGCGGCGGCCAGCGACAAGGCCCGGCAGTTGTACCGCTCGCAGCATGCACGCAAGGCCGCGCTGATCGCCGCCATCGTGCTGGTGGTGTTCGGGTTGCTCGGCTTCTTCGCCGCCCCGCCGATCATCCGCGCCCAGATCGAGAAGCGCGCCAGCGCGGCCCTGTCACGGCCGGTGACGCTGGGCGGGGTGCACTTCAACCCCTACACCCTGCGCCTGCAGTTGGACCGCCTGCACATCGCCGACCGCGACGGCCGCTCGCCGTTCATAGACGTCGACCAGGCGGTGATCAACGCCTCGTGGACCTCGCTGCTGCGCCGGGCGCCGGTGCTGGACGAACTGCGCCTGCAGCACCCGCAGATCCGTATCGTGCGCACGGCGGACGGGCGCTTCAACTTCACCGATCTGCTGGAACGCTACGCCTCGAAACCCGCGGACCCGGAGGCGCCGCCGGCGCGCTTCTCGCTGTCCAACATCGCCGTGCACGCGGGCGACCTCCGGTTCGACGACCAGTTGGGCAAGGCCAGCCACCACGTCGAGCAACTGGAACTGGGCATCCCCTTCATCGCCAACCTGCCCAGCGACACCGACGTGTTCGTGCAGCCGCTGCTGGCCATGAAGGTGGACGGCAGCCCGCTGCACATCGACGGCCAGACCAGGCCGTTCGCCGATACCCGCGAAGCGGTCGTGCATTTCCAGTTCGAGCAGCTGGACCTGCCGCGCTACCTGGCCTACGCCCCTGCACCGCTGCCGCTGGCCATCAGCAAGGGGCGGCTCGGCGGCAAGCTGGACCTGCACTTCGTGCAGACCCAACCCACGCCGCAATTGCAGCTGACCGGCCATCTGCAGCTGGATGACTTCGCACTGGCCAGCAACCACGGCGATCCGATTTTCGAACTCGGCAATGGCAGTGCCGAGCTGGCCGACGTGCAACCGCTGCTCTCACGCTACCGGCTGGGCGCGCTGCGGCTGGACCAGGCCCGGCTGCACTACACCCGGGGCGCCGGCGGCCACAGCAACTTCGACAGCCTCGCCGTCGGCCCGGCACCGGCCGCCTCCGCCGCCAAGGCGACGCCGACCGACCTGCGCATCGCCTCGCTGGCGCTGACGAACAGCGCCATCCGCTACACCGACGCCACGCAGCACGAACTGGCCATCGACAATCTGCACGGCAGCCTGCAGGGCCTGAGCCTGCAACCGGCACCGGTCGGCCGGATCGACCTGGCTGCCCGGCTCGGCGGCGGCGTGCTGTCGGCCAAGGGCACACTGGATCTGGCCGCCGGCCGGCTGGCGGCCCATCTCGCCCTCAGCCAAGTGGACGTGGCCCCGCTGCAGGCGGCGGCGGCGCCGATGGCCGCACGAGTGACCCAGGGCAAGCTCGACGCCGATGGCCAGCTGCGGCTCGACTGGGGCAAGGCCGTCAACGTGCAGCTGACCGATGCGCGCACCACGGTGAGCAACTTCGTGCTCGAGGCAGCCTCGAAGGAGTACGGCGTCCCGCTGGCCTGGCACCAGCTGCAGGCGGAGATCCGCCTGGTCGACCTGGCCGACCGCCAGGCGCAGCTGGGCACGGTCACCGCCAGCAAGCTCGACCTGAAGGTACGGCGCCAGCGCAACGGCGCGATCAGCCTGCTGGAACTGCTGGCGGCACCGGGCAACCAGCGCAAGGCCGCAGCGGATCCCGGACCGCCCTGGCACTGGAACATCGCCCACCTCGGCCTGGACGATGCTGCGCTCGACTTCACTGACCTAGCCGCCGGCGCCAAACCCGTCGCCGTGCAGCTGAAATCGCTCAAGGGCGGCATCGACAATCTCGGCGACAAGCTGGGCGAGGCCCGCCCGTTCAAGCTGGAAGGCGCCATCGACCGCGGCACGTTCGCCGCCGCCGGCACGCTGCGCCCCTCGCCATTGGGCGCCGACCTGCAGCTGGACACCCGGCGGCTGGACATCGCCCGCTTCGAGCCGTACATCAGCGTGCCGCTGAATGTCAGCGTGGCCGACGCCAGGCTCACCAGCAACGGCAAGCTGCACTACGACGGCCGTGGCGACACGCCGACGCTGCGCTACCGCGGCAACGCCGCGCTGGAACGCGTGCGCGTGCAGGACAAGCTCAGCGGCGACGACTTCCTGCGCTGGCGCACGCTCAGCGCCTCCAGCCTCGACGCCGAGATCGGCCATGGCCCGCCGCGCGTGCACGTCGGCACGCTGACGCTCACCTCGTTCTACGCGCGCATGATCATCAACGCGGACGGCAAGCTGAACCTGTCCGACGTGGTCGCCTCGCCCGAGGCCGCGCCGGTGTCGGTGACCCGCGCCGCCGCCACGCCGACCGCGCCACCGCCGAAGCCCGCGACGCCTGCACCGGCGGCGGCCACCGGCACGTCGCTCACGGCAGCCGCGGCACCGGCGGCGTCCCCGGCCGACATCCATATCGGCGGCATCACCCTGGTCAACGGCCAGCTCAACTACACCGACAACTTCATCAAGCCCAACTACTCCGCCAACCTCACCAAGCTCACCGGCCGGATCGGCGCGTTCGGCACCACCCCGGGCGATCCGCCGGCCGAGCTGTCGGTGCAGGCGGCGCTGGACGATGACTCGCCGGTGGACATCGACGGCAGCATCAACCCGCTGCAGCCGGTGGCGTTCCTGGACATCAAGGGCAAGGCCAACGAGGTGGAGCTCACCCACCTTGCCGCCTACTCCACCAAGTACACCGGCTACCCGATCACCGCCGGCAAGCTCAACATGGACGTCCACTACGTGCTGGATCAGCGCAAGCTCGATGCGGACAACCACATCTTCATCACCCAGCTCACCTTCGGTGCGCGCAACGAGAGCCCGGGCATCAAGCACCTGCCGGTGAAGCTGGCGGTGGCGCTGCTCAAGGACACCCAGGGCAACATCGACGTGAACCTGCCGGTGTCCGGCTCGCTGGACGACCCGCAGTTCAGCCTGGGCGGGCTGATCTGGCGCGCCATCGGCAACCTGATCGCCAAGGCCGCCACCGCGCCGTTCCGCCTGCTGGCCGGCGCCTTCGGCGGCAGCCATGAAGACCTCGGCTACGTCGAGTTCGCGCCGGGCTCGGCGGTGCTCGACGCGAAGGCGCAGGAGCGCCTGGGCAAGGTCGTGGCGCTGCTGCAGCAAAAGCCCTCGCTGAAGCTCGGCATCATCGGCCGGGTCGACCCGGGCAAGGATCAGGACGGCCTGCGCAAGGTCACGGTGGACAACCTGGTGCGCCGCGAGAAGGCGCTGGACACTGCGGGCAAGAACGCCGACACCTCGGATGCGGCGCTGGCCGCGGTCAACGTCACCCCGGACGAATACGAGAAGTACCTCCGGCGCGCCTATCGCCACGACGACATCCAGGACAAGCCGCGCAACTTCCTCGGCCTGAAGAAGTCGCTCGAACCGGACGAGATGCGCAGCCTGATGGAAACCAACGTGCCGGTGGATGCCAAGGCCATGCGCACGCTGGCCGAGCGCCGCGCCGCCGCGGTGCAGGCCTGGTTGGCGGGCAAGCTGGACGACACGCGCGTGTCGCTGCAGGAACCGAAGCTCGACGCCCAGGGCATCGACGACAAGGGCAAGACCACGCGCGTGGATTTCAGCCTGAAGCAGTAGCGCGCGCAGGCGCCGGCGCCGTGGCTTCCTTCCCAGCACGGCGCCAAACGGTCAAAATAGCGCTTTGCCCACCGGCCGGAATCCCCCATGAGCTACTCAGCCAAGGCGCGCTACGCCAGCGAACTCGACGCCATCCGCGACCAGGGCCTGTTCAAGGCCGAGCGCATCATCGTCTCGCCGCAATCCGCCGAGATCGAGCTGGAAGGCGGCCGCAAGGTGTTGAACTTCTGCGCCAACAACTACCTCGGCGTGGCCGACCATCCTGCGGTAATCCAGGCCGCCAAGGATGCGCTGGACAGCCACGGTTTCGGCATGGCCAGCGTGCGCTTCATCTGCGGCACGCAGGACCTGCACAAGCAGTTGGAAGCGAAGATTGCCGCGTTCTTCGGTACCGAGGACACCATCCTCTACGCCGCCTGCTTCGACGCCAACGGCGGCCTGTTCGAGCCGCTGCTCGGCGAGCAGGACGCGGTGATCTCCGACGCGTTGAATCATGCCTCGATCATCGACGGCATCCGTCTGTGCAAAGCCAAACGCTACCGCTACGCCAACAGCGACATGGCCGACCTGGAGCAACAGCTGCAGGCGGCCGACGCGGCCGGCGCGCGCACCAAGCTGATCTCGACCGACGGCGCGTTCTCGATGGACGGCTTCATCGCCAAGCTCGACCAGATCACCGCGCTGGCGGCGAAATACGACGCCATGGTGCACATCGACGAATGCCATTGCACCGGCTTCCTCGGCGACAGCGGCCGCGGCTCGGCCGAGGTCAACGGCGTGATGGACAAGATCGACATCTTCACCGGCACGCTGGGCAAGGCGCTCGGCGGTGCGCTGGGCGGCTTCACCACCGGCCGCAAGGAAGTGATCGAGCTGCTGCGCCAGCGCTCGCGCCCCTACCTGTTCTCCAACTCGCTGCCGCCGCACGTGGTGGCTGCCGCGATCAAGGTGTTCGACATGCTTTCCAGCGCCGGCGAGTTGCGCGAGAAGCTCAAGGAAAACACGCGCTACTTCCGCGAACGGATGACTGCCGCCGGATTCGACATCAAGCCGGGCGTGCATCCGATCGTGCCGGTGATGATCTACGACGCGCCGAAGGCGCAGGCGATGGCCACTGCGCTGCTGGAGGAAGGCATCTACGTCACCGGCTTCTTCTACCCGGTAGTGCCGCAGGGTCAGGCGCGCATCCGCACGCAGATGAGCGCGGCGCATACCCGCGAGCATCTCGACCGCGCGATCGCCGCCTTCACCACGGTGGCCCGGAAGCTGGGCGTGATCGGCGGCTGACGATTGCATCATTTCGCAACGGCACGGCCCGCCGGCTTTTGACAGCAAGAGCGACGGGCGATGCCTGCGCTACAGGGACGGCACTCGGCCTTTGCGGGCGTCGAGTGCGCCCACTTCGTCGGCACCCAGCCGGCGCCACTGGCCCTTCACCAGTTCGCCCAGGACCAGCGGCCCGATCGCCACCCGGATCAGCCGCAGCACATCGAAGCCCAGCGCCGCCAGCAACCGGCGGATATGCCGGTTGCGACCTTCGTCGAGTACCACCTCCAGCCAGGCATTCTTCTCGCCCGCACGCAGCAAGGTGACCCGGCGCGCCCTCAGCAGGTCGCCACCCTCGTGGATACCCGTCAGCATCGCCGCCAGCACCGCGGCATCCGGCTGGCCGGCCACCTGCACGTGGTAGGTCTTGTCCAGGTGCGTGGCCGGATCGGTGATGCCGGCCGCCCAAGTGGTGTCATTGCTCAGCAGCAGCAGGCCTTCGCTGGCCTTGTCCAACCGCCCCACCGGCCCCAGCCACGGCAGGCCGGCGGCCGCCAGCGCGGTGTACACGGTGGCGCGGCCATGCTCGTCGGCCGCACTGACCACGAGTCCGCGCGGCTTGTTGAAGGCGACATAGACGTATTCGGCCGACTTCACCGGCTGGCCATCGACGGCAACCTGCTGCCGATCGATCAAGGTCGGCTGGTACGGATCGCGCACCACCCGCCCGTCCACGCTGACGCGACCGGCACGGATCCACTGTTCGGCTTGGCTGCGCGAGCAGGCACCCAGCTTGGACAGCACGCGGGCCAACCCATGCCGTGGTGGCTGCACGGACGCAGCAGAAGGCACAGCGCGAGAAGGAGGCGGACGGGGCATCGCGCTAGCGTATCGGTCACGACCACGGCACGACAAGGATGCGCACCATGCATCGATGGCTGACGAGTAAAAAAAACCCGGCCGAAGCCGGGTTTTTTCATTGCGTGTTGCCGCGATCCGATTACTGCTGAACCTGCAGCTCCGTGCGACGATTCTGCGCACGACCGGCATCGGTGGCGTTGTCACCGATCGGGTTGCTCTCGCCATGGCCGATCGGGCCTTCCAGACGGCTGGCAGCGATGCCGTGGCTGGTCAGGTAGTTGTAGACGATCGAGGCGCGACGCTCGGACAGGGCCTGGTTGTACTCGTCGGTGCCCTTCGAGTCGGTGTAGCCGGCAACCGTCACCTTCACCTGCGGGTAGCGCTGCAAGGTGTCGATGGCCTGGTTCAGCACGGCGATCGAATCGGCGCTCGGCTCGGCCAGCGACTTCGAGATGTCGGTCTCGCCCTTCTTCGGGCGGTCGTACTTGAAGTTCACGCCACGCAGGTCGATCACGACCTTCTGCGGGCAGCCATCCGGACCGACGATCGTGCCGGCAGCCGTGCCCGGGCACTTGTCTTCGCAATCATTGACGCCGTCGCCGTCGCTGTCCTTCGTGGAGCAGTCGGCCGGCGGCGGGGTTGCCGCAACCGGAGCCGGGGCGGCGGCAGCCGGAGCGCCGAAGCGCGACACGATGCTGAAGCCGAGGAACCAGTCGCCATAGCCGTCCTGCGCCGGCTGGGTCTTGTTGTCCCAGTCGTAGCGGTAGCCGGCTTCGATGCGCACGTCGGAGCTGTCGGTGATCGTCTTGGACACACCGCCGCCCAGTTCGGCCGCCGGGGACCAGCCGCTGTCACCGCGCGAATGATGGTTGCTGCCCATCACGCCGGCCAGCAGGTACGGACGCCAGGCGTTCCAGTCGCCCGCATAGAAACGCACGGCGGCGCCAACGGCATTATTGGACCAATTGCCGCCGCCGACCTGGGAATCGCGATCGCGCTTGGTGCGGTCCGCGAAAAGATCAATCGACGCATTCGGCGAAATGAACCGACCCACGCCCAGGCCATAATAGAACTGGCGGCTATTGGTATTGCGGTCGGTATCGTTGTAATAACCGCCCACGGTCGGTGCGATATACCAGCGCCCGTCATAGGAGGACGAGGTAGCCGATTCGGTAGCGGCGGGAGCAGCCGTGTCCTGCGCATGAACGGCACCTACGCCGCCCAGGGCCAGCGCAATCAGAAAATACAAGCCCTTACGTTTCATCAGGTGTCTCCTCATTTATTAGGTTTCGCGTCCGTTCAACCCTAACCGGAAGTCGCGCGTCAGAACTGAACTACGTCACTCAGAGCTTTCGATAGCCCCTGCTTGGCGTTTATGCGGCAAGCGGCGGGGATTGTAGCAAAATCGTTAAGCAGGAAATGCTTCAACCGCTAATGAACCCTTTGCCGGTGAAGCTCCGTTCAGGAAAGCTCATTGGCTTGCGCACGCCCGAATCCTTCGGAAAAACCCGTGCCGGCCGGGTGTATGCAGTCGTCGCGTTCGTACATCGCCGGAATGGCAGACGGGTGGCAGGGACACAGCCTCCAAATCGACTCCGTCCCCGCCTTAATCTTCCACTCACGTCGTCTTTACAATGTGAAGAGTCCCAGGAAATGATGCAGCGGCATTGCATCCAGTCGTGCCGGATTCTCCGCGGCCGCCATGATTGCCTGGACCTGATGCGCCGGCAAATGGCCACGCATGGCCGCCTCGAACTTGCGCAGCAATACCGGAATGCCCTCGGCGCGGCGCGTGCGATGGCCGATCGGATAATCGATCGAGACCTTTTCCGTGCTGCTGCCATCCTTGAAGAACACCTGCACCGAATTGCCGATATAGCGCCTGGCGGGATCGAAGTAATCGCGCGTGAACTGCGGGTTCTCGACCACCGTCATCCTGTCGCGCAGCGCGTCGATGCGGGGATCGGCAGCTACCTCGTCGTTGTAGTCGCTGGCCACCAGCCGACCGAAGATCAGCGGCACCGCCACCATGTACTGGATGCAGTGGTCGCGGTCGGCGTAGTTCGCCAGCGGTCCGGTCTTGTCGATGATCCGGCAACCGGCTTCCTGCGTCTCGATGACGATCTTCGCGACCTGGTCGAGTCGGCCGGCGACTTCGTCGTGCAGCTTCATCGCGCATTCCACCGCAGTCTGCGCGTGGAATTCGGCCGGGTAGCTGATCTTGAACAGCACGTTCTCCATCACGTAGCTGCCGAACGGGCGCTCGAATTCGAACGGCTTGCCCTTGAACGCCACGTCGTAGAAGCCCCAGGTCTTCGCCGACAGCGCCGACGGATAGCCGACCACGCCGCGATACACCGCGTTGATCGCATGGGTCACCGCGCGGCGGCAGGCGTCGCCGGCGGCCCAGCTCTTGCGCGGGCCGGTGTTCGGTGCATGGCGATAGGTGCGCAACGCACCGTTGTCGATCCAGCTGTGCGACACCGCGGTGGTGATCTGCTCCTTGTCGCCGCCGAGCATGGCGGTGGCCACCGCAGTGGAGGCCAGCCGCACCAGGATCACGTGGTCCTGGCCGACCCGGTTGAAGCTGTTCAGCAGCGCGTAGCAGCCCTGGATCTCGTGCGCCTTGATGGCGTAACCCAGTACGTCGCGTACGGTCAGCGGCCGGCTGCCTTCGCGCTCCGCCTTGCGGCTGAGGTAGTCGCCCACCGCCAGGATGCTGCCGAGGTTGTCAGACGGATGGCCCCACTCGGCCGCCAGCCAGGTGTCGTTGAAATCGAGCCAGCGGATCTGCGTGCCGATCGCGAACGCGGCCTGCACCGGATCCAGCTCGTGGCTGGTGCCCGGCACGCGTGCACCGCCCGGCAGCGTGGCGCCCGGCACCAGCGGGCCGAGGTGCTTCACGCATTCGGGAAACTTCATCGCCAGCATCGCGGTGCCCAGCGAGTCCAGCAGCATGTAGCGCGCGGTGTCGTAGGCCTCCTTGGAGTCGATCTGGTAGTCGACCACGTAATCGGCGATGTCGACCAGCGGCTGGTCGGGATCGGGACGGACGGCGGAACGGATGTCGTGCGCACTCATGATGAAATCTCGCGGCGGGAAAACCGCCATTTTAGCCGACTACGGGAGCGAGGATCTCCCGTGCGTCGCTTGACCGCGACCATGCCGCGCCCCGACAATTCCCGCTCGCCCAAAAGGGAGTAGTTCCCGCGGCAGGCTTGTCCGCCGCGGTGCAGTGATCGTCAACACGAGCGAAGCATCGCTCCGGTCACCCGGCAGTTGTCCTGCGAACGAGACTTTTGCGGTGGCCACGGGCCGCGCGCGCCCGTGGCCACTGCATCGTCCGACGCGCACGGAAACATCCATGAACTTCACTGCTCCCGACTTCTTCTCCGGCCTGCTGGCCATCGTCCTGCTCGACCTCGTGCTGGCCGGCGACAACGCCATCGTCATCGCCATGGCCGCCAGTCGCCTGCCCCGGGAACTGCAGAAGAAGGCAGTGTTCTGGGGCACGTTCGGTGCCGTCGCAGTCCGTTTCGCGCTGACCGCCGTGGTGGTCTACCTGCTGAAGCTGCCGGGACTGATGCTGGCCGGCGGCGTGCTGCTGCTGCCGATCGCCTGGAAGCTGCTGAACCACGGCGACGAGCACGGCCCGGACATCAAGGCCGGCAACACGTTCTGGAGTGCGTTGCGCACGATCATCGCCGCCGACGCGCTGATGGGCCTGGACAATGTGCTGGCGATCGCCGGCGCCTCGAAGGGGCACCTGCTGCTGGTCATCCTCGGCTTGCTGATCAGCGTGCCGCTGGTGGTCTGGGGCTCGACCCTGATCCTGAAGCTGATCGACCGCTTCCCCATCATCATGTACATCGGCGCCGCGGCGATCGCGATCACGGCCGGGCGCATGATCGCCCACGACCATCTGCTCAGCGGCTGGTTCGATGCGCACGCCTGGGCGAAGTACGCGCTGGACGCGCTGGCGGTGATCGGCATCTGCGGCGGCGGCTGGCTGGTGCAACGCCGCCGCCGACGCCTGCTGAAGCTGTCCGCCGGCTGAGGCGCGCCGGATGCCTCGACACCGGGCCGCGCCCGACGGACATCACGCAGCCGATCTCAATACATCATCGGCACCCTGACCGTCACGGTGGCGTCGGGCGTATCGCGGGTCACGCCGACACCGAGCGTGAAGTTCATGCTGCGCCTGTCGCTGAAGCGATAGGAGCCGCCGATCAGCAAGGTGCCCAGCACGCTCCTGGCCGAACCGGGCACGGTCTTGCCGTTCTGCTTGGTGATGCCGAGGAAGCTCTGGTTGTAGCCGATGCTGATCGACGCCTTGTCGTTCAGGGCCAGCCCCATGCCAACGCTGACGTCGGCAATATCGCCCACCTGCACCGTGCCCAGCGGCTCCTTGCCGCCGAGCAGCACGGTGCGGCTGACATGGTGGCGCGGGAAGTCGTGCAGGTAACTGAGGTTGCCGAAGAACACCACCGGGTCGGACGGGAACAGCCAGGTCACTCCCGGCTGCAGCGCGTAGAAGCCAGAGCCGGTCGGCAACTGCAGCGGCAGCCCCCTGTTTCTTGCCTGCTTTGCAGCAAACACCTCGACGCAAATCCCGGGCCACTCGGAAAGCCCCGTCTGCGTCGGCGCGAACCGTAGAAAAATCAGCCCACTGGGCGACAAGTCGACCAACGGACGATAGTCCGGTTCATTCTCATGAACCCGGGAGCTGACTCACCGCTGCAACATGGTTCCCTGTCGCCATGCCGGCCAACCGCGCGGCGGCTTCGCCCGGCGACATCGGACGACCCGGCAACACGATGCTTACACCCTGTAACCGGAGTGATACGGCACGAGAACCCTGCGCTCCGCGTGGCCGAAAGTGGCCATGCGCCGAGTCAGTTTCGGTTCAAGAATTTTTTCGTCCCCGATACGGAAAGGGAGCCTTGCGGCTCCCGTTCGCGTATCAGGAAAGTCCCTGCTCAGCGCTTGTCGATCGGCACGTAGGCCTGGTCTTCCGGGCCGGTGTAGTTCGCGCTGGGGCGGATGATCTTGCCGTCCTGGCGCTGCTCGATCACGTGCGCGCTCCAGCCGGAGGTGCGCGCGATCACGAACAGCGGCGTGAACATCGCGGTGGGCACGCCCATCATGTGGTACGCGCTGGCCGAGAACCAGTCGAGGTTCGGGAACATCTTCTTGAGCTCGCCCATCACCTTCTCGATCCGCTCGGAAACGTCGAACAGGGTCGGGTTGCCGCCGTCGGTGCACAGCTTGCGCGAGACTTCCTTGATGATCTCGTTGCGCGGGTCGGACACGGTGTATACCGGGTGGCCGAAGCCGATGATGATTTCCTTCTTCTCGACACGGGCGCGGATGTCGGCTTCGGCATCGTTCGCGTTGCGGTAGCGCGCGATGATCTCCATCGCCACCTCGTTCGCGCCGCCGTGCTTCGGCCCGCGCAGCGCGCCGATCGCGCCGGTGATCGCCGAGTAGATGTCCGAACCGGTGCCGGCGATGACGCGGGCGGCGAAGGTCGAGGCGTTGAACTCGTGCTCGGCGTACAGCACCAGCGACTTGTCCAGCGACTGCGCGTGCAGGTCGCTCGGCTTGCGCCCATGCAGCAGGTGCAGGAAGTGCGCCGCGATCGAGTCGTCGTCGGTCTCGGTCTCGATGCGCTTGCCGTTGTGGCTGAAGTGGTACCAGTACAGCAGCATCGAGCCGAAGCTGGCCATCAGGCGGTCGGCGATGTCGCGTGCGCCGGTGACGTTGTGGTCGTCCTTCTCCGGCAGCACGGTGCCGAGCACCGAGCAGCCGGTGCGCAGCACGTCCATCGGATGGGTCGCCGCCGGCAGCAGCTCCATCGCCGCCTTCACCGGTGCCGGCAGGCCGCGCAGACGCTTCAGCTTGGCCTTGTAGTTCTGCAGCTCGGTCCAGTTCGGCAGCACGCCGTGCACCAGCAGGTAGGCCACTTCCTCGAAGCAGCCCCTGGCCGCGAGGTCGTGGATGTCGTAGCCGCGGTAATGCAGGTCGTTGCCGCTGCGGCCGACCGTACACAGCGCGGTGTTGCCCGCGGCCACGCCGGACAGGGCGACGGATTTCTTGGCCTTGGGCAGGACTTGTTCGCTCATCGGAAATCTCCAGGGTGCAGGTTTGTTCTTTCGATTTCGGTAGGAGCCCGCTTGCGGGCGATGCTCCTGCTCTGGTGCACCCCGAAGGCAGAGCATCGCCCGCAAGCGGGCTCCTACCGCAATGGTGGTCAGCCCTTCTGCGAGAACAGCGAGTCGAGCTTGTCCTCGTAGGCGTGGTAGCCGAGGAAGTCGTACAGCTGCTCGCGCGTCTGCAGGGTGTCGATGATGTTCTTCTGGGTGCCTTCGCGGCGCACGGTCTCGTAGAAGTTCAGCGCGGCCTTGTTCATCGCGCGGTAGGCGCCGCAGCAGTACAGCGCGATGTCCACGCCGGCTTCGCGCAATTCGTCGGTGGTGAAGAACGGGGTGGAGCCGAACTCGGTGAGGTTGGCCAGGATCGGCACCTTCACCGCGGCCTTGAACTTGCGGTAGTCGTCCAGCGTCCTCATCGCCTCGGGGAAGATCATGTCGGCGCCGGCCTCGACGTAGGCCACCGCGCGCTCGATCGCCGCGTCGATGCCCTCCTTTGCCGCCGCGTCGGTGCGCGCCATGATCACGAAGCCCGGCTCGGTGCGCGCATCCACCGCCGCCTTCACGCGATCGACCATCTCCTCCTTCGGCACCACTTCCTTGCCCGGACGATGGCCGCAACGCTTCTGGCCGACCTGGTCCTCGATGTGCACCGCGGCCACGCCGACGTTGATGAAGGAACGGATCGCGCGCGCGATGTTGAAGGCGCCGCCCCAGCCGGTGTCGATGTCGACCAGCAGCGGCAGCTGCGTGGCATCGACGATGCGCCGCGCGTCGGTGAGCACGTCTTCCATCGTGCTGATGCCCAGGTCCGGCATGCCCAGCGAATTGGCGGCCACGCCGCCGCCGGACAGGTACAACGCCTTGTAGCCGACCCGCTTGGCCATCAGGCCGGCGTAGGCGGTGATCGCGCCCATCACCTGCAGGGGCTGTTCGGCGGCGACGGCGGCGCGAAAACGTGCGCCGGGAGATGCTGGCTGTGTCATGTGGCCTCCATCAAAGCGGTCATTTTAGCCCATGCCAGTCCGTGGCCGGGATTGGACCTTCCGCCATGCGCGACGAGCCGCCACGGCACCGGCCCGGCTGAGCCCATGCCGCGACGCAAGTTCCTGCGTGACGAATCCGCCGCCACCCCGTACATTCAGCCGGATGAGCACATCGACTCCTCTCGCAAAACGCATCCTTTGGGGCCTGGTGATCGGCGTGCTGGCCGCCGTGGTCACGCTGGGCATCGGCCAACTGCACCCGCCCACGCTGGCACTGATGCAAAAAGTATCCGGCGCGGTGTTCGACCCGTTCGGGCAGATCTTCCTGCGCATGCTGTTCTTCGTGGTGATCCCGCTGGTGTTCACCTCGCTGGCCTCCGGCGTGGCCCAGCTCGGCCGGCTGGACCGGCTCGGCCCGCTGGCTGGCCGGACCTTCCTGCTGTTCTTCCTCAATATGGGCATCGCCGTGGCGATCGGCTTGGCGATGATGAACACGGTGCAGCCGGGCCACCACCTGGACGAGCAGGCGCGCATCCAGCTGATGCAGGAATATGGCGGCAGCGCGCAGCAGTCGATCGACAGGAAGGCGGCCCAGCCCGGCATGAGTTTCGGCACGCTGGTGGAGATGTTCATGCCGCGCAACCTGCTCGGCGCGGTGGCCGGCCCCAGCCGCGACGCGCTGGGCGACGTGCTGCCGCTGATCGTGTTCGCGATCTTGGTCGGCGCGGCCGCCACCCAGTTGCGCGAGAAGGAGCGCAAGCGCGTGCAGGTCGCGCTGGATACCATCACCGACCTGATGACGAAGATCGTCGGCTTCGCGCTGGAACTGGCGCCGTACGCGGTGCCGGCGATGATCTACAGCGTGATCGTCAAGGTTGGCGTGGACGTGCTGCTGGCGCTTTCGGTGTTCGTGGTCGGTTGCGCCGTGGCGCTGGCGCTGCACCTGTTCGGCACCATGTCGCTGTGGCTGCGCTTCCTGGCCGGGCGCTCGCCACCGGAGTATTTCCGGCAGATCCGGCCGCTGCTGATCACCGCGTTCTCGACCAGCTCCAGCAACGCCTGCCTGCCCGCCTCGCTGGCGGTGGCGCACGACGAGCTGAAGCTGGCGCCTAGCACGGCCGGCTTCGTGCTGCCACTGGGCGCCACCATGAACATGAGCGGCACCGCGTTGTTCGAGGGCTGCGTGGTGCTGTTCGTGGCCCAGGCGTTCGGCGTGGAACTCACCCTGAGCCACCAGGCCATCCTGATGCTGCTGTCGGTGCTCAGCGCGGTGGCCGTGGCCGGCATCCCGGGCGGTTCGCTGCCGATGATCGCCGGCCTGCTGGCCACCTTCGGCATTCCGCCGGAGGGCATCGGCATCATCATCGGCGTCGATCGCATCCTCGACATGATGCGCACCACGGTGAACGTGGGCAGCGACATCGTCACCGCCACGGTGGTCGACCACCAACTGCGCGAGCGGCTCGCGGCCGCGCCGTAACTCCTCGCACGTGGCGCGGCCGGGCGGCGGGGCCTTGAAGCTGCCCCGCCCGGCCTCACCATCATGGATGGCCGAACGATAGCCACGGCCAATCGCAACCATGTCGACAATCAATTAGATTTATGAAATCGCAGGCCGTAGCATTCTTCCATCCTCCAACCACCACGGGAAGCAAGCAACGATGTCCCTGATCAACACCGAAGTGAAACCGTTCAAGGCCCAGGCCCTCAAGGCCGGCCAGTTCATTGAAGTCACCGACGCCAACCTGAAGGGCAAGTGGTCGGTCGTGTTCTTCTACCCAGCCGACTTCACCTTCGTCTGCCCGACCGAACTGGAAGACCTGGCCGACAACTACGCCGAGTTCCAGCAGTTGGGCGTGGAGATCTACTCGGTGTCCACCGACACCCACTTCGCGCACAAGGCCTGGCACGACACCTCCGACGCGGTGAAGAAGATCCAGTACACCATGGTCGGCGACCCCACCGGCACGATCAGCCGCAACTTCGAAGTGATGATCGAGGAAGCGGGCCTGGCCGACCGCGGCACTTTCGTGATCGACCCGTCGGGCAAGATCCAGATCGTCGAGATCACCGCCGGCGGCATCGGCCGCGACGCCAAGGAGCTGCTGCGCAAGGTCAAGGCCGCGCAGTACGTCGCCAGCCACCCGGGCGAAGTGTGCCCGGCCAAGTGGAAGGAAGGCGAGAAGACCCTGGCGCCGTCGCTGGACCTGGTCGGCAAGATCTAAGCATCACCGCGCCATGCGCCGCGGGCCCGGAGTTCTTCCGGGCCCGCTCCACCAAAAACACGATGTAAAGCGACGCCCGGGTCCGCCCGGGTGCTGGCCGCACTCACCCCGAAGAAACTCACGGAGCCGCCATGCTGGATGCCAATCTCTCTGCCCAGTTGAAGGCCTATCTGGAAAAGGTCACGCAGCCGATCGAGATCGTTGCGTCCCTGGACGACAGCGCCAAGTCCGCCGAACTGAACGAGCTGCTCGAGCAGATCGCCTCGCTGTCCGACCGGATCAGCCTGGTGCGCCGCGACGACGACGCACGCAAGCCCTCGTTCGCGATCAACCGCGTCGGCACCGACATCGGCGTGCGCTTCGCCGGCATTCCACTGGGCCATGAATTCACCTCGCTGGTGCTCGCCCTGCTGCAGGTCGGCGGCCATCCGTCCAAGACCGCGGCCGACGTGATCGAGCAGGTGAAGAATCTCGACGGCCCGGCCCCTGATGGCGTATTCCGCTTCGAGACCTATTTCTCGCTGTCCTGCCAGAACTGCCCGGACGTGGTGCAGGCGCTGAACCTGATGAGCGTGCTGAACCCGAAGATCCGGCACGTCGCCATCGACGGCGCGCTGTACCAGGACGAGGTCGAAGCGCGCCAGATCATGTCGGTGCCAACCGTCTATCTCAACGGCGAGCTGTTCGACCAGGGCCGCATGAGCGTGGAACAGATCCTGGCGAAGCTCGACACCGGCGCCAGTGCCCGCGAGGCCGGGAAGATCGAGGCCAAGGACGCGTTCGACGTGCTCGTCGTCGGCGGCGGCCCGGCCGGCGCCGCGGCGGCGATCTACGCCGCACGCAAGGGCATCCGCACCGGCGTGGCGGCCGAGCGCTTCGGTGGCCAGGTGCTGGACACCATGGCGATCGAGAACTTCGTCTCGGTCGACTACACCGAAGGCCCGAAGCTGGGCACAGCGCTGGAGCAGCACGTCAAGAACTACGACGTGGACATCATGAACCTGCAGCGCGCCGAGAAGCTGGTGCCCCCGGGCGAACCCGGCGGCCTGATCGAGGTGCAACTGGCCAACGGCGCCGCGCTGAAGTCGAAGACGGTGATCCTCTCCACCGGCGCGCGCTGGCGGCAGATGGACGTACCCGGCGAAGAGGAATACCGCAACAAGGGCGTGGCCTACTGCCCGCACTGCGACGGCCCGCTGTTCAAGGGCAAGCGCGTGGCGGTGATCGGCGGCGGCAACTCCGGCGTCGAAGCGGCGATCGACCTGGCCGGCATCGTGGCCCACGTCACCCTGCTCGAATTCGACGGCAAGCTGCGCGCGGACGAGGTGCTGCAGCGCAAGCTGCGCAGCCTGCCCAACGTCGACGTGGTCGTCAGCGCGCAAAGCACCGAGGTGCTGGGCGACGGGCAGAAGGTCACCGGCCTGGTCTACAAGGACCGCACCGACGGCGTGATGCACAGCCTCGCGCTGGAAGGCATCTTCGTGCAGATCGGCCTGCTGCCGAACACCGAGTGGCTGAAAGGCACGCTGGAACTCAGCCCGCGCGGCGAGATCGTGATCGACGCGCGCGGCCAGACCTCGCTGCCCGGCGTGTTCGCCGCCGGCGACGCCACCACGGTGCCGTACAAGCAGATCGTGATCGCGATGGGTGCCGGTTCCACCGCTGCGCTGAGTGCGTTCGACCACCTGATCCGCAGCCCGCTGGCCACCACGGAAAACAGGAAGGAAGCGGTCGCCGCCTGATCAGGCAATACCCGCAGGAGGACACCCCGTGCGCGATCGCCCTTTGTCACGTGACGAAAAGCATCGCGCACGGGGTACGCTCGTGCACGAAGCCATCAGCCCTGATCGGGGCCACGCTCCAGCGCACGACGGATATCGTCGAGCGCACCCGGATCGTCCAGCGTGGACAAATCACCCGGGTCGCGCTGCTCCGCCAGTGCCTGCAGCGAGCGGCGCAACAGCTTGCCGGAACGGGTCTTCGGCAGCGCGTTCACCACGTAGACGCGTGACGGTTTCGCCACGCCGCCGAGCTGGTCGACCACGCGCTGCTGCATCGCCTGCGCCACCGCATGGGCACCGTCGCCGGCGTCCTGCTTGAGCGTGGCGAACACGATCGGCACCTGCCCCTTCAGCTCGTCCTTCACGCCGATCACCGCCGCCTCGGCCACTGCCGGGTGGCTAGCCACCGACTCCTCGATCTCGCGCGTGCCCAGGCGGTGCCCGGCCACGTTGATCACGTCGTCGGTGCGGCCGAGCACGAAGGTGTAGCCGTCCTCGTCGCGAACGGCCCAGTCCAGCGAGCTGTACAACAGCTCGCGGAAGTGGCTGAAGTAGCTGTGCACGTAGCGGTCGTCGTCGCGCCACACGGTGGTCAGGCAGCCGGGCGGCAACGGCAGCTGGAACACCAGCACGCCCTTGCTGCCGGCCGGCACTTCCTTGCCGGTGTTCTCGTCGATCACCTTCATCCGGTAGCCCGGCGCCGGCAGGCCGGGCGAGCCGAACTTCACCGGCTTCAGATCCAGCCCCGGCATCAGGGTGATCGCCGGCCAGCCGGTCTCGGTCTGCCAGTAGTTGTCGATCACCGGCACGCCGAGCGCAGCGGTGATCCACTGCGCGGTCGGCTCGTCCAGCGGCTCGCCGGCGAGGAACAGCCACTTCAGCTTCGACAGGTCGTACTTCTTCAGCCAGCTCTCGTCCTGTTTCTTCAGCACGCGGATCGCGGTGGGCGAGGAGAACATGGTGCGCACCTTGTAGCGCTCGCACAGCTGCCACCAGATGCCTGCATCCGGTCGCGTGGGCAGGCCCTCGTACAGCAGCGAGGTGGCGCCGCCGATCAGCGGACCGTAGACGTTGTAGGAATGCCCCACCGCCCAGCCCACGTCCGAGGTGGCGAACATCACCTGTCCCGGCGCGATGTCGAACACGGTGCGGATCGACAGTGCCATCGCCACCGCGTACCCACCCACGTCGCGCTGCACGCCCTTCGGCTTGCCGGTGGTGCCGGAGGTGTACAGCAGGTAGCTCGGCTCGTTCGATTCCAGCCACACCACCGGCACCTCGGCATCCTCGTGCTGCGCGCGCAGCTCGGCGTAGTCGAGGTCGCGCCCGGCCACCCGGGTCATCTGCGGGTCCAGCTTGCGATCGACGATCAGCACATGCGGCGGCGGTGCCGAGGCCTCGTCAAGTGCCGCGTCGACCAGCGGCTTGTACGGAATCACCTTGTCCGCGCGCATGCCGGCATCGGCGCAGACCAGCAGCTTCGGCTGCGCATCGTCGATGCGCAGCGCCAGGTTGTGCGCGGCGAAACCGCCGAACACCACCGAGTGGATCGCGCCGATGCGCGCGCAGGCCAGCATCGCGAACACCGCCTCGGCGATGTTCGGCAGGTAGATCACCACGCGGTCGCCCTTGCCCACGCCCAGCGATTGCAGCACCGCGGCAAACGTGTTCACCTCGCGATGCAGCTGGCGGTAGGTGAACTCGCGGGTGATCCCGGTTTCGCTGGAAATCGCCACCAGCGCCAGCTGTTCCGGCCGCTCGGCCAGGTGCCGGTCGATCGCGTTGTAGCAGAGGTTGGTGGTGCCGCCGACGAACCAGCGCCGGAACGGCGGGTTCGACTGGTCAAGGATCTGCCGCGGCGGCACATGCCAGTGGATCAGCCGCGCCTGCTCGGCCCAGAACTGCTCCGGCTCGTCGATCGACTGCCGGTAGAAATCCTCGTAGCGCATGGGCGGACTCCAGGTCTTGGTTGCCGCAAGCCTAGACCAGCCCGGCGACGGCATCATCGCGACGATGGTCGTAGTCACCGAGGACCCCAGGCAGAAACAAGGAGGGCGGCCCATGGCCGCCCTCCTTCGTCTGCAATGAACTTGCGCGCTTACTTCGTCGCGAACAGGTGCTCGACGCCGGCGCGCTCCTCGCGCAGTTCCTTGTCGGTGGCGTCCATGCGGGCGCGCGAGAACGCGTTGATCTCCAGGCCCTGCACGATGGCGTACTGGCCGTTCTTCACGGTCACCGGGTAGCCGTAGATCACGCCCGGGGCGATGCCGTAGGAACCGTCCGACGGGATGCCCATCGAGACCCAGTCGCCCTCTGCCGTGCCCAGCGCCCAGGTGCGCATGTGGTCGATCGCGGCCGAAGCGGCCGAGGCGGCGGAGGAAGCGCCGCGCGCCTTGATGATCGCGGCGCCGCGCTGCTGCACGGTGGGGATGAAATCGCTCTCGTACCAGGCCTGGTCGACCAGCGACAGCGCGCTCTTGCCGTCGACGGAGGCGTGGTGCAGGTCCGGGTACTGGGTGGAGCTGTGGTTGCCCCAGATCGTCATCTTCTTCACGTCGGTGTTGTGCTTGCCGGTCTTCTCGGCGAGCTGGCTCTTGGCGCGGTTGTGGTCGAGGCGGACCATCGCAGTGAAGCACTTCGGATCCAGGTCGGGTGCGTTCTGCTGGGCGATCAGAGCGTTGGTGTTGGCCGGGTTGCCGACCACCAGCACCCGCACGCCGCGCTTGGCGTGCGCGTTCAGCGCCTTGCCCTGCGGGCCGAAGATCGCGCCGTTCGCCTCCAGCAGGTCCTTGCGCTCCATGCCGGGGCCGCGCGGACGGGCGCCGACCAGCAGTGCGTAGTCGACGTCCTTGAACGCGACATTGGCGTCGTCGGTGGCGACCACGCCGGCCAGGGTCGGGAACGCGCAGTCGTTCAGCTCCATCACCACGCCCTGCAGCGCGGGCAGCGCCGGGGTGATTTCCAGCAGGTGCAGGATCACCGGCTGGTCGGGGCCGAGCATGTCGCCGGCGGCGATGCGGAACAGCAAGGCGTAGCCGATCTGGCCAGCGGCACCGGTGACGGCAACTCGAACGGGGGCTTTCATCTGTAATCTCCGGGAAGGGGGAATCGGGAAGAGGGAATCGGAAGAGCCACGTGATGGCGGTTTCCCGCCCCGGCTTCCGATCCGGTGGTTTTCAGGTCAACTCGGCAAAGAACTGCTGGATGCGTTGCAGGCCCGGCTGCAACTGCGCCGCCGGGCAGGTGTAGGAAATGCGCATCGCGCGCGACTCGCCGAAGGCGGAGCCGGGCACGCAGGCGACACCCTTCGCTTCCAGCAGCGCGGCGCAGAACTCCACGTCGTTGGTGATCCTGGTGCCGCCATGGCTCTTGCCGAACGCCGAGGAAATGTCGGGAAACGCGTAGAACGCACCCTGCGGCCGCGGGCAGACCACGCCGGGGATGGCGCTGAGTGCGGCGAACACGGTATCGCGCCGGTCGGCGAACTCGGCGCATTTCGCCCGCGGAATGTCCTGCGGGCCGGAAAGCGCCGCCACCGCCGCCGCGGTAATCACTTCCGGCAGGCTGGTGATGTGGTTGGAGTTGAGCGTGGTGACCGCCTTGGCCACCGACTCCGGCCCGGCCAGCAGGCCCACGCGCCAGCCCGGCATGCCGTAGGTCTTGGAGACCGAGTCGACGAAGATCACCCGCTCGCGCAACGCCGGCTGCGCGTGCACGAAGTTGTGGTAGCCCAGCCCATCGAACACCATCGCGTTGTAGATGTCGTCGGTGATCACCCAGGTATCCGGGTGCTTCGCCAGCACGTCGGCCAGCGCGGCGACTTCCGCGGCGGTGTAGACCATGCCGGTCGGGTTGGACGGGTTGTTGAACAGGAACACCTTCGGCTTGCGCGCCAGCGCGGCGTCGAGCTGGGCCGGGATGAGCTTGTAGTTCTGCTCCGACCCGCAGTGCATCACGTGGACCTTCGCGCCCACGATGTCGGCGATGTCGCGGTAGGTGGTCCAGTACGGCGCGGCGAAGCAGATCTCATCGCCCTCGTCCAGCAGCGCCTCGGCCAGGTTGTACAGCACCTGCTTGGCGCCGATGCCGATCGACAGGTTCATCCGCGTGTAGCCGCTGAAGCCGAGCGCCTCGATGTGCCTGAGGAACGCGTCCAGCAACGCCTCGGCGCCGCGGTTGCTGCCGTACTGGCCGGAGTCGCGCGAGAGCGACTCGCGCGCGGCGGCGTAGACGTGCTCGCCGGGCAGGAAATTCGGCACGCCGATGGAGAAGCTGATGATGTCGCGGCCGGCAGCCTTGAGCTGCTTCGCCTTCTCGGCAATCACCATGATCGCGCTGGGCTTGGCGCGGCCGACACGCTGGGCGAGCTGGGGCATGGGTTTCTCACGCAGGGAGGAAACAAAGGCGCGCATTTTATCACGCCGCCCGAACCCGGCGCTGGCCGCCGCCTGTACACACCAGGACGACACGGCCACGGCATGATGGGCGCGCCCGTCCCAAGGGCACCGTGACCTCATCGCAAAGGAGATCCGCATGCACTGGCTTTGGGTATTCGTGATTGGACTGGTCGTCGGCCTGGTGGCCAAGCTGCTGACGCCGGGCAAGGACCCGGGCGGCTTCATCATCACCGCCATCATCGGCATCGCCGGTTCGCTGCTGGCGACATGGGTCGGCCAGAACGTGTTCGGCTGGTACCAGGCAGGGCAGTCCGCCGGCTTCATCGCCTCGGTGGTCGGCGCCATCGTGCTGCTGCTGTTGTATCACCTGGTCAAGCGAAAGTCGGCCTGAGCGCTGCCCCGGTGGATTCCGGCTCCACCGGGGCATTTTTCAGCCGAGCAGCTTGCCGGCCAGCCCTTCGAGCATGCCCAGGTCGAAGCCGCCGCCCTGTCCCTGCGCCGGCACCTTGCCGTCCGGCGTCAGGTGGTCGACCGCATGCGGCAACACTTGCGACAACCCGCCCAGCAAGACATTCGGATCCACACCCAGCTTGCCCGCGGCCTCTTGTACCAGCGACCCCAGGCCGCCGTTTTGCAGCGCTTGGCCCAGCTGCTCGCCCGACACCGGCTGGTTCGCGCCGGTGCCGACCCACGACTGCACCGCACTGCCCAGCCCGTGCTGCTGCAGCATGCCGACCAGGCCCTGCACGCCGCCTGCCTTCTCGATCAATTGCCCCGCGACGGCAATCAGTGAACCGGCGCCGGCCTGCCCTCCCTGTTGTCCCTGGCCACCGAGCAAATCATTGAGGAATGACATCGTCGTTCTCCCTGGATGGTGATGGATCGGATGCGCAGCCCGCCGATCATAAGCGGCCCGGAAATCCGCCATGACAACGCCACGTGAAGACCCGCCGGGAACGGCCACAAAAAAACCACCGGCGGGCGGCCGGCGGTTTCCTGTGATCCGGGGGTTCCCGGCTCAACCGCGCTGGTCGAGCACCGCGTTCCATTCCGCCACGCGGTCGGCCTGCGCCGCCAGCAGCGCGTCGACGTCGCCGTCCACGCTGACCTTCTCGATCGTGTCGCCCTGCCGGATCGTGTTGACCACGTCCATGTCCGCCGCGTCGACCACCTCGCCGAACACGCTGTGCTTGCCGTCCAGCCACGGCGTCGGACCGTGGGTGATGAAGAACTGGCTGCCGTTGGTGCGCGGGCCGGCATTCGCCATCGACAGCACGCCCGGCTTGTCGTGGCGCAGCGACGGATTGAACTCGTCCTCGAACTTGTAGCCCGGGCCGCCGCGACCGCTGCCCTCGGGGCAACCGCCCTGGATCATGAAATCGGCGATCACGCGGTGGAACGACAGGCCGTCGTAATAGCCGCGGCGGGCCAGATTGACGAAGCTGGCGACGGTAACCGGCGCCTTGTCTTCGTGCAGGCGCAGATGGATCGGGCCGCGGTTGGTGGTGAAGGTGACATTGATGGTCATCGCGAATCCTTGGGTTTGAAGGCGGCTGCGCGCCGGAGCGCCAGCACGCGGACGGTCAAGGATAACCCAGCAATATCTACAGACCCAGCGCGGCGCGCTCCAGCAGGCCGGGCCCACGCGGCTGTGCGACCGGTACCGGCGCGTCGAGCGGCCACGTCGCACCTTCATACAGGTACGCCCACAGCCGATCCAGCGCGGTGTAGCCATACGGCAGCAGCGGCACGTAGTGCTCGCCGAAACCGGGCAGCACGAGGAAGGCGTCGAAGTGCTGCGCGTGCGGCACCTTCCAGTAGATCGGCCGGCGCCCTTCGTCGCGCAACCATGCCACATAGGGCTCGGAGCTGAACGCAGTGGGCAGCAGGCCGTCGCCGGCGCCGTGCAGCACCCACAGCGGCAGATCCTTGCGCGGCAGCCGCGCCGCGGTGGCCGCGACCGAGGCATGCAGCATCTGCGCTTGGTGGTCGTCGCCGGTCCACAGCGCGCGCAGGCATTCGCTGCCGATCAGGGTGGGGTCGGTCGAGACGTTCATGCCGCCGAACAGGCCGATGCCGTTGCCCGGCGGAATGCCTGAACCATCCGCCCACCAGGTCGCTCGCGTGACGGGATCGGCGATGCCCGGCAACCCGCCCACACCGAGCGCCGCGTAGTGAAAGCCGCACGGCATGTCGCTGGCGCCGCGACGCAGGTAGGCCGAGGCATAACCCGCCGCGATCACCCGCCACAGGTCGAAGGCAGTGGTGCTGGCCGCCGTCTGCATCGCCTCGTCGGTCCAGCCGCGCGCGCGCAGGTACTGCCGCGCCTGCTCCGCCTGCGCCATAACGGTGTTGCCACCGAGCTTGCCCTGTGCGCGCAGGCTGGCGCAGCGGATCGGCCAGGCCGGCAACGGCACGCCGCGCGGCCCGCGCGCCAGCGGCACCGCCGCGAAATCCTCCGCGCTCAGCGCGCACGGCAGCCAGATCGCCGCCTCGGTGGCGTAGTCGTACAGCGCGCGGCCGCGGTCCTGCACGTGCACGTTTGGTTCCAGCGCCACCACGCCGGCGAAGAAATGTTCCTGGTCCAGCCCCGCCGCCTGCAGCACGGCGCCGCCGCCGTTGGAGATGCCGACGGCGATGATCTTCGTGTTCTGCGGGGTGAACGGCGCCTCGGCAGGGAACGCGCGATCGAGCATGGCCAGGGCGAACTGCGCCGCCTGGATCACGTGGCGGCCCCAGTCGCCCTCCGGGTTGTCGCCCGAATGCGCATGCTTGATCGCAATGCCTGCAGCAGGCGACGCCGGCGGCGGCTGGAATTCCAGCTCCGCCTCGCCGCGTTTGGCGCGGCGGCCGTCCAGCGCCACGCCGCTGTCGTCGGCATAATCGAAGTAGCCCGCGCCGGTGCCCTTGTCGGTATAGGCCACCGCGCAGCCATGCGGCAGGCCCCAGGCGCCGGCCAGCGCGATCGCGCCGTAGATGCCGCGCGAACCGGACGAGGCGGTCACCACCAGGCAACGCTTGTGCCGGTCGAAGCCGTCCGGCAACTGCAGCAGCACGCGATGCGGCGAGCGCGCGCCGGGGATGCGCGCGAACGCCTGGTATTCGCGCCCCGGCACGTCCGGCACGCCGCCGTACACGCTGCCGTAGCCGCCCAGCGGGCCGAGGTCGGCGATGCCCTTCCAGCTGGTCTGGATCGCGCGTCGGCGCAGCTCTTCCGCGGCGGGATCCAGCGGGTTGGCGAATGGTGACAGCGGCCCGGCCAGCCCGGCCAGGCCCAGGCCGGCGCTCAACAGGTCGTCGTGGCTACGGTGCTCGGTCACCCGCACCTGGCCGTAATCAACTTCATGCATGGTGGATACCTTCCTCGTCCCGTGGCTGGCACAAGCCGACAGCATGACGGATGCCAGCGCGAACAAGAACAGCAGCGGCGAATGGCGGGTGGATGTCTTCATGCAGCCACCATAGCAAGCGCGGCGGCGGCTGCCATCGTACGAAAGTCCGTGCGGCGAACTCGACGCGGCGCGCACCGCCGGCTAACTTCAACTGCATGACGAATCTGCTGATTGCCGACGACCACCCGCTGTTCCGCGCCGCGCTGCGTCTGGCGGCGAGCGAGAACCTCGGCAACTGCAGCGTGCGCGAAGCGGCCGACCTGCCCGCGGTACTCGCCGCGCTGGCCGCCGAGCCGGACACCGACCTGGTCCTGCTCGACCTGCACATGCCGGGCAGCCGCGGCCTGTCCGGGCTGGCCACGCTGCGCGGCCAGCATCCCGGCGTGGCGGTGCTGGTGGTCTCCGCCCACGACGACCCGCGCATCGTGCGCCGCGTGCTCGACCACGGCGCCGCCGGCTTCATCCCCAAGAGCGCCAGCCCCGCCGAGATCGGCGCGGCGATCTGCAGCGTGCTCGACTGCGGCCGCTGGCTGCCGCCCGCTCTGGCCGAGGCCGTCGCCGCCCTGCCCGCCGATCCGGCCGACGCCGACCTCGCCGGCCGCCTCGCCCGCCTCACCGAGCAGCAGTCCCGCGTGCTCGCCCTGCTCGCCGAGGGCCTGCTCAACAAGCAGATCGCCGACCGACTGGGCATCCAGGAGCGCACCGTGAAGGCGCACGTCACCGCGATCTTCGAGAAGCTGCGGGTGCGGAACCGCACGCAGGCGGGGATGCTGCTGAAGTCGCTGGAGCTGGGCGAGCCGGGCCGGGCGCTGTAGACGCCTCAATCGACTGCGGACCCCGTCCTTCACCAACACGCTACGCGTTCGCCACGCTGGCCGCCACCCGCTGCAACACCTGCCGCAGCGCCAGCGGTTTCAGCGGCTTGTACAGCACGCCGATGCCCGCTTCCAGCAGGCGCTGGCGCAGTTCGCCATCGCGGTCCGCGGTCAGCATCACGGTCGGCACGCCGGCGTGCCGACGGTTCAGCTGCTGCCATACCTCCAGTCCGGTCTGCCCGCCGTCGAGATGGAAGTCGAGGATGTGCAGGTCCGGTCGCCACGGCGCCGCCAGCGCCTGGGCGGAATTTCGCGCCGCGTGCACGTGCCAGCCCCAACTGGCCAGCAGGCTGCCGAGCGCGGCAAGCGCGGCTGGCTCGTTGTCCAGCACCAGCGCACGGCCGGCCGGCAGCGAGTGCGGCGTGTCGACGAGCGGCGGCAGTCGAATGGCCGCGCGTGCCGACGGCACGTCGAGGTAAAACACGCTGCCGCGGCCGGGCCACGACTGCAGCCCCAGCGGATGGCCGAGCAGGTCGGCCATGCGTTGCGCGATCGACAGGCCCAGCCCGAGCCCCTGCCCGCCGGCAGCGCTGCCGCGGCGGAATTCCTGGAAGATCAGCTGCTGCTCCTCCACCGCGATGCCGGGACCGCTGTCCCACACTTCCACGCGCAAATGATCGCCACGCCCGCGCACGCCGAGCAGCACGCGGCCATGCTCGGCGTAACGCAAGGCGTTGGAGAGGAAGTTCTGCAGCACCCGGCGCAGCAGCTGCGGATCGGAACGCACCCAGCCGCGCGTACCAACCACGTCCAGCCGCACGCCCCGATCCAGCGCGATCGCACGGAACTCGGCGGCCAGCGGGTCGAGCACCTCGGCCAGCGCGAACGCGCGCGGCTGCGGATGCAGGCGGCCGCCTTCAAGCCGGGCCACGTCGAGCAGCCCGGTGAGGAGGCCCTCGGTGGCGGCCAGCGCGCCGTTGAGGTGCTGCGCGGTGGCCGCATCGCCGCCGCGCTCGGTCAGTGCATGGGCGAACAGCTGCGCGGCATGCAGCGGTTGCATGAGGTCGTGGGTGACCGCGGCGAGGAAGCGGCTCTTCGCCTCGTTCGCGGCCTGCGCTTCGGCCGAGGCCGCAGCGAGTTCGCGGGTGCGTTCTTCCACGCGAAGTTCCAGCGTCTCGTTGACACGCTTCAGCGCCGCCTCGGCCTGGCGGAACGCGGTGACGTCGGTGAAGGTGGCCACGAAGCCGCCGCCGGGCATCGGGTTGCCGCGGATCTCGACGATGGTGCCGTCGGGGAAGCGCCGCTCGGACAGGTGCCGGGTACCTTCGCGCATGTGCGCCAGCCGGCGCTGCACGCGCACCTCCACCTCGCCCGGACCGAGCATGCCGGCAGCGATGTTGTGACGGGTCAGCTCGGCCACCGGACGGCCCACCTGCAGCAGCTCCGGCGGATAGTCGAACAGCCGCGCGTACGGCGTGTTCCACGCCACCAGATGCAGCTCGGCGTCGACCACGCAGATGCCCTGGCTCATGTTCTCCAGCGCCGCCTCCAGCACGCGCTGGTTGAAGCGCAGGTCCTGCGCCGCCTCGCCGACGATGGCGACCACCGTGTCCAGATCGTCGCGGCCCTGCCGGTGCACCACTTCCAGCAGCAGGCGCGCGGAGGCGGCACCGATCACCGCGGCCAGTTCGTGCTCGACCTGGGCGGCCCGCACGCTGCCGGCGGGCCCCACCGCCGGCGCGCTGGCGAACAGGTGCTCGACCCGCTCGGGCGGCAGGAAACGCATCGCCAGCGCACGCAATTCGACCAGGCCCACGTCGCCCACGCTGACCGCGCGCGCCACGCGGCCGAAGCGCGAGCCGGCCACTGCCAGCATCACCACGATGTTGACCAGCAGACTCGCCGCCACCGCGCGGCCCAGCCGGTTCCAGTTGCCCAGCCCGAGCAGGCCGTCCGGCGCCAGCCAATGCAGGCCGAGCGGGCCGTCGTGCAGCCATGCCGGTGCGCCGGGCAACAGGGTCGGCAGCGCCGCGTAGACCCAGGCCAGCGTGCCGGCGGCCAGCCCCGCCATCACCGCGCGCGGCCCGAGCTGCGGGCGGTACATCGCCACCAGCATCGCCGGAGTGAGTCCGGCCAGTGCGGAGAAGGAGATCGCGCCGATGTCGGCCAGCGCCTCGTTGCGCGCCAGCAGGCGGCTGTACGCCCACGCCAGCAGGATCAGCACCAGGATCGCCACGCGCCGGTAGTTCAACAGCTCGCCGCGCAGGTCGCCATGCTCGTCGCGACCCCAGCCGGCGCCCACCCGCAGCGGCGCGATGAAATGGTTGACCACCATCAGGCTCAGCGTGAGCGTGGCGATCACCACCATGCTGGTGGCCGCGCTCAGGCCGCCGAGGAAGGCGACCAGCGCCAGGCCATGCTCGCCGCGTGCCAGCGGCAGCGCCAGCACGTACATGTCCGAGGACACTCCGCTGGCGCCCAGCCACGCATCGCCCAGCCGCGCCAACGGCAGGATCGGCAGCGAGATCAGCAGCAGGTACAGCGGGAACAGCCAGCGCGCGGTGCGCAGCTGGCCGTCCTCGCGGCATTCGACGATGCCGGCGTAGAACTGGTGCGGCATGGTGAACATCGCCAGCGCGCCGAGCAAGATCAGCGCGGGGAAGCCGCCGCTGTCCGGCGGCGGCGGCACGCTCGCCGGCAGTCCCGACGGCAGCGCGGCGAACAGCAGCGAGCCCAGCGCCAGCATCGCGCCCAGCTTGAACAGCGACTCGAACGCCATCGCCAGCACCAGCCCGCGGTTGTGCGCCATGGTCGAGGCGCGGCGGGTGCCGAACAGCATCGCGAACAGCGCCATCAACAGCGCCACGTACAGCGCACTGTCCTGCCACGGACTGGATTCGGCCAGCTGGCCCTGGCTGAGGATGCCGTAGCTCATCGCCACCGCCTTCAGCTGCAGCGCGATGTACGGCACGATGCCGATCACCACCACCGCGGTAACCAGCGCCGCCAGCCCGGAATGCCGCCCCAGCCGCACCGCGATCAGGTCGGCCAGCGAGCCGGCGTTGTATTCGCGCACCAGTCGCACCATGCGGCGCAGGAAGCCCAGCGCGAACAGGTACATCAGGATCGCCCCGACGAAGGTCGGCGGCAGCCACCAGCCCGAACGGCTGGCCTGGGTTACGGTGCCGTAGAACGTCCACGAGGTGCAATGGATCGCCAGCGACAGCGCGTACACGATCGCCCAGCGCTTCTCGAAGATGCGCGGCCGGCGCTCGCCGAGCAGGGCCACGCCGAACAGCAGGCCCAGCCAGCACAGCGCGGCGATGGCGATGAGGGTGGTGCTCAGCATGGTGCCAGCGTCGGTGAGGGCGACTTCAGTCGCGACGCTCTGACCTGATTCTTTCGAGCGAAGAGCTTTCGCCCTCCTTCGGAGGCCGAATCACTTTCTCTCGCTTGCCCGAGAGAAAGTAACCAAAGAGAGGGGCACCCCGCTTGGCGCTTGCCGGGCTCCTGCCCGGCAAGTCCGTGAGCCGGGGCCGGGCTTTTCGAACGGGCATCCTGCCTGTGCGAAAAGGAGTCGACCTCCCTGTCGACTCCCGCTGCGCGGCCTGTCGTCCCCGTCTCACCGCCGCACAGGGGCCCCGGGTAGAGCGGCGGGCCATCCTGGCCCGCACCCGGTGAAAAGCTGAAAAGCCAAAGCCGAAGCAGCCCGCTGCTCTGCTGTTGCTGTTGACCTGGCTCTTCTGAAAAGTGCGGGCCAGGATGGCCCGCTGCTCTACCCGGGGCCCCTCTGTAGCGGCGGACGGGTGAAGGAAAGCCCGCAGGGTGGTCGGCAGGGATGCCGGCCAGTTTGGCGTCAGCACAGGATGTGCTGTCGACAAACCCCGTAACCCGGCCGCGGACCTTGCGGGCAGGATGCCCGCAAGGCGCGTAAGCGGGGTGGCCTTTCTCTTTGGTTACTTTCTCTTTGGCCACGCAAAGAGAAAGTAACTCGGCTGCCGCAGGCAGACGAAAGCTCTTCGCTTTGAAGCTCCTGACTCTGCACGAAGCAACAGCATCGCGCACAAGGTACGCTCCTACAGTGGTGCAAGCGACGGGGTGATCGCACGAGGCCATCAATGCCCCGCCGGCAACCCCAGCGCGCGCACCGCGTTCACCACCCAGCGCAACTGCACGCCGTGGCGGCTGTCGTAGTCGGCTCCGGAATATCCCCACCAGTCCCAGCATGCTTGCGGATTCAAGGGCGCGAGACTTGCGCGGGTCTGAGGATATAGCACCGCTACGTCGTAGACGTCGGCCCAGCGGTTGAAGCCGGCATCCTCGACGAAGGCCTTGCCCACCGCGTCGGCGTTCTGCCTGCAGCCGTGGAACGCGACCATCACGCCACACGGCTTGCCGGCCAAGCAATCCAGCGGCAGGTAGACGTAGCCGGTGACGGCCAGGAAGGCATCGGCGCCGTCGGGGCGCAGCGCATCCTGGTCGAACGTACGCAGCTCGCCCTGTGCCGTGGTCGCCGCATGCGCCGGCTTGCCGAACATCTGGGCGAAGATTTCACCGGCCGCGTCGAAGCCGCAATGGCCGAGATACGGCGCGACCGACTTGTCGCAGTCGTCGCCGCTGCCAGCCACCGGCAGGTTGTGAGCGAAGGCGCGCTGGTCGTCGTCGTGCACCTGCATGCCCTTCAATCCCGGCATGCCGTCGCGCAGCTGCCGGTAGAACTGCGCGCCCGCCTCGGCTACCGCCGGCGCCACCAGCGCGTCGTCCTTGCCGTGCAGCAGGTAGACGCGGGCGTGCGCCAGGTTCTTCAGCGCGCCGATCTCGCCGCTGGCGGAGCGCCTGCCGGCACTGGCCACCAGCGCGCCGACATCCGGCGCAGGCACCCCCTTCATGCAACTGCCCAGTGCCGCGTCCAGCTTGCCGCCGGCGCAGCCGAACGGACCGCCGGCCACGATGGCCGCGTTGGGGAACAGCTCCGGGTACACCAGCTGCACCTGTGCGGCCATGTACGCACCGGAGGAAAGGCCGACCACGGCGGTGCGCGAAGCGTCGATCTTCAAGGCGGGCAGCGGCAACGCGTCGCCCGCGCGGGCCAGCGGCGCAACCAGCAGCAGGGCCAACAGGCCGAAAGTCTTGCGCATGCTTTTTCTCCGTTGGCGGACCGGCAGGTGTCCAGCGGGCTCATGGAGCCGCACGGACGCGGCCGGAACCGCGATGTCATCCGCCACGGCTCGTGCCGGCAGTGGAAAAAAACGCCCCGCGGGAGCCGGCTGGCGCTCGCGCGGGGATGGGGAGAAACGACTGCGTCAGAACCGGTACTTCGCGGTCAGCGTGACCATCCGCGGGGCACCGTAGAAGCCGGTGTAGATGCCCAGCGCGCCGACGTTGTAGCCGGTGGTGCGGTAGGACTTGTTGGCCAGGTTGCTGCCCTGCAGGCTGAGCGACCAGGGCTGGTTGATCTGCCAGATCACGCCGGCGTTCCACAGGCCGTACGCGGGCTGGGCGATCAGCGGCGACAGCGTGGTTTCCGGATACACCATGGACTGGTAGGTGTAGTTCACCCGCGCGCTGACGCTGCCGCCGCCGGCCAGCGGCGTGGTGTTCTCCAGCGACAGGCCGCCGGACCACTTCGGCGCGTTGGTGAACTTCTGCTGGTCGGCGACGTTGACGCCGCGGGTCATGTACTCGGTGTACTTGGTGTGCAGGTAGGCGACGTTGCCGCGCAGGGTCCAGTTCTCGGCCGGCTTCCAGGCAAACTCCTCCTCCAGGCCGTCGATGTGGCCCTTGCCGGCGTTGGTGAAGTCGCCGAAGAAGCCCTGGCTGCCGTTGGGCAGCGTGTAGGAGCTGAATACCGACAGCTGGATGTTGGTGTAGAGGTTGTGGAACAGCGCCGTGTTCATCATCAGCGCGCCGTCGAGGAAGGTCATCTTGCTGCCCAGCTCGAACGACTGCACCTTCTCGTCGTCGATCGGGCGGCACGAACTGGGCACCGCCACGCAGTTCGCGCGGATGTTGTAGCCGCCAGAGTGGAAGCCCTCCGAGTAGCTGGCGTAGAGCTTCACCTGGTCGTTCGCGCTCCAGTCCAGCGAGACCTTCGGCGAGATGTTGCTGGTCGCGTGCGAGCCGCTGAAGTCGGCCAGGGTGCTGGTGCGCGTGGTGAACGTGGCGTCCGAGAAGCCGAAGTTCTGGATCAGCGCGGTCTTGGTCTCGTGGGTGTAGCGCAGGCCCACGTCCAGGCTCCAGCTCGGATTGATGTCCCAGGTGAAATCGCCGTAGCCCGCATAGCTCTTGGTGCCCATGCGCCCGCCGGTGCTGCCGTACTGCGACAGGTGCAGCGTGGAGTATGGCGGCGAACCGAGGAAGATGTTGTGGATCTCGCCGTCGGCGCGGCCGTCGAAGTAGTACGCGCCGAACACGCCGTGCAGGCTGCCGCCGGCGTCGTAGTTGGCCTGGAATTCCTGGCTGAACTGATGATCCTTGTAGACCGCGTTCACGTCGGCGATTTTCTCCGGCAACGTGTCGAAGTCGATGTTGGTATCGGTCGAGGAGCCGCGCACGGCAGTCACGGATTTCAGCGACCAGTTCGGGCTGGCGATCCAGTTCATCGTCAGCGCGCTGCCGTACAGCTTGGTGTGGTTGAGCTGGGCGAAGCCGCTGCGGGTGTCGAAGTCGCTGGACAGCAGCGGGTAGGCCGGGTCGAGCTTGTTCACCGTGAGCATCTTGGCGCCGCGCGGATTGGAGTTGTCGCGCACGCCGTCGACCGACAGCTGCATGTTGAACTGGCTGGACGGGAAGAAGCCGATCGTGGCGCGCGCGGCATTGGTGTTCTTGTTGCCGTTGCGGCTGCCGGTGAGGATGTCCTCGCCGAAACCGTCGTTGTGCCCGCTGGCGTAGGCGATGCGTCCACGCCACACCTGGTCCGCGCTGGCGCCGCCGAGGCTGGCCTTGACGTCCTTCTCGCCGTGGGTGCCCACGGTGGCTTCCACCGAGCCTTCGGTCTTCACCGGCAGCGGGTTGGAGACGTACTTGATCGCGCCGCCGATGGTGTTCTTGCCGTACAGCGTGCCCTGCGGGCCGCGCAGCACCTCGATGCGGCTGACGTCGAACACGTCCAGCACCGCGCCCTGCGGGCGCGCCAGGTAGACGTCGTCCAGATAGATGCCCACGCCCGGGTCGAAGCCCCAGGTCGGGTCGGCCTGGCCGACGCCGCGGATGTAGGCGGTGAGCGTGGTGTTGGAACCGCGGGCGGCATAGATCTGCAGCGAGGGCACCTTGCCTTGCAGGTCGGCCAGGTTCTGCACGTTCTGCGTTTCCAGCGCCTGCGCGGTGAAGGCACTGACCGCGATCGGCACGTCCTGCAGGGTTTCCTCGCGCTTGCGCGCGGTGACCGTGATCTGGTCGAGCTGCTTGACGCTGGTGGTCTTCACCGCCTTGCCGCCGGTGTCGGCGGCCTGCTGCGCATACAACGGTGCCGCGGACAGCAGTCCGGTGGCCAGGCCGATCGCCAGACTCAGATACGTGCGCTTCATGGTTTCCCCTTCCCCTTTCCCGTGGTGTGACCGGCAGTGGACGCGGCCATCTGCAATGGATGCTACGGGGCGAGCTTAGATAGCCATCGAGGGAGCCGGCACTTGTACCTTCGTACAGTGCCGGCGGTACCCGACGTTGCGGATACTCGGCCCCATGTCCCGACCACGCTCGCGGACCCGGCTCACTTGGGGGATTCACGGATGGCGTTTCTGATCGTGCTGGCTGCGCTGTGCTTCCTGATGTTCGCGGCCTATCGCGGCTACAGCGTCATCCTGTTCGCGCCGATCGCCGCGCTGGGCGCGGTGCTGCTGACCGACCCGGCGCTGGTGGCGCCGATGTTCACCGGCCTGTTCATGGACAGGATGGTCGGCTTCCTCAAGCTGTACTTCCCGGTGTTCATGCTGGGCGCGGTGTTCGGCAAGCTGATCGAACTGTCGGGTTTTTCCAAATCGCTCGTGGCGGCCACCATCGGCCTGGTCGGGCGCAGCCGGGCGATTTTGTCGATCGTGCTGGTGTGTGCGCTGCTGACCTACGGCGGCGTGTCGCTGTTCGTGGTGGTGTTCGCGGTATACCCGTTCGCCGCCGAGCTCTTTCGCCAGTCCGACATCCCCAAGCGGCTGATCCCCGGCACCATCGCGCTGGGCGCGTTCACCTTCACCATGGATTCGCTGCCGGGCACGCCGCAGATCCAGAACATCATCCCCACCTCGTTCTTCGGCACCGACACCTGGGCGGCGCCGTGGCTGGGCACGATCGGCGCGGCGTTCATCCTGGCCGTCGGCTTGAGCTACCTCGACTGGCGCCGGCGCAAGGCCGCCGCAGCCGGCGAGGGTTACGGTAGCAACCTGGTCAACGAGCCGGCCCCGTTCGAGGGCGGCCGGCTGGCGCACCCGCTGGTCGCGCTGCTGCCGCTGGTGCTGGTGGGCGTGTGCAACAAGCTGTTCACCGGGCTGATCCCGCGCCTCTACGGCGAAACGCAATCGTTCCTGCCCAGCGTGGTCGGCAGCGCGAAGCCGGTGGTGCAGGAGGTGTCCAAGGTCGCTGCGATCTGGGCGGTCGAGGGTGCGCTGCTGGTCGGCATCCTGTGCGTGCTGGCGTTCGCCTGGCGCGCGGTGACCGCGCACCTCGCGGCGGGCAGCCAGGCCGCGGTCGGCGGCGCGCTGCTGGCCTCGATGAACACGGCCTCCGAATACGGCTTCGGCGCGGTGATCGCCGCCCTACCCGGCTTCAAGTTGGTGGCCGACGCGCTGCACACGATCCCGAACCCGCTGGTCAACGAGGCGGTTACCGTCACCGCGCTGGCCGGCATCACCGGCTCGGCCTCCGGCGGCATGAGCATCGCGCTGGGCGCGATGGCGGAGACCTTCATCGCCAATGCGCACGCCGCCGGCATCCCGATGGAAGTGCTGCACCGGGTGGCCGCGATGGCCTCCGGCGGCATGGACACGCTGCCGCACAACGGCGCGGTGATCACCCTGCTGGCGGTGACCGGGCTGACCCACCGGCAGTCCTACAAGGACATCTTCGCCATCACCGTGGTCAAGACCCTGGCGGTGCTGGTGGTGATCGCGGCGTACCATTTCCTCGGCGTGGTATAGGCGCACCGACGGCGCCCACGGATCGCGGGCGACAGGCTGGATGAACGGATCGAAGAAATGACGGGCAAGTTGTCACACAAGTCCGTATAATCGGTCAATTCGCCCTTCAAAACCTGCGTGACGGCCATCGAGCCGCCCGAGTCGATCCCATGTCCATCGAAAAACTGCGCAACATCGCCATCGTCGCCCACGTCGACCACGGCAAGACCACCCTCGTCGATTGCCTGCTCAAGCAGTCCGGTACGCTCAGCGAGCGCACCGTGCTGGCCGAGCGCGTGATGGATTCAAACGACCAGGAAAAAGAACGCGGCATCACCATCCTGGCCAAGAACACCGCCATCACCTGGCAGGGCAACCGCATCAACATCGTCGACACCCCGGGACACGCCGACTTCGGCGGCGAGGTGGAGCGCGTGCTGTCGATGGTCGACTCGGTGCTGATCCTGGTCGACGCGATGGACGGCCCGATGCCACAGACCCGTTTCGTGACGCAGAAGGCGTTCGCGATGGGCTTCAAGCCGATCGTGGTGATCAACAAGGTCGACCGCCCGGGCGCACGGCCCGAATGGGTCGTGGAGCAGGTATGGGACCTGTTCGACCGCCTGGGCGCCACGCCGGAACAGATGGACTTCCCGATCGTCTATGCCTCGGCGCTGAACGGTTACGCCAGCCTCGACGACAGTGTGCGCGAAGGCGACATGACCCCGCTGTACGAGGCGATCATGCGGCACGTCAGCAAGCCTGACGTGGACCCGGACGGCCCGTTCCAGATGCGCATCAGCCAGCTGGACTACAACAACTTCGTGGGCGTGATCGGCATCGGCCGCATCCAGCGTGGCACGCTGAAGAAGAACATGCCGGTGGCGGTGATCGACCGCCACGGCAAGAAGCGCCAGGGCAAGGTGCTGCAGGTGCTGGGCTTCATGGGCTTGGAGCGCATCGAGCAGGAAACCGCCGAGGCCGGCGACATCGTCGCCATCTCGGGTATCGCCGACCTGACCATCTCCGACACGATCTGCGCGCTGGACACGCCCGAGGCGCTGCCTGCGCTGACCGTCGACGAGCCGACGATCAGCATGACCTTTCAGGTGAACAATTCGCCGTTCGCCGGCAACAAGGATCTTTCCGGCGGCAAATTCCTCACCAGCCGCCAGCTGAAGGATCGCCTGGAGCGCGAGCAGGTGCACAACGTGGCGCTGAAGGTCGAGCAGGGTTCGGACGCCGACAAGTTCCTGGTCTCCGGCCGTGGCGAGCTGCACCTGTCGGTGCTGATCGAGAACATGCGTCGCGAGGGCTACGAGCTCGCCGTATCGCGCCCGGAAGTGATCATCAAGGAAATCGACGGCCAGAAGATGGAGCCGATCGAGCAGTTGGTGGTCGACGTCGAGGAGACCCACCAGGGTCCGGTGATGGAGCGCCTGGGCATGCGCAAGGGCCAGCTCAAGAACATGGAGCCCGACGGCAAGGGCCGCGTCCGCCTGGAGTACATGATCCCGGCGCGCGGCCTGATCGGCTTCCAGAACCAGTTCAAGACCCTCACCCAGGGCTCGGGCCTGCTGTTCCACGTGTTCGACCACTACGGTCCGAAGGAAGAAGGCCAGATCGCCAAGCGCCTCAATGGCGTGATGATCGCCAACGCCGGCGGCACCACCCCCGCGTATTCGCTGGGGCCGCTGCAGGATCGCGGCAAGCTGTTCGCCGCCGAGGGCGACAACGTGTATGAAGGCCAGCTGGTCGGCATCCACGCCAAGGACAACGACCTCACCGTCAACGTGATCAAGCCCAAGCCGCTGACCAACATGCGCGCCTCGGGCAAGGACGATGCGATCCAGCTGACCCCGGCGATCAAGTTCACGCTGGAACAGGCGCTGGACTTCATCGACGACGACGAGCTGGTCGAGGTCACTCCGAAGGAAATCCGCCTGCGCAAGAAGCACCTCACCGAGAACGACCGCAAGCGCGCCTCGCGCGGCTGAGCGGCTCCTCCCGTGATGGAGCGCAAGAAGGCCGCCGCAAGGCGGCCTTCTGCGGTCAGGCCGGCGCAACCCTCGCCTTCGCGCTCGCCACGCGCAACCCCTGCCGCTGCCGCGCCAGCCTGCGCAGCAATTCGGCGAAGGCCTGCAGGTCGTCGCGCCAGGGCGAAGCGTCGCGCCAGTACAACGCGATCTCGCGGCCGCTCGCCTGCCCCTTGAGTTTTGCCAGCGCGATGTTCGGCATCGAGGCCAGCCGCTCGTGCGCCAGCGCCGGCACCAGCGCGTAGCCGCCGCGCAGGCTGACCAGGGCGGCCAGGCTTTCCAGGCTGACGTCCTGCACATGGCCGTGTTCGCTGCCGTCGCCCGCAAGGCCGTCGGCATGGCTTTCGGCCATCAGCGTGGCCTCGGCCGGATCGAGCTGACCCAGCGCGATGCTGTCCCGGCCGGCCAGCGGATGGTCGGCGCGCAGCATCAGCTCCCACGGCTCGAAGAACAACGGGCGCGCGGCGATCCCGCTGGTCGCCGCGGCCGGCGGCGCCAGCACTGCGTCGAGTTCGCCTTCGTGCAGGCGGCGCAACAGCCCGCGCGGCTTGCCCTCGGAAATGCCCAGCCAGGCGCCCGGAAAATGCTGCGAAAACGGCGCGATCAGGTGCGGCAGCAGGTACGGCCCCAGCGAAGCGGGCACGCCGAGGCGCAACTCGCCGCCGAACGCGACCTCGCCGGCGCGGGCGACCTGCTGCAGGTGCTCGGCAGCGGCCAGCACCGCGTCGATCTGCAGCAGCAGCCGCTGGCCGCCAGCGGTCGGCACGATCCTGCGGCCACCGCGCTCGAACAGCGGCGCACCCAGCGCCTGCTCCACCTTCTGCACCTGGTGCGACAGCCCGGACGGACTGATATGCATCGCCCGCGCCGCGCTGTTGAAACTGCCGTGGCGATGCACCGCCTGCACCAGCGCGAGGTCGCGCAGCGAAACAGCGGCCAGGCCCGTCGAAATCATCGAATGCTGCATGTCATCAAAGGCGTTTGCATGGACTGGTCATCGGATCCACTCTGTGCGGCGAAGTCGCCGTGAAGGTGGGCGCAGTGTACCCGCCAGCACCACCCATCAGACGCCCGCCAGCCATGCACGCCGCCTTCACGGTGGCGTGCCGGTTCGCGGCCGCATGGAGTTTGCGCGATAATTATGCTTTTGCCGGGATGGCGAACCCCACGCCCCCCAGGCACCGTCGTCGAGTCATCCCAGCCGCAGGATCCAGCCAGGAGCACCTCCCATGAAAGACACCTTTTCCGTACGCGACACCCTCGAGGTCAACGGCAAGAAGTACGCCTTTGCCAGCCTGACCAAGCTGGGCCAGCGCTTCGACCTGAAGCGACTGCCGTACTCGATGAAGATCCTGCTGGAAAACCTGCTGCGCCACGAAGACGGCGTCGATGTGACGGCGAAGGAAATCGAAGCCGTTGCCACATGGGATTCGAAAAAGGAGCCGGATACCGAAATCGCCTTCATGCCGGCGCGCGTACTGCTGCAGGATTTCACCGGTGTACCGTGTGTAGTCGACCTGGCCGCGATGCGCGATGCCATGAAGATGCTCGGCGGCGACCCCACCCTGATCAACCCGTTGTCACCCGCGGAACTGGTCATCGACCATTCGGTGCAGGTGGACGTGTTCGGCAGCGAAGACGCACTCGAGCGTAACGTCGAGATGGAATTCAAGCGCAACCAGGCTCGCTACAGCTTCCTGCGCTGGGGCCAGAAAGCGCTGACTGATTTCAAGGTGGTGCCACCGCGCACCGGCATCGTGCACCAGGTCAACCTGGAGTACCTGGCCCGCGTGGTGATGGGCACCGAGATCGAGGGCCAGCTGTGGGCGTACCCCGATACGCTGTTCGGCACCGACTCGCACACCACCATGGTCAACGGCCTGGGCGTGCTCGGCTGGGGCGTGGGTGGCATCGAGGCGGAGGCGGCGATGCTGGGCCAGCCTTCCTCGATGCTGATTCCGCAAGTGGTCGGCCTGAAGCTGCTCGGCCAGTTGCCCGAAGGCGCCACCGCCACCGACCTGGTGTTGACAGTGACGGAACTGCTGCGCAGGCAGGGTGTGGTCGGCAAGTTCGTCGAGTTCTTCGGCCCGGGCCTCAAGCACCTGGCGCTGGCCGATCGCGCCACCCTTGGCAACATGGCACCGGAATACGGCGCCACCTGCGCGATCTGCCCGATTGATGTCGAGTCGCTGAAGTACTTGCGGCTGTCCGGTCGCAGCGAGGAGCAGGTAGCGCTGGTCGAGGCCTATGCCAAGGTGCAAGGTTTGTGGCACGACGAAAACAGCGCGCCGGCCGAGTTCAGTGTCACGCTCGAACTGGACCTGGCCAGCGTCAAGCCCTCGATGGCCGGCCCCAAGCGCCCGCAGGATCACGTACTGCTGACCAACGTCAAGCAGAACTTCAACGACAACCTCGGCGCCACCATCGTCCGCCGCAACGGTGCCGAGGCGCGCTTCGCCAACGAAGGCGGCGCCACCGCCGTGGGGCATGACGCAAGCGCGCGGACGCATCGCCAGCGCGTCGTGCGCAACGGCCAGGAGTTCCACGTCGACGATGGTGCCGTGGTCATTGCCGCAATCACCTCGTGCACCAATACCTCCAACCCGGCGGTGATGCTGGCTGCCGGCCTGCTGGCCAAGAAAGCCGCCGCCAAGGGCCTGAAGACCAAGCCGTGGGTGAAAACCTCGCTGGCACCGGGCTCCAAGGTGGTCACCGACTACCTGGAAAAGACCGGCCTGCTCACCGAACTGGACAAGCTCGGCTTCTACCTGGTCGGCTACGGCTGCACCACCTGCATCGGCAACTCCGGCCCGCTGCCGGAAGAAGTCAGCAAGGCGATCAGCGACGGCGACCTCACCGTGGGCGCCGTGCTGTCAGGCAACCGCAACTTCGAAGGCCGCGTCCACGCCGAAGTGAAGATGAACTACCTGGCCTCGCCACCGCTGGTGGTGGCCTACGCCCTGGCCGGTTCGCTGGACGTCGACCTGACCACCGAGCCGCTCGGACAGGGCACGGATGGCAAGAACGTCTATCTGAAAGACGTCTGGCCCTCCAACAAGGAAATCAGCGACCTGATGGCGGGTGCCGTGACCTCGGACATGTTCAAGAAGAACTATGCCGACGTGTTCAAGGGCGACGAGCGCTGGAGCTCCATCGCCTCACCCGATGGCGATTTGTACGCGTGGGACAGGGATTCCACCTACATCAAGAACCCGCCCTACTTCGACGGCATGACCATGGCACTGACCCCGGTCGAGGACATCCACGCCGCGCGCTGCCTGGGCCTGTTCGGCGACTCGATCACCACCGACCACATCTCGCCGGCCGGCGCGATCAAGAAGGATTCCCCGGCCGGGCGCTTCCTGATCTCGCGCGGCGTGCAGCCGATCGACTTCAATTCCTACGGCTCGCGCCGCGGCAACGACGACGTGATGGTGCGCGGTACGTTCGCCAACATCCGCATCAAGAACCAGCTGCTGGATGGCGTGGAAGGCGGCTTCACCCGCCACATCCCCAGCGGCGAGCAGATGTCGATCTACGACGCGGCGATGAAGTACAAGGAAGAAAAGACCCCACTGGTGGTCATCGCCGGCAAGGAATACGGCACCGGCTCCTCGCGTGACTGGGCCGCCAAGGGCACCCTGCTGCTGGGCATCAAGGCGGTGATCGCCGAGAGCTTCGAGCGCATCCACCGCTCCAACCTGGTCGGCATGGGCGTGCTGCCGTGCACGTTCAAGGATGGCGAGAATGCAAAATCGCTGGGCCTGACCGGCAACGAGACGTTCGACCTCACCGGCCTCGACAACGGCAACTCGAGGAACGCCACCGTCACCGCCACGGCAGCCGACGGCAGCAGGAAGCAGTTCAGCGTGAACGTGATGCTGCTGACCCCGAAGGAGCGCGAATTCTTCCGTCACGGCGGCATCCTGCAGTACGTGCTGCGTCAGCTGGCCGGCAAGAAGGCCGCCTGAATTTCGGCCTGACTCCTGCAACGAAAACCGCCCCGGACTCCGGGGCGGTTTTCCATGAGTGCTCCGATGGACCGTTACAGCGAATGCTTCCAACTGGCCATATAGCAGCGCCATTCGCCATCTTCCTTGCGCCACGCCGATTCGACCTGGTACAGGCCCAATTGATCGGGCAACAGGCGACCGCCGCTGGTCAGCGTGACCGTGAAGGTCGCCACCATCCGCTCGCCACGAGGTTCGATCGATACCGGTCCCATGCTCACGCCGACGTGCTCGCCGCGCAGCGCCAGCAGCCTGATCATACCGGTCAGTCCGCGCCGATCCAGTTGCCCCGCATTGCCGTCGAAGTCCTCGCTCAAGCGGGCACCGACGTCGCCGGCCGAACCCGCTTCGGCCGCCTGTGCTGCCG
The DNA here is from genome assembly GCF_000473345.1 of Rhodanobacter sp. OR87. Lineage (NCBI taxonomy): Bacteria > Pseudomonadati > Pseudomonadota > Gammaproteobacteria > Lysobacterales > Rhodanobacteraceae > Rhodanobacter > Rhodanobacter sp. OR87. The sequence continues at coordinate 296,876 of NZ_AXBJ01000001.1, forward strand.
ACGCGATCGCCGCGCGCACCTGCGCTTCGTCCGGCGTGCGCCGGCACGCCGGCAACCCCAGCACGAGGCATGCGAGAACAATCGGCAAAAAGACGGTTTTCCCCGGTGTCATCATCGACGCAACTCGTTGCGGTGCGGCTTGCCGCTGTACGCGGGCGTATGCTCCAATCAACCGGCGCAGGATCCATGATGGTGCCAATACCCATCCGATTCCATCATCCGTCCCATCGCCATCGACAAAACAGGGAACCCAAAGCATGAGCAACGAACGTCCGTGGCTGGAGAACTATCCAGCCGGCGTGCCGGAACAGATCGACGTCAGTCAATATGCTTCGGTACCGGCGGTGCTGGAAGAAGCGTTCACCCGCTTCCGCGACCGCCCGGCGTTCGCCAGCTTCGGCCGCCAGCTCAGCTACGGCCAGATCGACGAGATGAGCCGCCAGTTCGCCGGTTACCTCACCGGCGTGCTCAAGCTCGGCAAGGGCGATCGCATCGCGCTCATGATGCCGAACGTGCTGCAGTATCCGATCGCCCTGTTCGGCGCGCTGCGCGCCGGCCTGGTGGTGGTCAACACCAACCCGATGTACACCGCGCGCGAACTGAAGCACCAGCTGGAAGATTCGGGTGCCAGAGCGATCGTGGTACTGGACAACTTCGCCGCCACCTTGCAGCACGTCGTGGCCGAAACCCACGTGCAGCACGTCATCACCACCGGCATCGGCGACCTGCTCGGCTTCCCCAAGGGCGCGCTGATCAACTTCGTGCTGAAGCACGTGAAGAAGATGGTGCCTGCGTTCGATCTGCCGCAGGCCGTGCGCTTCCGCGACGCGCTCGCGCGCGGCGCGGCGCATCCGCTGCAACCGGTGACGCTGGGCCACGACGACATCGCCTTCCTGCAATACACCGGCGGCACCACCGGCGTGGCCAAGGGCGCCATGCTGACCCACGGCAACATGGTGGCGAACATGCTGCAGGCTGCCGCCTGGATCGGCACCGAGCTGGTCACGCCCGGCGAGGAAGTGATCATCACCGCGCTGCCGCTGTATCACATCTTCTCGCTGACCGCGAACGGCCTGGTCTTCATGCGCCTGGGCGGACTCAACTGGCTGATCACCAACCCGCGCGACATGCCCGGCTTCGTCAAGGAACTGCGCAAGTCCGGCTTCACCGCGCTGACCGGCGTCAACACGCTGTTCAACGGCCTGCTCAACACGCCCGGTTTTTCCGAACTGGATTTCTCGAAGCTGCACCTGACCCTGGGCGGCGGCATGGCGGTGCAGCGCGCCGTGGCCGAACGCTGGAAGAAGGTCACCGGCTGCACCCTGGCCGAGGCCTACGGCCTGACCGAAACCTCGCCCGCGGTCTGCATCAATCCGCTGGACCTCAAGGAATACAACGGCTCGATCGGCCTGCCGGTACCGTCCACCAATGTGGCGATCTGGTCGGAGGACGGCAAGCCGCTGCCGGTCGGCGAGGTCGGCGAACTGATGGTGCACGGACCGCAGGTGATGAAGGGCTACTGGAACCGCCCGGACGAGACCGCCAAGGTGCTCGGCGCCGATGGCTGGCTGCACACCGGCGACATCGCGAAGATGGATGTGAACGGATACTTCTACATCGTCGACCGCAAGAAGGACATGATCCTGGTGTCCGGCTTCAACGTGTATCCGAACGAGGTCGAGGACGCCGTGATGGCGCACCCCGGCGTGCTCGAGGTGGCCGCGGTCGGCGTGCCGGACGAGCATTCCGGCGAGGTGGTGAAGCTGTTCGTGGTGCGCAAGGACCCGAACCTCACCGAAGAAGCCCTCAAGCAGTTCTGCCGCGAGAACCTCACCGGCTACAAACGGCCCAAGCTGATCGAGTTCCGCGACAGCCTGCCGAAGAGCAACGTGGGCAAGATCCTGCGCCGCGAGCTGCGCGACGAGAAAAAAGCCCAGGCCTGAGTTTTTCAGGCCTGGGCAAACGAGAACGCCCGCACGTGCGGGCGTTTTTCGTGCAGCGGTCGCGCCGGCTCAGCCGTCCTTCCAGTACTCCAGGATGTCGGCGTAACCACCCAGCAGGTTCCACAGCGGCACCTGCTTGTCCTCGGGAATGCGGCTGTACGAAAAACCGATATGGTGATCGGAGATACGCGCCACCACCGCCTCGAGGTGGATGTGCAGGTTGTTGCCGAAGATCATGTCGAGCACCCAGTTCTGCCCCACATGGCCCGACCAGCCCAGCGGGCGGCGCAGCAGCGCGCCGGTGGCCGAGATATCGACCAGCTCGGTCGGACGCGACTCGCCGTTGCTGCTCATCAGCACCGTCGTCTCGATTTGCATGCGCGCCGGACGCAACTGCTCCGGTCCGCCGCCATCCTGTCCGTTCTTATCGATCGCCATCAGTTCCACCGCCTGTTTGTACTTGCACCCATCGAGGGGGCTGCGTCCGACATCGCCCTGAAACCTTTCTGTCGCACCCTTCGCCGGCGGGGCGCTGCGCCTTGCCTGGCCGGGTTGCTCAGCCGTTATCCAAGCAATCACCATGCCACGCCAGGTGCAACGTTCCGTCGGACGCCGATCCGGCACCGGCCGCATCCCGCATGGCCCTGCCACGATCCACACTGCCCAACCCCGTCGTGTCGTCGCCGCGCCATCGTGGCGCAGGCGCGGCCCGCCAGGCATCGCCGAACGTCGCGCTGACGCGGAGCCTGACCCAATTCGACGCATTAGGTCACATGCCGCCCCAGCCACGCTCTCCGACACGCCGGTTTCGCACGATGCCATCCGTCTATTGTGCCTGCCGGGAGCACCGCTGCAAAACCGGCCCATGCCCGCGGCCGGCGCATGCCGGGCAACTGCATCGGCCGGCACGTGCTGGACTTGGCGCCAGTCAACCGCTACTCTTGCCCCACGCGTGGCTCCATGGAAATGTTTGCCGAGCACTTCCGGCTCCCTTGGCATCCGTGCGATTGCTCTCGAACCGACCAGTGAACAGCCGGTGGCGTCGTTTCCCGCCTTCCCTGGCTTGGCGTCCCTGTCGTGGCTGACAACCCGCAGTCGACGTGCGACGTTCACTGACGACCCGCCTGACCGAACCACCATCGAGTGGCTTCGTCATGCCCGTCGTGACGAAGGCGTCCGCCGCGCCTCGACCGAACAAGTGTGAAGGACGCATTACCCCGGAATGCCGCTTCACCGCGTGTTCCGAACACGGACATCCAATGCCGCGGGGGCATGGGGATGAATCCGATCATGTTGAACGCACTGCAGCCGCTGAAGACGGCCCCATGACATGCATTGATGAGCACTGAGCCCGTCGAGCCACAGAGCCCGGTCACCGCACCGCAGGACGCGTTTGCGCCGGTACCTCAACAACAGGAAATGCCGCTGGCCATCGTGCATGGCCAGCCCCTGCTGCAGATGCCGCAAGACCTGTACATCCCGCCGGACGCGCTCGAGGTCATCCTGGAGGCGTTCGAGGGACCGCTGGACCTGCTGCTGTACCTGATCCGCCGGCAGAACCTGGACATCCTGGACATCCCGGTCGCCGAGATCACCCGGCAGTACATGACCTACATCGAGCTGATGCGGGACGTGATGCGGCTGGAACTGGCCGCCGAATACCTGCTGATGGCCGCGATCCTGGCCGAGATCAAGTCGCGGCTGCTGCTGCCGCGGCCGCCGGCCGAGGAAGGCCTGGAAGAAGACCCCCGTGCCGAACTGGTACGGCGCTTGCAGGAGTACGAACGCTTCAAGCGCGCGGCCGAGGACATCGAGGCGATGCCCCGGCTGGAGCGCGACACCACGGTGGTGCACGCCGACGTGGGCGAACGCAACGTGATCAGGTTGCCGCCGCCGCTGGAGCTGACCGAGCTGCTGCTGGCCCTGAAGGACGTGATGCACCGGGCCGAACTGTTCGGGCATCACGCGATCAGGCGCGAGACGCTCAGCGTGCGCCAGCGCATGGGCGAATTGCTGAGCCGGCTCGACGACAGCAGCTTCCACCGCTTCGAGAGCCTGTTCGACGTCAGCGAGGGACGGCTCGGCATCGTGGTGACGTTCCTGGCGATGCTGGAGCTGGCCAAGGAAATGCTGGTCGAGATCGTCCAGGAAGAACCACTGGCGCCGATATACGTGAAGGCGAAGGTGAGCCACGCCGAAGAACCCGCCGACGCACCGGCGGACGACGCACAGGCGGGCGAATCGGCGCTGATCGAATCGTCCGGCGAATGAGCGACATCCACTGAGCGGTACCGATCCAACCGGCATCCGAACCCAAGGTCATGCAGATCGAGCAACTCAAACCCATCGTCGAGGCCGCCCTGCTGGCCTCCACCCAGCCGATGACCGTGCAGCAGCTGGGCGAGCTGTTCAACGAGGCCGACGAGGTCGGCCGCGAACAGGTCGCCAAGGCACTCGAGGCACTGGCCGAAGACTGCGCCGGCCGCGGCATCGAGCTGAAGGAAGTGGCCTCCGGCTTCCGCTACCAGGTGCGCCAGGACGTGCATCCGTGGATCTCGCGGATGTGGACCGAGCGGCCCAGCCGCTATTCGCGCGCACTGCTGGAAACGCTGGCGCTGATCGCCTACCGCCAGCCGATCACCCGCCCCGAGATCGAGCAGATCCGCGGCGTGGTGGTGTCCTCCAACATCATCAAGACGATGGAGGAGCGCGAGTGGATCCGCGTGGTCGGCTACCGCGACGTGCCCGGCAAGCCGGCGCTGTTCGGCACCACCCGCGCCTTCCTCGACTACTTCAACCTGAAATCGCTGGACCAGTTGCCGCCGCTGTCGGAAATCCGCGACCTGGAAGACCCGCAACTGCGCTTCGAGCCCGAGCCCCTGCCCGCCCGCGTCGTGCGCGACCTGCCGATCGACCCGGACGAGGAACTCCTGCACGAGCACGATGCCGTCGATGCGGCAGCCGACGACTACCACACCGCGACCGCCGCCGAAGCGCCGGCCGCCTCCGAATCCGGCGATGCCGGCTCCGACCCGAGCCCACCCGCCGAAACCCTGACAACCACTGCCGACGAGGCAGCGAACCCCGCCGCGGACGTCGAACCCGACGCCGCCGAGCAAGACCCCGAGGAGTACCGCGCATGAATGCGCCGCAAAAATCCGTTTTGTCCCTGAAGCGCGAACCGCGCGCCGACAGCGACGCCCCCGCCCTGGAAGAACGCCTGCACAAGGTGCTGGCCAACGCCGGCCTCGGCTCGCGCCGCATGCTCGAGCAGCGCATCCAGTCCGGCGAAGTCGAACTGAATGGCGCCCCCGCCGAAATCGGCATGAGCGTGAAGGCCGGCGACCGCGTGATCATGGACGGCAAGCAGTTCGTCGTAGCCACCGACAGCCGCGACGACACCGAGGTGCTGATCTACCACAAGCCCGAAGGCGTGCTGACCACCCGTGACGACCCGGACGGCCGCCCCACCGTGTTCGAACAGCTGCCGCGCCTGAAGGGCGCGCGCTGGGTCGCCGTGGGCCGACTCGACATCAACACCACCGGCCTGCTGCTGCTGACCACCGACGGCGCCCTGGCCAATGCGCTGATGCACCCCAGGAGCGGACTCGAACGCGAATACCTGTGCCGTGTGCACGGCGAGGTGCCGGACGAAGTCATCGAGAAACTCAAGGCTGGCGTGGAACTGGAGGACGGTCCCGCCCGCTTCGACGAGATCGCCGTGATCAGTCGCGGCGGCAGCCACAGCTGGTTCCGCGTGGTGATCCGCGAAGGCCGCAACCGCGAGGTGCGCCGACTGTGGGACTCGCAGGGTTTCCTGGTCAGCCGGCTCAAGCGCATCCGCTACGGCGCGATCGAGCTGCCGCGCAACCTGCGCCGCGGCGAATGCGAGGCGCTCGATGCCGAAGCCGTCAAGCAGTTGCGCCAGACCACCGGCGTGGACATGCCGCAGCCGGTACTGACCCTGAGCCCGGTGCTGCATCAGCGCCGCGCCAACCGCAACGTCACCGAGTATCGCCCCGCGAGCGGCGCCGGCACCGCCTGGACGGGCGGTCAGGATGAGGCGCGCGAGCTGCGCGCGTATGACCGCATCCGCGAAGAGCCGGTGCGCGGCCGCAAGCCGCCGCGTCGCGACGGCAAGGAAGTCAACGGCAACCTGGCCCGCCCCGAACGCGGTGCGCCGGGCGGCAAACGCGGCGGCAAGAGCAAGCGGGTGGCGCCGGGCCAGGAGCTGCCGTCGGTGCGCACCTGGTTCGCCGGCGAGAGCCGCGACGGCAGCGGTCGCCCTGGCGCGCCGCGCGGCAACGCCGGTGGTGCGGCCGGCAACCGCCGCGCAGCCGGCGGCAAGCCGTTCGGCGCGCACAGCGGCGGCAACGAAGGTCGCGCTGCGGGCAGCCCCTACGGCGGCTTTGGCGGCGAATCGCGCGGCCCCGGCCTCGGCGGCAACCGTGCACCGGGCAATCGTGGTCCACGTCCGCAAGGCCAGGGCCAGGGCAACCGCGCGCATGGCAACCCGGCACGCCCACAAGGCCAGGGCGGCAATCGTCCGCAAGGTCATGGCGGCAATCGCCCGCAAGGCGGTTCCCGGCACGGCGGTCCGGGCGGCGGTCGGCCACCGGGTCGCGGCGGCAACCGTTCGGGCAATCGCTGAGGCGGCTGATCAATGCTGCGCATCTATCACAACAACCGCTGCTCCAAGTCGCGCGCCACGCTCGCGCTGCTGGAACAGCACGGCGGCAAGGTCGAGGTGATCAACTACCTCGACACGCCGCCGAGCGCCGCCGAACTGGCCGTGTTGCTGCGGCAACTGGGCATGACCGCGCGCGAACTGCTGCGCACCGGCGAGGAGGAGTACCGCTCGCTGGGGCTGCACGATCCCGCCCTCGACGAGGGTGCACTGATCGCCGCGATGGTGGCGCACCCGAAGCTGATCGAACGCCCGATCGTGGTCGCCAACGGCAAGGCCGTCATCGGCCGCCCACCGGAAGCGGTGCTGGCGATACTCTGAGTTGATCGCCCATTGCTCGACAAGAAGCCACCCCCAAGGCGGCTTTTTGTCGAATGAACCGCATCGATCCGGCACTCGCAGCAGCCCGCTCGCGGGCGACGCTTTCGCTCTGATCTGAACAGCATCGCCCGCCGGCGGGCTCCTGCGGATGGACGGGGAGTTCAGCCCGGATCGAGCGTGAACGCGTCGGCGTCCATCCACGCCGGGAAGCGTTCGCGGTGCGCCAGCAGCGGTGCCGGATCCAGCGTCACCATCGCCAGCTGTTCCTGCGCGCCCAGTTCCACCAGCGGCTCGCCGACCGGATCGAGCACCGCGCTGTCGCCGGCATACGGAATCTCGTTGCCGTCCACGCCGACCCGGTTCACCCCGGCCACATAGCTGAGGTTCTCGATCGCCCGTGCGCGCAGCAAGGTGCGCCACGGCTGCCGGCGCGGCGCCGGCCAGTTCGCCACGAACACGGCCAGGTCGTAGTCCATGCCGCCGCCGGCGGAGGCCAGCCGGCGATTGCGCAGCCACACCGGGAAGCGCAGGTCGTAGCAGACCTGCGGCAGGATGCGCCAGCCCTTCAGCTCCACCACCAGGCGCTGGCTGCCGCCGCCGTAGCGGGTATGTTCGCCGGCCATGCGGAACAGGTGGCGCTTGTCGTACTGCTCAAAACTGCCGTCCGGCCGCACCCACAGCAGGCGGTTGTAGACGACGCCGTCCTCGCGGATCGCCAGGCTGCCGCAGAGCACCGCGCCCACCTCGACCGCCAGCGCACGCAGCCACGCCACGCCCTCGCCGTCCATGCTGTCGGCGCTGGCATGGGTGTCGTTGCTGAAGCCGGACAGGAAGGTCTCCGGCAGCACGATCAGGTCGCTGCCTTTCGCCTGGCGCACCAGCGTGCCGTAGTAGTCGCGATTGGCCGGCGCGTCGTGCCAGCGGGTAGCGCCCTGTACCAGCGCTACGTGCAGCGGTTCAAGGCTCACGCTGTCGCTGCTCATAGCCGGCACAGCCGCTCGGCGGCCGCCTCCATGGTGGCGTCGCTCTTGGCGAAGCACAGCCGCAGCAGTCGCGTACCCGGCGCGCGCTCGTAGAACGGCGTCAGCGGGATCGCCGCCACGCCGCCGTGCTCGACCAGCCAGCGGCTGAAGGCGAGATCGTCCTCGTCGCGGATCGCCGAATAATCGACCAGCTGGAAGTAACCGCCCGGCACGTCGAGCAGCTTGAACCGCGATGGCGCCAGCAGCGTGCGGAAGCGGTCGCGCTTGGCCTGGTAGAACGCCGGCAGCTCCAGGTAATGCTGCGGATCGCTGGCCATGAATTCGGCGAACGCCGCCTGCGCCGGGTGGAAGGTGCAGAACGTGAGGTACTGGTGCACCTTGCGGAACTCCGCGCTCAGCGCGGCCGGCGCCACCGCGTAGCCGACCTTCCAGCCGGTGCAGTGGTAGGTCTTGCCGAACGAGGAGACCACGATGCTGCGCCCGGCCAGTTCCGGATGACGCAATACGCTTTCGTGAGCACCGTCATAGACAATGTGCTCATACACCTCGTCGGACAGCACCACGATCTCCGTCTCGCGCACGATCGCCGCCAGCTCGTCCAGGTCGGCGGCGGACAGCACCGCGCCGGACGGATTGTGCGGGCTGTTGATCATGATCATGCGGGTCTTCGACGTCACCGCGTCGCGCACGCGCTGCCAGTCGATCGCGAACGTCGGCACGGTCAGCGGGATGTGCACCGCGCGCGCGCCCTGCAGCTCGATCGCCGGCTCGTAGCAGTCGTAGGCCGGGTCGAACACGATCACCTCCTCGCCCGCGCGTACCGTCGCGGCGATTGCCGCGAAGATCGCCTCGGTGGCGCCGGAGGTGAGCGTGATGTCGGTATCGACGTTGAGCCTGCGGCCGTAAAGCCTTTCGGTCTTCAGCACGATCTGCTCGCGCAGGGCCGCGATACCGTGCATCGGCGCGTACTGGTTGCGGCCCTCGTTCATGGCGCGGCCGAGCGCATCGCGCAGCCCTTGCGGCGGCTCGAAGTCGGGGAAACCCTGGCCCAGGTTGACCGCCTTGCGCTCCAGCGCGAGCTGGCTCATCACGCTGAAGATGGTGGTGCCGACTTTCGGGAGCTTGGTAGCGATCATCGTTTGGCCGTATAAATGTCCGTAAACCCGGCAGCGTACTGCATCGGGGCCACCGTGTGCATCACGTCGACGGAAGTTCGTCCGGCGGGCGCTGCTTGCACTGCTCATGCTTCAGCAAGGTCGTCGCCGGCAGCCGTTCGGCCAGGAAGTCGACCAGCGCGCGTACGCCGGGCAGCATGCCGCGCCGGCTGGGATAGACGAAATGCATGGTGCCCTCGGGCACGCTCCACTCCGGCAGCACCACTTCGAGCTCGCCGGCGGCGATCGCCGGCGCGCAGACGAACTCCGGCAGCAGCGCCACGCCCATGCCGCGGCGGGCCGCCTCCAGCAGCACCGCGAAGTCGCCGGTGATCAGCCGCGCCTGCACTTCCACGCTGGTCTGCTCGCCGTTCGCGCCAATCAGTTCCCACAGCTGGGCGCCCTCGTGCTCGCTCATCGACAACGCCGGCAGCCGCGCCAGGTCGCCCGGCTGGCCCGGGCGCCCCTGCGCCTTCAGCAGCGCCGGGCTGGCCACCAGCGTGGTGCGCGACAGGCCGAACGTGCGGATCACCAGGTTGGCGTCGGTATCCAGCTTGGTGCGCACGCGGATCGCCAGGTCGTAACCCTCGCCGATCACGTCGACCCGGCGGTTGCCGGACAGCAGGCGCACCTGCATTTTCGGGTATTGCGCAAGGAAATCCGGCAGCACGTGCGCCAGCACGGTCTGCGCCAGCGAGACAGGGCAGCTCAGGCGCACCACGCCGCGCGGCTCGGCACGCAATTCGTCCACCGCATCCTGCGCCGCCTGCGCTTCCTCCAGCACCGCGCGGCAGTGCGCGTAGAAGCGCTCGCCGACTTCGGTCACCACGAAGCGCCGCGTGGTCCGCTGCAGCAGGCGCACGCCGAGGCGTTCCTCCAGCTGGGCCACGCGTTTGCTCAGGCGCGACTTGGGCACGCCCAGTGCGCGGCCAGCCGCGGAAAAGCCGCCGTGCTCGACCACCGCGGCAAAGAAATACAGGTCGTTGAGGTCCTGCAGCGCACCGCTCAATGCCGCCATGATCGTTTCCATTCAAGAACGATAAGTTCGACAACTGCCATCTTATCGCGATATTGTTCCGAATATATCTTGGTTGCATCGCCAGTCACATGGCCCGACCAGGAAGCTTTCCATGAAACTCTTGCATATCGACTCCAGCGCGCTGGGCGGCTACTCCGTGTCGCGCCAGCTGACCGCCGACATCGTAGCCGAGCTGAAGCGCAGCACGCCCAACGCCAACCTCCACTACCACGACCTGGCCGCGCAGCCGCTGCCGCACTGGACCCCGGTGGCCGACGCCAGCGATCCCGCCGCCGTACTCGGCAACCAGTTGCTGGAGGAATTCCTCGCCGCCGACGTGGTGGTGATCGGCGCGCCCATGTACAACTTCGCCATCTCCAGTTCGCTCAAGGCCTGGCTCGACCGTATCCTGGTCGCCGGCAAGACCTTCCGCTACACCGCGAACGGCCCCGAGGGCCTGGCCGGCGGCAAGCGGGTGATCGTCGCCTCCAGCCGCGGCGGCATCTACAGCAAGGATTCGGCGGCGGCCGCCATGGACTTCCAGGAACCCTACCTGCGTGCCGCCTTCGCCTTCATCGGCATCGACGACGTCGAGTTCGTGCGCGCCGAAGGCATCGCGATCGGCGACGAACAGAAGGCCGCGGCGCTGAAATCGGCGCACGGCATGATCGAGACGCTGGTCGCCAAAGCGGCCTGACACCCCGGCGGTAACCCTAACAAACGTCTTCTCCCGCGCGGAGCGGGCGTTTGTGGTTGGGGGCGTCAGCGACCGCGGGGTGGAAAAGCCGCGCCGGTGCCGACACACTGCGGGCTCCCCCTCCACTGGATTCCGCGCATGAAACGCTCGCCATGCCTGCTCATGCTCGCCCTGCTGGCGCTGGCGCCGGCCGCACAGGCCACCGACCTGCTGGTCGACAACGTCAACGGCTACACGCTGGACAGCCATGGCAAGCTGCAGCACTTCCAGGCATTGCGGGTCGAGCAGGGCAAGGTGGTCGCCACCGGCAGCCATGCCGAACTGGCCGGCCGCGTCGGCGACGCCAGGGTGATCGATGGCCACGGCCGCACCCTGCTGCCCGGCCTGATCGATGCCCACGGCCATGTGCTGGACCTCGGCTACGCGCGCAACAGCGTCGACCTCACCGGCACGCAATCGCTGCAGGAAGCGCTGGCCAAGGTGAAGGCCTACGCCGCGGCGCATCCCGACGCGAAGTGGATACTCGGCGGCGGCTGGAACCAGGAAATCTGGAAGCTCGGCCGCTTCCCCACCGCGAAGGAACTGGACGCCGTGGTGTCCGACCGCCCGGTGTGGCTGAGCCGCGTCGACGGCCACGCCGCCTGGGCCAACTCCGCCGCCATCAAGCTGGCCGGCGTTGACGCGGCCACCAAGGACCCGTCCGGCGGGCGCATCGAACGCGACGCCAGCGGCGGCCCGGCCGGCGTGTTCGTCGACGGCGCCACCGACCTGGTCAACGACAAGGTACCGGCGCCCACCGCGCAGGAACGGGCCGCCGCACTCGACGCCGCGCTGGCCGAGATGGCCAGCGTGGGCCTCACCGGCGTCGGTGACGCCGGCATCGACCTGGACACCTACCGGCTCTACCGCGACTACGCCGACGCGCACAAACTCACCGCGCGCATCTACGCGATGATCCGCAACACCGGCGCGGCGTTCGACACCATCAGCCAGGACGGCCCGCTGATCGGCTACGGCGGCGACTTCCTCACCGTGCGCGCGGTGAAGCTGTTTGCCGATGGCGCGCTGGGCAGCCGCGGCGCGGCGATGCTCAAGCCCTACAGCGACGACCCGCACAACCGCGGCCTGCTGTTCATGCCGCCCGCGGCGATGACCGCGAAGATCGACAAGGCCTTCGCCAAGGGTTACCAGGTGGCCATCCACGCCATCGGCGACGGCGCCAACCGCGAGGTGCTGGACAGCTTCGCCACCGCCTACAAGACCCATCCGGCGGCGATCGCGCTGCGCAACCGGGTCGAGCACGCGCAGATCCTGTCGCTGCAGGACATTCCCCGTTTCGTGCCGCTCAAGCTGATCGCCTCGATGCAGCCGACCCACGCCACCTCCGACATGAACATGGCCGAGGACCGCATCGGCCACCAGCGGATCGCCGGCGCCTACGCATGGCAGCGCTTCCTCAAGCAGGGCACGGTGATCGCCGGCGGCTCGGACTTCCCGGTGGAATCGCCCAACCCGTTCTACGGCCTGTATTCGGCGGTGACCCGCGAGGACCACGACGGCCAGCCGCCCGGCGGCTGGTACCCGCAGCAGGACATGACGCTGGTGCAGGCGCTGCGCGCGTTCACTCTGGACGCAGCCTACGCCGAGCATGCGGAACACACGCTGGGCACGCTGGAGCCGGGCAAGTGGGCCGACTTCATCCTGATCGACCACGACATCTTCCGGGACCCCGCCAGCAGGATCTGGAACACCAAGGTGCTGCAGACCTGGGTCGGCGGCAGGCAGGTCTACGCCGCCAAGGATTGATGCAGCAGGACGCGGGACGAAAAAGGCCGGCGCCCACGCCGGCCTTTTTCCTTGCGGCGCGACTCAGATCGTCGAAGTCCGGCCTCCGTCCATCGGGACGATCGCGCCGGTGACGCAGCTGGCGCGCGCCGAGGCCAGGAACAACACCACGTCGGCGATTTCCGCCGGCTCGGCCAGACGCCCCAGCGGGATCCCGGCCAGCTGCCGCGCCAGCAGTTCCTCGCGCGACAGGTCGGTGGCGCGCACTTCGGCGTCCAGCCCCTCCTCCACGCGGCCGGTGCGGGTGATGCCGGGGTTGATCGCGTTGACCCGCACGCCCTTGCCTGCGTAGGCATTCGCATAGCCCACCGTAGCCAGCATCAGCGCGGCGTTGGCCGAACCGCCGGCGATGTGCTGCGGGTTGGCCTGCCGCCCGCCCTCCCCGATCACGTTGACGATGCTGCCGCGGCCACGTGCGCCCATGCGGCGGATCACCGGGCCGGCTGTCGAACCGCGCCGCGGCGCGGTTTCGGCGCCTAGGCCATCAGTCATGTTGCGAAATCGCCACGCGCCTATTGACGGATCGAAACATAGTGTTATAGTTCACTACAACACCACTCAACGAGTTCACTAAGGAGGCCTGTCATGAAAGCGCAGAATCTGATCGCCAGCGTCGCTGCCGTCCTGCTCACCGCTGCCAGCCTGAGTGCCGTCAACTACAACGTCGCCAGCCAGCCGACCCACGCCAGCCGCACCGAAGCCAGCAGCGTCACCGACCTGGCACCGATCCAGGTCAGCCCCAGTGCCGCCGAGATGCGCAGCGCCGCGTTGCTGGCCAACGTCGGCAGCGCCGGCATCGCCACGGTGCCGTCGATGGTCGCCGCGAACGCCGGCGGCAATACGGAGCAGCTCAGCCTGCTCGGGTCGCAATTGGCCATGCCCTACTATTCGTTTGGCAACAAGTTCGGCCGCATCAGCAAGGAATAAACATGACCATTACCTGGAACGACAGCGTCCCGATCTATCGCCAGCTGCAGCAGCGCGTGGTGGCGATGATCCTGGACGGCGCCTTGAACGAGGGCGACCCGCTGCCGTCGGTACGCCAGGTGGCTGCGGACTACCAAATCAATCCGCTGACCGTGTCGAAGGCATACCAGGAACTGGTCGACGAGCAACTGGTGGAAAAACGGAGGGGTCTGGGCATGTTCGTCATCGAGGGCGCACGCGAGGCGCTGCTGAAATCGGAACGCGAGCGCTTCCTGCGCGAGGAGTGGCCGGCGCTGTTCGCACGGCTGCAGCGGCTCGGGCTGGACCTCAAGACGCTGTTGCGCGAAGCAGCCACCGACAAGGAGCAGAAATCATGAGCGCGGTGATCACGGCCAGTGGCCTGAGCAAGCGGTACAAGTCGGCGCTGGCGCTGGACAACGTCAGTTTCCGGATCGAGCCCGGCCGCATCGTCGGCCTGATCGGCCCCAACGGCGCCGGCAAGACCACCGCGCTGAAGGCGATCCTGGGCCTCACCGATTTCAGCGGCAGTTTGAACGTGCTCGGCTTCGACCCGCGCAAGCAGCGCGACAAGTTGATGGGCGAAGTCTGCTTCATCGCCGACGTGGCCGTGCTGCCGCGCTGGATCAAGGTGCGCCAGGCGGTGGATTTCGTCGCCAACGTGCACCCGCGCTTCGACCGCGCCAAGTGCGAGGCGTTCCTGGCCCGCACCAAGCTGCAGCCCGAGCAGCGCGTGCGGCAGATGTCCAAGGGCATGATCGTGCAGCTGCATTTGGCGCTGGTAATGGCGATCGACGCCAAGCTGCTGATCCTGGACGAGCCCACCCTGGGCCTGGACATCCTCTACCGCAAGCAGTTCTACCAGAACCTGCTGGAAGACTACTTCGACGAGAACAAGACGATCATCGTCACCACCCATCAGGTGGAGGAAGTCGAGCACATCCTCACCGACCTGATGTTCATCCGCGACGGCAGGATCGTGCTGGACGCCGACATGGATGCAGTCGGCGAGCGCTTCATCGAGGTGATGGTGGGTGCCGACAAGGCCGCCGCCGCGCGCGCGCTGAAGCCGCTGGACGAACGGCAGGTGTTCGGCAAGAGCATTTTCCTGTTCGACGGCACGGACCGCGCGACGCTGGAGCAACTGGGTGAAACCCGCCGGCCGTCGGTCAGCGACCTGTTCGTCGCCACCATGAAAGGAACCTACGCATGAAAACCTTCTACTGGCTGATCAAGCGCGAATTGTGGGAACACCGGGGCGGCTTCTTCTGGACGCCGGTCATCACCGGCGGCGTGTTCCTGCTGCTGAACCTGATGGGCATCATCGCCGGCGAGGTGATGGGATCGCGCCACGGCTTCAACGTGGCCTTCGGCGGCGGCGAGAACAACATGCGGCTGCTGTCCCGCGCCCTGGACAAGCAGTCCATGGACGCCGTGGGCGCCGGACTGGACATGGCGATGTACTCGCCGACCCTGATCATCGGCATGGTGATGGGCTTCGTGGTGTTCTTCTACTGCCTCGGCACGCTCTACGACGACCGCCGCGACCGCAGCCTGCTGTTCTGGAAATCGCTGCCGATCTCCGACACCGCCACCGTGCTGTCCAAGGTGGTCGCCGCGACGGTCGTCGCCCCGCTGATCGTCGTGGTCGTCGGCACCCTGACCGGCATCGCGATGCTGCTGATGTTTGCCCTGGCGCTGTCGTTCCACGGCGTCGGCGTATGGCACCTGCTGACCCTGTCGCACCCGCTGCAGGTGATCGCCAACCTGATCGGCTCGATCCCGCTGTACCTGCTGTGGGCGCTGCCGTCGGTCGGCTGGCTGATGCTGTGCTCGGCCTGGGCCCGCAGCAAACCGTTCCTGTGGGCGGTGGTGCTGCCGGTGGCCGCAGGCGTGGTGATCGGCTGGTTCAACCTGCTCGGCACCATCGACCTGCAGGACAGCTGGTACTGGCGCAACGTGGTGGGCCGCATCCTGTTCAGCGTGTTCCCCGGCGGCTGGTTCAGCCAGGTCCCGCACATCGGCGGCAACAACCCGGCCGAACTGCTGTCCAGCCTGGGCGTCGTCCACTCCTATGCGGCACTGGGCTCCACCAGTCTCTGGATCGGCGCCGCTGCGGCCATCGCCATGCTGGCCGGCGCCATCTGGTTCCGCCGCTGGCGCGACGACAGCTGACACTCGAACGAATCGCACGGAGAGAAAACGATGAAAGCCAACATGATCGCCATCGGCATCCTTGCATCCGCGCTGCTGCCGCTGGCTGCCTGCAGCCGGTCCGGGCAGGACACCAACCCATCGGGCGTCGCCAGCGACATGGCCCAGGCGGCGAAGGACGTCCACGAACAGACCTCCTCCTCGGTGATCGCCGCCGAGGTCCGCAAGGGCATCGAGCAGGCCAAGAAGGAGCTGGTCAGCAAGGACATCAGCCTGGGCAATATCCACATCGGCGACGGTCCGCACCCGCACGACGGCACTCTCCCCAAGGCGGTGATCACTCCGCAGGGCGAACTGGTGATCGCCGGCAAGCCGGTACCGGCCACGCCGCAACAGCACCCCATGCTGGTGGATTATCGCCAGCAGATCATCGGCATCGCCGAAGCCGGCATGGACATCGGCGCGCAGGGCGCGGACATCGGCGTCAGCGCGGCGAAGCAGGCGCTCTGGGGCGCGTTCACCGGCAAGAGCGACAAGGAGATCGAAGCCAGCCTCAAGCCGCAGACCGACCAGATCCAGGCAGCCGCCCTGCAACTGTGCAAGCGTCTGCCCGGCGTGCTTGCCTCGCAGCAAAAGCTGGCCGCCGCCATGCCTGCGTTCAGGCCCTACGCCACGATGACGCAGAAGGACGTCGACGACTGCGGCAAGGACATGAAGGACAAGGACGGCAAGAAAGGCTTTGCCGTGTTCTCGGACTAAGCCGCAACTTCCACTCGCATTCCCCTCGCCCGCGTCTCACGTGGTGTCCACGACACCGCGGCGGGCACCCTCACCCCCGCCCAAAGGAGACCACCGCATGCGACACCTGATCCTGCTGGGCACCCTCGCCACGGCATCGTTCTTCGTCCTGCCGGCACAGGCCGGTTGGCATGTACAGATGCATGGCACGCGCGACAACCTGAGCTGGCATGACGTCGGCGGCCGCGAACTCAAGCTGGCCTCGCTCGACGGCACGGGCATCCGGGTCATCCGCATCACGCCGGCCAGGCACGCCGGACTGCGGCGAGGCGACCTGATCACCGCCGTGGACGAGCAGCCCGTGACGCGCGTGGCCGAGCTGCGCGACCACCCCAGCGCCCATCGACGGGAAGCCAGCCGGCTGACCGTGCGCCGCGGTCACGAAACATTGCAGCTGGCCTTGGCGGCCGGCGGACTGGCCGCGATGGCTCACCCGCATCCCTGACCCCGTCCGCGCGCCCCATGCATGGGGCGCGCGGATCCGATCACTCGCCGTGGATGCCGCCGCGGGTCAGCGCCAACGGGTCGAGCAGCTTCTGCAGTTCCGCCTTCGACAAGCCGGTGGTCTCCAGCGCCACCTCCATGATCGGCCGGTGCTGCTTGTACGCCAGCTTGGCGGTGGCCGCGCCCTTCTCGTAGCCGATCACCGGGTTCAATGCGGTGACCAGGATCGGGTTCATCGCCAGCGCCTGGTTCACCCGCGCCTTGTTGACCTTGAAGCCGGCGATGGATTTGTCCGCCAGCAGCACGCTGACCTTGGCCAGGATCTCGATCGACTGCAGCAGGTTGTGCGCGATCAGCGGCAGCATCACATTGAGCTGGAAGTTGCCGGACTGGCCGGCGATGGTGATGGCGGCGTCGTTGCCGATCACCTGCGCGGCGACCATCGCGGTGGCTTCGGGGATCACCGGGTTGACCTTGCCCGGCATGATCGACGAGCCCGGCTGCAGCGCCGGCAGTTCGATCTCGCCCAGGCCGGCCAGCGGGCCGGAGTTCATCCAGCGCAGGTCGTTGGCGATCTTCATCAACGCCACCGCCAGCGTCTTCAGCGCACCAGAGAGTTCCACCGCCGCATCCTGCGCGGCCATGCCCTCGAAGTAGTTTTGCGCCGACTCGAACTTCACCCCGGTCAACTTCTTCAGCTGGGCGGCCATCGCCGGGCCGAACTTCGGATCGGCGTTGATGCCGGTGCCCACCGCGGTGCCGCCCTGCGGCAGCCGGCGCATGCGCTTCAGCGCGTCCTCGATGCGCTCGATGGCGGAGGCGATCTGCGCCGCCCAGCCGGACAGCTCCTGGCCGAAGGTGATCGGCATCGCGTCCATCAGATGGGTGCGGCCGGTTTTCGGCGTGTTCCTCAGTTCGCGCGCACGCTTGTCGATGGCCTTCTTCAAGTGCTTCAACGCCGGCAGCAACTGCTCGCTGGCGGTCAGCGTGGCGCTGACGTGGATCGCGGTGGGGATCACGTCGTTCGAGCTCTGCCCGTAGTTGACATGGTCGTTCGGGTGCACCTTCGCACCGGCCGCCACCGCCAGGTGCGCAATCACCTCGTTCGCGTTCATGTTGGTGCTGGTGCCCGAGCCGGTCTGGAAGATGTCGATCGGGAACTGCGCGTCATGCTGGCCATCCGCCACCGCCAACGCCGCCTTGCGGATCGCCGCGGCCTGGTTCTTCTTGAGATGCCCCATCGCCAGGTTGACCTCGGCGGCGGCGGCCTTGATCAGCCCCAGCGCGCGGATGAACGGGCGCGGCAGGCACAGGCCGGAGATCGGGAAGTTGTCGATCGCGCGCTGGGTTTGCGCGCCGTACAGCGCGTCGGCGGGGACTTTCAATTCGCCCATGCTGTCGTGTTCGATGCGGAAGCCGCTCATGGTCCTGTCCTTCGTGGAGATGGAAAACCGGCCAACTATAGGCCGTCAGTCATTGCGCCGCTGTCAATGTAAAATAGCCGTTTCCCCTTGCCGGAACGCTCCGATGTCCAACCACGCCCTGACCGCCCTGTCGCCGCTGGACGGCCGCTACGCCAGCAAGGTCGAAGCGCTGCGCCCGATCTTCAGCGAGTTCGGTTTGATGCATCGCCGCGTGCAGGTCGAAATCGCCTGGCTGCTGGCGCTGGCGGCCGAGCCGAAGATCGCCGAGCTGCCGCCGTTCGAGGCCGCCCAGGTCGCCACCCTGCAAGCCATCGCGGAAAACTTCAGCGAGGCCGACGGTGAACGGATCAAGGCGATCGAGGCCACCACCAACCACGACGTCAAGGCGGTGGAGTACTTCATCAAGGAGAAGATCGGCGCCGATGCCGGCCTGGCGCAGGCGAAGGAATTCGTGCACTTCGCCTGCACCAGCGAGGACATCAACAACCTCTCCTACGCGCTGATGCTGCGCGATGCGCGCAGCCAGGTGCTGCTGCCGCAGCTGGATGCGGTGATCGCCAAGCTGCGCGAGATGGCGCACGCGAACGCCGCGCTGCCGCTGCTCTCGCGCACGCACGGCCAGACCGCCTCGCCCAGCACGCTGGGCAAGGAAATCGCCAACGTGGTGGCGCGGCTGGAGCGTCAGCGCAAGCAGCTGGTGGCGGTCGAAGTTTCCGGCAAGATCAATGGCGCGGTGGGCAACTACAACGCCCACGCCATCACCTACCCGGAAGTGGACTGGCGCGCGTTCTCGCAGCGCTTCGTGGCAAGCCTCGGCCTCGATTTCAACGCCTACACCACCCAGATCGAGCCGCACGACAACGTGGCCGAATACTGCGACGCGGTGCGCCGCGCCAACATCATCCTGATCGACCTGGCCCGCGACATCTGGGGCTACATCTCGCTGGGCTACTTTAAGCAGACGCTGAAGGCCGGCGAAGTAGGCTCGTCCACCATGCCGCACAAGGTCAATCCGATCGACTTCGAGAACGCCGAGGGCAACTTCGGTCTCGCCAACGCGTTGCTCGGCCACTTCGCCGAGAAGCTGCCGATCAGCCGCTGGCAACGCGACCTCACCGACTCCACCGTGCTGCGCGCGCTGGGCACCGCCTTCGGCCACGGCCTGGTCGCGCTGGAATCGCTGAAGAAAGGCCTGGGCAAACTCAACGTCAACGCCGAACGCATCGCCGCCGACCTCGACGCCAGCTGGGAAGTACTGGCCGAAGCCGTGCAGACCGTGATGCGCCGCTATGGCCTGCCCGAGCCATACGAGCAGCTCAAGGCGCTGACTCGCGGCCATGGCATCACGAAGGATTCGATGCGCGAGTTCATCGGTGGCCTCGATCTGCCGGCGGAAGCGAAGCAGCGGTTGCTGGAGCTGACGCCGGGCGGCTACATCGGCTTGGCCGAAGGACTGGCGCGAGGCATCTGAGCCGCGATCGCTGCTACGCCGTCACTCCGGCGGAAGCCGGAATGACGGGCAAAACCATCGGGCCACGCGCCTCCACGCGCGGTCCGATGCAGATCAGGCGAGAGCCTTCTTCACCAAGCCCTCGGCCTCCAACGCCGCCTGCACCGCGGGGCGCGCGGCCACGCGCTTCTGGAACGCCAGCAACGCCGGGAAGCCGGACAGGTCCAGGTCGACGTGCCTGGCCCAATTGGTCACGGTGAACAGGTAGGCGTCGGCCGCGGTGAACTTGTCGCCCAGCAGGAACGGCTGCTTCGCCAGCACACCCTCGATGAACTGGTAACGCTTCGTCAGGTACTCCTTGCGCTCGGCGCGGGTGGCTTCGGGCGTGTCGGGCTTGAACAGCGGGCTGTAGCTCTTGTGGATCTCCGAGTTGATGTAGCCCAGCATCTCCTGCAGGCGGTAGCGCGCCAGCGTCCCGTTGGCGGGCGCCAGGCCGCTCTCGGGCTTGAGGTCGGCCAGGTACTGCACGATCGCCGGGCCTTCGGTCAGCAGTTCGCCGTTGTCCAGCGCCAGCACCGGCACGTAGCCCTTCGGGTTGACCTGCCAGAAATCCGCGCCGCCCTCGGTACGCTTGGCCTTGCCGTCGACCTTCTCCAGCGGCAGCGCGATGCCGGCTTCCAGCGCCACGATGTGCGGCGACAGCGAGCAGGCGCCCGGCGAGTAATAAAGCTTCATGCGTTTTCTCCGTGTTGGGGGCGTGGGGAAGAACCATCACTGCGATCGCGCGAGGCGTCTGCCTGCGCGCGCCGCAAGGATGACGGCATGCTAGCCATCATGGTTACTCATGGATACCACCTAACCATCAGTTAGCGGAAAAATGTAGTATCCCTCCGGTTACCGCACTCTCCGATGGAATTCCGATGGGCCTGCCCGTACGCAAGAGCAAGGTCGCCGCACCGCCGGCTTGCCCGCTCACCGAGAGCCTGGCGCTGCTGCGCGGCGCGTGGGCGCCGAACGTGGTGTGGTACCTGAGCGCCGAGCCGCGCCGCTTCGGCGAACTGCGCCACGACATTCCGCGCATCTCCGCGCGCGTGCTGAGCGCGCGGCTGCGCGAGCTGGAATCGCGCGGTCTGGTGACGCGGCGCGTGCTCGACACCTCGCCGCCGTCGGCCGAGTACGCGCTCACGCCGCTCGGCCGCGAGCTGCTGCCGGCGATCCGGGCGCTGGCCAGCGTGGGCCAGAAGCTGATCGCGGAATGGGAAGCGGGGGCGTCGAAACGCGCGCCCGCCGCCGCACGCGGAACGATCTCGGGTCGCCGGCAAGCCAAGGCGACCGGCGCGTGACCGCGCTCAGACTTCGTCCGACCCCTCGTTGACCCCTTCGAACAGGAAGGTCGACAGATAGCGCTCGCCGGTGTCCGGCAGCATCGCCAGCAGCACCGAACCCTCGGGCGCGGTCTTGGCCACGCCTAATGCGGCAGCCAAGGTGGCGCCGGAGGAGATGCCGGCGAAGATGCCTTCCTGCTGGGCCAGCGCGCGCGCGGTGTCGCGGGCCAGCACGTCGTCGACCGGCACGATGCGGTCGACCACCTTGGGGTTCAGCACGGCCGGCACGAAATCCGGCGTCCAGCCCTGGATCTTGTGCGGCTGCCACTCCTTGCCGGACAGCAGCGCCGCGCCGGTCGGCTCGGTGGCGACGATCTGCACTTCCGGGCGCGCCACTTTGAGCACTTCGCCCACGCCGGTGAGCGTGCCGCCGGTGCCCCAGCCGCTGACGAAGTAGTCCAGCCGACGGCCGGCGAAGTCGCGCAGGATCTCCGGCGCGGTGGTCTGCCGGTGGTAGGCCGGGTTGGCCGGGTTTTCGAACTGGCTGGCGAGGAACCAGCCGTGCTTGCGCGCCAGCTCTTCCGCCACCTTCACCATGCCGGTGCCGCGCGCGGCGCCGGGCGTGAGCACCACCTTGCCGCCGTAGGCGCGGATCAGCTTGCGCCGCTCGAGCGAGAAGGTATCCGACATCACCGCCACGAACGGGTAGCCGCGCGCCGCGCAGATCGCCGCCAGCGCCACGCCGGTGTTGCCCGAGGTGGCCTCGATCACGGTCTGGCCGGGTTTCAGAACGCCGCGCTGTTCGGCGTCGAGGATGATCGCCAGGGCGAGCCGATCCTTCACCGAACCGGCGGGGTTGAACGCCTCCACTTTCACGTACAACTCGACGTGCTTGGGGGCAAGGCGGTGAAGCTTGACGATGGGCGTGTTGCCGATGGTGTCGAGAATGCTGTCGTGGATCATGGAAGTGCTCCGGCCGTCTGGAGAAAAAAGCGTCGCGCAATCATGCGCCCGCCGAGGTGAAGATTTTCGTCAGGTGCGATGGACCGCTGCCAGCACGTCGGTGGTGGCCGCCCGCGCAGGACGGATGGCAGGTACCGCCGCGCCCAGCGGCGGCGCCCCGAACCAGGCCAGCGAGGTGGCCAGCGACGCCACTTCGCCCAGGATCAGCAACGCCGGCGAACGCACCGCGTGGAACGCCGCGCGCTCGACCATGTTGGCCAAGCTGCCGGTGACCACCCGCTGCTGCGGCAGCGAGCCGTTCTCGACCAGCGCGAACGGCGTCGATGGCGCACGGCCATGTTTGAGCAGGCGCGCCTGCAGCGTGGTCAGCTCGGCCACGCCCATGTACACGGCCAGGGTCTGCCGCTCCTGCGCCAGCGCAGCCCAGTCCAGGCTGTCGCGCGAGGACTGGCAGTGCGCGGTGACGAAACGCACCGATTGCGCATGGTCGCGATGGGTCAGCGGCACGCCGGCGTGCGCCGCACAGGCGACGGCCGCGGTGATGCCGGGCACCACTTCATAGGGAATGCCGTGGGCGCGCAGGAACTCCAGCTCCTCGCCGCCGCGGCCGAACACGAATGGGTCGCCGCCCTTCAGCCGCACCACCCGCCGCCCTGCCCGCGCGTGCTCAAGCAGCAGCGCATGGATGCCGTCCTGGGTGGTGTGGTGGTGGCCGGCCTGCTTGCCCACCTCGATCCGCTCGGCGTCGCGCCGGGCCAGCGCCAGCACCTCGGCGCTGACCAGATGGTCGTGCAGGATCACATCGGCCTCGTTCAGCGCACGCAGCGCGCGCAGGGTCAGCAGGCCCGGATCGCCGGGGCCGGCGCCGACCAGCAGCACCGAGCCGGCCGGGACCGCGGGTGCCGCGGCCAGCGCCTGCTCCGCCGCCTGCCGCGCGTCCTCCGGCCGCCCTTGCCGCAACAGGTCCGCCACCGGCCCGGCGAACAGGTTTTCGTAGAAACGTCGCCGCGTCGCCGGCTCCGGGTGGCGCAGGCGGATGCGCCGACGCAACCGCGCCGCCAGCAAGCCCAGCGCGCCCAGCGAAGGGTCGAGCAGCGTCTCCAGCCGCTCGCGCAGCAGCCGCGAGAGCATCGGCGCCGCGCCGCCGCTGGAAATGGCGATGGTCAGCGGCGCGCGGTCGACCAGCGCCGGCACGTGGAAACTCGACAGCACCGCGTCGTCCACCACGTTGACGAAGATCCGCCGCAGCCCGGCCAGGGTGGCGATCAGCCGATTCAGCTCGGCGTCGGAGGTCGCCGCCACCACCAGCCAGACCCGCTCCAGCCAAGCTTCCTGGAACGCATCCCCGCGGTGGGCGATGCGCCCCGCCGCCGCCCAGCGCTGCAACTGCGGGGTGAGCACGGGCGCGTTCACCGTGACCTGCGCCTGCGCACCGAGCAGCGCGGCCACCTTGCGCTCGGCCACCGCGCCGCCGCCCACCACCAGCACGGCGCGGCGGGACAGGTCGGCGAACAGGGGATACAGCTTCATTCGGGCGGGATCGCATCGCAGGCAAGGGAGTCGCCGGCACGCTACGCAACATTCGCCGGCGCGGCAAATGACTTGTGCGGCCGCGCATATGCCTTCCCGTCATGTAACGCCTCGCGCAACGCCACGCTTGACCATTTTATCAAATAGACATATAGACGTCCGTACATGATCATCGACGCCGACCGCCACGAATCCGCCAGCACCCATGTGCCGCACACGATGCCGGTTCGCGCCGCCCGATGTACTCGTGCCCCGTTCGTGCCTCGACCCAACGATCCCGACCGTCCACGAGCCCATCGCCATGACGCTGACCCAGTTGCGCTACCTCGTCGCCATCGCCGACTCCGGCCTCAACATCACGCTGGCCGCCGAGCGCGTCCACGCCACCCAGCCCGGCCTCAGCAAGCAGCTCAAGCAGCTTGAGGACGAGCTGGGCTTCCAGCTGTTCGTGCGCAAGGGCAAGAGCCTGGACGCGGTGAGCCAGGCCGGCCGGCACGTGCTGGAACGCGCCCGCGCCATCCTCGCCGAGGCGGCCAACATCCGCGCGATCGCCGCCAACCTGCGCAACGAGGCGCACGGCGAGCTGCGCATCGCCACCACCCACACCCAGGCTCGCTTCGCCCTGCCTGCCGCGATCGGCGCGCTGAACCAGCGCTACCCGCAGGTCAGCGTGCACCTGCAGCCGGGCCGCGACGGCGAAGTGCTGGCCCAGCTGGAAGCCGGTCGCGTCGACCTGGCGGTGATCAGCACCGCCGGCGCCCCGCCGCCGATCGGTTTCGCGCTGCCGGCCTACCGCTGGCAGCGGGTGATCGTGGCGCCGCGGGAGCACCCGCTGGCCACCAGCGGACGGCAGCCCTCGCTGGACGAACTGGCCACGCTGCCGCTGGTCAGCTACGACTCCTCGCTGAAGGCCGACTCCTCGCTGCGCCGCGCGTTCGAAGCGCGCGGCCTGCGCCCGCAGATCGCGATGACCGCCGGCGACGCCGACCTGATCAAGACCTACGTGCGCACCGGGCTGGGCATCGGCGTGCTGGCCGAGATGGCGATGCAGGACGGCGACACCGACCTGCGCGCGCTGCCGGCCGACCATCTGTTCCCCCAGTGCACGACCTGGATCGTGCTGCGCCGCGAGAGCGTGCTGCGCGAATACGTGCTGGAGTTCATCACGCAGTTCGCGCCGCACCTGGACCGCCGCGAGGTGGTGCGTGCGCTCGCCGCCGACACCGTGCCGGCCGAGTGGTCGGCGGTGCCGCACTGGCGCGAGCGGTCGCCCGCGGCGCTGCCCGATGCGGCCTGAAGCCTGATCGTCCTCCCGCCGCGCCGGATGGGATGCGGGCGGGATCGGGGCGGCGAGCCTACGCGAGGCTGTGCAGTCCGCATTCGCGCTTGAGCCCGAAGAAACGGGTGTCCTCGACGTCCATGCCCGGCTCCCAGCGACGGCTGGTGTGGCTGTCGCCGATCGAGACGTAGCCCTGCTGCCACAGCGGGTGGTAGGGCAGGCCGTGGCGCGCGAGGTACTGACCGATGTCGCGGTCGCTCCAGTCGGCCAGCGGGTGGAATTTCCAGCGGCCGTTGCGGATCCCGGCGAACTCGATCGCCGCCCGGCTCCTCGACTGCCCGCGGCGCAGGCCGGCGAACCAGCCGACGGCGTGCAGGTCGGCCAGCGCGCGCTGCATCGGCTCGACCTTGCGCAGCCGGTTGTAATGGTCGAGCCCGGCCACACCCTGCTCCCACAGCCGGCCGTGACGCGCTTCCATCCAGGCCGGGCTGAGTGGCGCGCTGTAGACCTTGAGGTTCAACCCGAGCCGTTCGGTCAGCTCGTCGACGAAGCGATACGTCTCGGGAAACAGGTAGCCGGTGTCGATCAGCACCACCGGAATGTCCGGCCGCCGGCGCGTCACCAGGTGCAGCGACACCGCCGACTGCGCGCCGAAGCTGGACGACAGCACGTGCTCGCCGGCGACGTGTTCCAGCGCCCAGGCCACCCGGCGTTCGGCATCGAGCCGGGACAGCACGGCGTTCAATTCGGCCAGCGCCCGTGGCTCGTGCGGCGCCTGCTCGAGCAGCGCCGCGCTCACGCGACCAGCTCCGCCGGAATGCGCCGCGACGGCAGCGGCGCGAGGATGCCGGCACGCCGCAGGAAATCGCCGAAGCCCTCGCCGTCCGCGCGCTCGGCGGCATAGCGCGCGAACAGCGGATCGAGCGCGGCGAGGATCGCCGCCTCGTCCACATTCTCGCGGTAGACCTGGTTCAGCCGCTGGCCGCTGAAGTCGGCGCCCAGGCGCAGGTCGTAGCGCCCCGGCCCGCGTCCGACCAGGGCGATCTCGCCGAGGTACGGCCGCGAGCAGCCGTTCGGGCAGCCGGACAGGCGCAGCAGGATCGGTGCGTCGGCGAGACCGTGATGATCGAGCCGCGCTTCCAGTTTCGGCAGCAGCGCCGGCAGGTAGCGCTCGCTCTCGGCCATCGCCAGGCCGCAGGTAGGCAGTGCCACGCAGGCGATCGCGTGGCGGCGGATCGCGCTCTGCTTGAGGTAGCCGTCCAGGCCGTGCTCGCGCACGATCGCGTCGATGCGCTCGCGCTCGCCCGCCGCGACGTTGGCCACGATCACGTTCTGGTTGCAGGTCAGGCGGAAGTCGCCGGCATGCGCCTTCGCCAGCTCGCGCAGGCCGGTGAGCCAGCGCCGTTCGCCGGTGTCGGCGAGCCGGCCGGATTCGATGTGCAGGGTGAGATGCCAGCGGCCGTCGTGGCCCTCGACCCAGCCGTAGCGGTCGCCGTTGTGCTCGAAGCGGTACGCGCGCGGCGCGGCAAGCGCGTAGCCCAGGCGCGACTCCAGTTCGGCCTTGAACGCGTCCAGGCCGTGCCGGTCCAGCGTGTACTTCAGCCGCGCGTGCTTGCGTTCGGTACGGTCGCCCCAGTCGCGCTGCACGCCGATCGCCGCCTCGGCCACGCCGAACAATTGCTCGGGCGTGACGAAGCCGATCACGCTGGCCAGCCGCGGATAGGTGGTGGCGTCGCCATGGGTCGCGCCCATGCCGCCGCCGACGGCGATGTTGAAGCCGCGCAGCACGCCCTGCTCGGCGATCGCGATCAGGCCCAGGTCCTGGGCGAACACGTCGATGTCGTTGAGCGGCGGGATCGCCAGGCCGATCTTGAACTTGCGCGGCAGGTAGGTGGCGCCGTACAGCGGTTCATGCTCTTCCACGGGACGAGCGTCGCCATGCAGCTTCTCGCCGTCCAGCCAGATCTCGTGATAGGCGTGCGTCTTCGGCGCCAGCTCGGCGGAGAGCCGCGTCGCCCAGGCATACGCCTCGGCGTGCGCGGCCGATTCCACCGGATTCGCCGTGCTGACCACGTTGCGCACCACGTCGCCGCAGGCGGCGATGGTAGTGGCCAGCGCCTGGTGGATCGCCGCGATGGTCGGCTTCAGCCGGCGCTTGATGATGCCGTGCCACTGGAAGGTCTGCCGCGTGGTGATGCGCAGCGTGCCGCTGGCATGCTCGCGGGCGATGCGGTCGAACACCAGCCACTGCGCCGGCGTCACCACGCCGCCGGGCAGGCGCGCGCGCAGCATGAACGAGTACGCCGGCTCCAGCTTCTGCCGGTGGCGCTCCTCGCGCAGGTCGCGGTCGTCCTGCTGGTAGCTGCCGTGGAACTTCAGCAGCTTGGTGTCGTCCTCGCCGATCGCACCGGTGATCGGGTCGGCCAGGCCCTCGGCGATGGTGCCGCGCAGATGGCGGCTGGCCGCCTTGATGTGTTCGAGATGGGAGGTCATGGGGTGCTTTTCTGAAGAGTGCGGCCATGGATGGCCGCTTCTTGACTCTCGCGTTCACGGATGAACGCAGAAATAAATCTCAGTACACGTCGCGGGCGTAGCGGCCCTGTTGCAGGAGTTCGCCGAGCCAGGCTTGCGCCGCCTCGGGGGAGTGGCCGCCGTGGACCGCGACCACGTCGATCAGGGCGGCGTGGACATCGCGCGCCATGTGTTTCGAGTCGCCGCAGACATAGATGTGCGCGCCGCCTTCCAGCCACGCATGCAGCTCGGCGCCCTGCTCGCGCAGGCGCTGCTGGATATAGGTTTTTTGTTCGGTGTCCCGCGAGAACGCCAGGTCGAGCCGGTGCAGCGAGCCGTCCTGCAATGCCTGCTGCCACTCCACCTGGTAGAGAAAATCGCTGGCGAAGTGGCGGTTGCCGAAGAACAGCCAGTTGCGGCCCGTGGCACCGCTCTCGCGCCGTTCCTGCACGAATGCGCGGAACGGCGCCACGCCGGTGCCCGGGCCGATCATGATGATGTCGCGCGAGTCGTCGGCGGGCAGGCGGAAGCGTTCGTTCGGCTCGATGAAGACCGGCAACCTGCCGTCCTCGGCGGTCGCGGCCAGCAAGGCCGACGCCGCACCCCAGTGCGTACTGCCGTGTGCCTCGTAATCGACCACGGCCACGGTCAGATGCACTTCCTCGCCTACCGCCTTCGGGCTGGAGGCAATCGAATACAGCCGCGGGACCAGCGGCCGCAGCGCAGCCAGCAAGGCCGCGGGCTGCCACGTCGCCGGGTAGCGGCGCAACAGGTCGATCGGCTGGTCGTCGGCCAGCACGGCGGCGAGCTGCGTCGACTGTTCCGGCTGCAGCAGCCGGACCAATGCATCGTGGCCGCCGGCGGCCGCCAGCGCGGCGATGAAGCCGCGATGCAGCCGGGTGATCTCGCGCTCGCGATCCAGCCATTGCCGCAGCGGCAGCGTGCGACCCTGGTGGGCGACCTCCTGCGCGCCGTCCAACTGCAAAACCTCCAGCCACTGCCCGACCAGCGCCGGCGGATTGCGCGGCCATACGCCCAGCGCATCGCCGGGCTGGTAATGCAGGCCGGAGCCTTCCAGCGACAACTCGACATGGCGCACGTCGCGCGCGCTGTCGCGCGCCACGATGCGCTGGTTGGCCAGCACGCTGGCGGCGAACGGCTGCTCGCGGGAGTACGCATGGCGGCTTGGCACGGCGTGCAGCGGGGTCACCCGCGGCGGCGGGCCGACCTGCTTCAGCAATTCGCCGGCCCGATCCAGCACCCGCTCCGTCCACGGCGCGGCGACCGCCTCGATCTCCACGTCCGCCTCGCCGAAGGCGCTGAAGCGGGTGGCACCCAGCTCGGCCAGGCGCGCGTCGAGCCGGCGCCCGATCGTGCAGAACTGCGGGTAGCTCGAATCGCCCAGCCCCAGCACGGCGAACTGCAGCGCCGGCAGCTTCGGCGCGCGCTTGCCGCCGATGAACTCGAACAGGCCACGCGCATCGTCCGGCGGTTCGCCGTCGCCCTGGGTACTGATCACCAGCAGCAGGTGGCGTTCCTGCGTCAGCTCGCGCGGCGGATAGGCATCGGCACGCAGCAACCGCACCGGCAGGCCGGCCGCTTCGGCACGGCCGGCGACCTGCTCGGCGATGCGCTTCGCGTTGCCGGTCTGGCTGCCGTAGACGACCGTCAACCGCGCGGCCGGCTGCCCCGTCGGCGCGGCCGCCGCCGTGCCGACGCGCTGCACCTGTTCGGCCTGCGCCGCGCTCCACGCGGCAACCCAGTACAGCTGCGCCGCACTCAGCCCTTCCAGTCCGCGGACCAGCTGGGCCAGCTGCTCCGCAGCGGGCATGGCTGCGGCAAGGTTCGACAAGGCGGCCTGGTTCACGGCTTCTCCGTCTGGACGTCCATACTTCTGGACGTCCAACGTATGTTCTGGCGCAGGCCATGGCAAAGGACGTGTCGGCATGTGCTTATGCCGAGGCCTCACTTCCGCACGGCGGAGCCGTTTTCGATACTTGCTACACTTCCGCGTCGCATACTGCCTCCCGTCCATGCCGCCACTTGCCGAATTCCTCAGCTTCGCCGCCGTGGGCGCCTTCGCCCAGCTGGTCGATGGCGCGCTGGGCATGGCCTACGGCGTGGTCTCCGCGGCGATGCTGCTGGGCCTGGGCCTGCCGCCGGCCGTGGCCAGCGCCAGCGTGCATTACGCGGAGACCTTCACCTGCGGCGCTTCCGGCCTCAGCCACCTGGCAGCCGGCAACGTGCGGCGGCAGCTGTTCTGGACGCTCGCCGTTCCCGGCGCGATCGGCGCGGTGATCGGCGCCTATGTCGTCAGCCACGTCCCGGCAGACGGGATGCGACTGGCGCTCACCGTCTACATGCTGGGCATGGGCGTGTTCCTGCTGCGCCGGGCGACCCGGGCCGACCGCGGCCACGACGACGTGGTGCCACGCGCCACCCGTCCGCTGGGACTGGTCGCCGGTTTCGCCGATGCCGTGGCCGGCGGCGGCTGGAGCGCGCTGACCGTGACCGCCCTGGTCGCCCGCGGCGCCACGCCGCGCACGGTGATCGGCACGGTGCACCTGGCCAAGTGCGCGGTCAGCGCCGCCGCCAGCGTCAGCTTCCTGCTGCATGTCGGCGCCACCCACGGCACCGCCGTGCTCGGCCTGATCGTGGGCGGCGTCGCCGCCGCGCCGCTGGGCGCGCTGCTCGCCCGCTACATGCCGGCGCGGGCGGCGACGCTGCTGGCTGCCACGGCGGTGCTGGGACTGGGGCTCAGCAACGTGGTGAAGGCGTTCTACTGACATCCGCTGCACGGGGCGCCGCTACAATGCGCGCATGACCCAGCCTGCCTCCTTTCCGATCGAAGTCCGCGGCTCCGCCAGACAGCCGCTGGGCATGCCGCCCGCCCGCTTCCTGCGCGACTACTGGCAGAAGCGCCCGCTGCTGATCCGCCACGCCTTCCCCGGTTTCCAGCCGCCATTGCAGCCGGACGACCTGGCCGGCCTGGCCTGCGAGCCGGGCGCGCTGGCGCGGCTGATCGTGCACGACGCGAAGCGCGACCGCTGGCAGGTCAAGTCGAGTCCGCTCGACGAGGCCGACTTCGCCAACACCCCCGACGCCGACTGGACCTTGCTGGTGCAGGACGTCGACAAGTGGGACGCCGAGGTGGCGCAACTGCTGGAACACTTCCGCTTCCTGCCGAGCTGGCGGGTGGACGACGTGATGGTCTCCTACGCCGAGCCCGGCGGCGGCGTCGGCGCGCACGTCGACCAGTACGACGTGTTCCTGATCCAGGGCCTGGGCCAGCGCCACTGGGCGATCAGCGACGACCCGCTGGCGCCGAAGGCGTTCCGCCCCGACGTGGAGCTGAAGCAGCTGGTGCAGTTCGAGCCGACCCACGAATGGCTGCTGGACCCGGGCGACATGCTGTACCTGCCGCCGGGCGTGCCGCACGACGGGGTGGCCTTCGGCGGCCCGTGCATGACGTTCTCCGTCGGCATGCGCGCGCCGTCGCAGGCCGAACTGACCGGCGACCTGGCCGACTTCATCGCCGAGCGGCTGCCGGAAGAATTGCGCTACGCCGACCCGGACCTGAAGCCGGCCACCGCCGCCGGCGAGATCGACCGCGCCGCGATCGAGCGGCTGAAGGACGCGCTGCCGTTTGCCGCCGCGTTGCACGAGGACCTGCTGCGCCACTGGTTCGGCCGTTTCGTCACCCGCTACCGCAGCGCGCAGGTACCGGCGCCGCCGGCCAGGCCGCTGACCGAGGCCGCGCTGACGAAACGGCTCGATGCCGGCGCGCAGCTGCTGCGCCACCCGTGGTCGCGGCTGGCGTGGAGCCGCGGCAAGGCCGGCTGCACGCTGTACGCCAGCGGCCAGCCGTACCCGGCCACGCCGGCGCTGGCGCAACAGCTGTGCGAACAGCGCACGCTCGAGGTCGCGCGCAAGCTCGATGCCACCGAACGCGCGCTGCTGCTGGCGCTGGTCAACGACGGCCACCTGCAGCCGCACAAGCCGCGCCGCCGCCGATGAAGCTGCAGGATTTCCACCTCGAGATTGCCGACTGGTTACGCGAGGACCAGCGCACCGCCCTGCTCGACCTGCGCGAGGAGGTGTTCATCCTGGAACAGGGCGTGCCCGAGCAGCGCGAACGCGACGGACTGGACACGGATTGCTGGCACGTGCTGGCGCGCGACGACGCGGGCCGGCCGATCGGCTGCGGCCGGCTCACGCCGGCACGCAAGATCGGCCGCATGGCCGTGCTGCAGGAATGGCGCGGCCGCGGCGTCGGCGTGGCGCTGCTGCGCGAACTGGTCGCCCGCGCCCGCACGCAGGGCTGGCCGGACGTGGCGCTGGACGCCCAGGTCAGCGCGATCGGCTTCTACGAACGCGAGGGTTTCGTCGCGCAGGGCGAGGAGTTCGAGGACGCCGGCCTGGCGCACCGGGCGATGCGCCTGGACCTGTCCGCAGTGGCTGCAGACGCCGAGCCGCCACGCGACCTCGGCACGCTGCCCGCCGGCACGCGCGGCGAGACGGCCGACGCGCGCCGGCAGCTGCTGGCCGATGCACGCCACCAGTTGTGCCTCTACCTGCCGCTGCTGGGCAACGACAGCTACGCCAGCGCGGAGGAGCTGGCCGAGCTGCGCCGCATCGCGATCTCCGGCCGCGGCGCGCAGATCCGCATCCTGCTGCACGACCCGGCCGCCGCCCTGCGCAATGACCACCGGCTGGTGGCACTGGCCCAGCGCCTGAGCAGTGCGATCCAGATCCGCACGCCGGTGGAAGAAGCGGACCGTGCCTACATCTCGGCCTACCTGCTCAACGATGCCGGCGGCTACCTGTTCCTGCCCGAGGCCGACCGCGCGCAGGGCCGTGCCGCGCGCCGCGACCGCGCCGGCCTGGCACCGCTGCAGCAGCACTTCGACGCGGTGTGGGAGCGCGCCGAACCAGCCAGCGAGTTGCAGGCGCTGGGACTTTAGGGATGCCCTGACCGGCACCGGCTGAACGGCGGCTGGCCCGGCGTTCCCTCCGGCGGCGCTGCCGTGCGATCACGGCAAATCGCGTGGAAGCGCCGCCTGCGGCGAAAGGCGTGTTAGACCATCGTCGGACAGGCCGGTCAAACGGCCATTCCGGGCGGCCTGCGGGTTGCCGCGTCGCAGCAGCCAAAGGCTATAATCGTCGGGATTCTCCCCAGTCATCCGTACGAGCGGCCCGCCGGGCTTGAAAACCGGACGGAAGCCGCGACCTCAAAGGTCACGCGGATGGCCGCAAGCATCCCTTCCCTGCCGGTGGTGACGTGACTACAAACCTGATCCGCGAGTTCTTCGAATCCTCCCAACTCGCTGGCGGCAACGCCGATTACGTTGAATCGCTTTACGACGCCTGGCTGGCCGACGCCTCGTCGGTGCCGGCCGAATGGGCCAACTACTTTGCCTCCTTCAAGGGTCGCGAATCGGGTGACGTCTCCCACGCCGCGGCGATCGCGCGCATCGAGGCGGCGCAGAAGCAGCGCCACAACGGCGCCGCCGCCGCGCCGGTCAGCGATGAGCACGCGCGCAAGCAGGCCGGTGTGCTGCGCCTGCTCACCGCCTACCGTTCGCGCGGCCACCTCGCCGCCGAGCTCGACCCGCTCGGCCTGACCGAGAAGATGCCGGCGCCGGATCTCGGCCTCGCCTTCCACGGCCTCTCCGATGCCGACCTCGACACCGAATTCGACACCGGCAACTACGCCGGCGGCGGCCAGCGCCTGAAATTGCGCGAGCTGCTGAGCCACCTGCAGAAGACCTACGCCAGCACCATCGGCGCCGAGTTCATGCACATCAGCAACCACGAGCAGCGCAACTGGATCTACAGCCGGCTCGAACAGGCCGCCGGCCGCAGTGATCTGGACAAGCCCGGCAAGCAGCGCGTGCTGGACGGCCTCACCGCCGCCGAGGGCCTGGAGCGTTATCTCCACACCAAGTACGTCGGCCAGAAGCGCTTCTCGCTGGAAGGCGGCGACAGCCTGATCCCGATGCTCGACGACGTGGTGCGCGCCGCCGGCGACAACGGCATCAAGGAGCTGGTGATCGGCATGGCCCACCGCGGCCGCCTCAACGTGCTGGTCAACATCCTGGGCAAGCCGCCGAAGACCCTGTTCGACGAGTTCGAGGGCCGCTTCGACCACCCGGACGATCCAGCCCACTCCGGCGACGTGAAGTACCACATGGGCTTCTCCGCCGACGTCAAGACGCCCAGGGGCGGCGTGCACGTGGCGCTGGCGTTCAACCCCTCGCACCTGGAGATCGTCAATCCGGTGGTGAGCGGCTCGGTGCATGCGCGCCAGACCCGCCGCCGCGACACCGCGCACACGCAGTCGATGGCCGTGCTGATCCACGGCGACGCCGCGCTGGCCGGCCAGGGCGTGAACATGGAACTGTTCAACATGTCGCAGGCGCGCGGCTTCAGGATCGGCGGCAGCCTGCACATCGTCATCAACAACCAGGTCGGCTTCACCACCTCCAACCCGCAGGACGCGCGCTCCACCATGTACTGCACCGACCTGGCCAAGATGGTCAACGCGCCGGTGCTGCACGTGAACGGCGACGACCCGGAAGCGGTGATCCTGGTGACCCGGCTTGCCTATGAGTTCCGCAAGACGTTCCGCAAGGACGTGGTGATCGACCTGGTCTGCTACCGCCGCCACGGCCACAACGAGGCCGACGAGCCAGCCGCCACGCAACCGGTGATGTACCAGATCATCAAGAAGCGCCCGACCGCACGCGACCTGTACCAGCAACAGCTGGTGAAGGAAGGCGTGCTGGCCGAGGGCGAGGCGACCAAGCAGCTCAACGCCTACCGCGAGCGGCTGGAAGCCGGCGCCCCAATGACCGAGCTGGACCCGGCGCCGGTGCGCGACGGCCACGTCGACTGGGCCCGCTTCCTCGGCGGCAAGCTGTCCACGCCGACCGACACCACGGTGCCGAAGCCGAAGCTGCTGGAGCTGGCCGGCAAGATCCTCGCCGTGCCCGCAGGCCTCACCCTGCAGGCCCGCGTGGCGAAGATCTACGACGACCGTCGCAAGATGGCCGCGGGCGAACTGCCGGCCGACTGGGGCTTCGCCGAGAACCTGGCCTACGCCACCCTGGTCGAGGCCGGCCACGACATGCGCCTGGTCGGCCAGGATTCCGGCCGCGGCACGTTCTTCCACCGCCACGCCGTGCTGCACGACCAGAAGGACGGCCATACCTACATGCCGCTGGCCACCGTGCGCGCGGGCGCCGACGTCGAGGTGATCGACTCGCTGCTCAGCGAAGAGGCGGTGATGGCGTTCGAGTACGGCCACTCCACCACCGACCCCGACACGCTCAACATCTGGGAAGCGCAGTTCGGCGACTTCGCCAACGGCGCGCAGGTGGTGATCGACCAGTTCATCAGCTCCGGCGAGGCGAAGTGGAACCGCCTGTGCGGCCTGGTGCTGCTGCTGCCGCACGGCTACGAAGGCCAGGGCCCAGAGCATTCCTCCGCCCGCCTCGAGCGCTTCCTGCAGCTGTGCGCGATGGACAACATGCAGGTCTGCGTACCGACCACGCCGGCGCAGGATTTCCACATGATCCGCCGGCAGATGCTGCGTGCCGCGCGCAAACCGCTGATCGTGATGACGCCGAAATCGCTGCTGCGCCACAAGCTGGCGGTGTCCACGCTGGACGAGCTGGCCAATGGCAGCTTCCAGCTGGTGATCGGCGAGCATCGCGCGCTGGCCGCGAAGAAGGTCAAGCGCGTGGTGCTGTGCTCCGGCAAGGTCTACTACGACTTGCTGGAGGAAGCCGAGAAGCGCGGGCTGGCCGACGTGGCGATCGTGCGCGTCGAGCAGTTGTACCCGTTCCCGCGCGGGGAAGTGACGGCCGAACTGGACAAGTATCCTTCCGCCAAGGAAGTGATCTGGTGCCAGGAGGAGCCGATGAACCAGGGCGCCTGGTTCCAGATCCGCCACCACCTGCAAGCCTGCATCGGAGCCAGGCACAGCCTCTCCTACGCGGGGCGTGCGCGCTCGCCGGCGCCGGCCGCCGGCCACCACAACACCCACGTCGCGGAACAGACCGCGCTCGTCGAACAGGCGCTGGCCGCCCCGGTGGGCACCGACCACGCCGCGGAATAAAGCAGCTTCCCTGAACAATGCGGCCAGGATGGCCGCTTCTTGATCTCCGCGATCATGGATGAGCGCACCAACTCAAGGATTCCCATGTCCATCGAACTCAAAGTCCCCGTCCTGCCCGAGTCCGTCTCCGACGCCACTATCGCCAGTTGGCACAAGCAGGCCGGCGACGCGGTGAAGCGCGACGAGAACCTGGTCGACCTCGAAACCGACAAGGTGGTGCTGGAAGTACCCTCGCCGGTCGACGGCGTGCTGAAGGAAATCCGCCACCAGGTCGGCGACACGGTGAACAGCGAGCAGATCATCGCGATCATCGAGGAAGGCGCCGTGGCCGCCGCGCCGGCACCGGCGCCGGCAGCCGCCGCCCCGGCTCCCGCCCCCGCCGCGCCGAAAACCGCCGCCGCCGCGCTTTCGCCGGCTGCGCAGCGTGTCGCCACCGAGAACAAGGTCGACACCTCCGCCATCGCCGGCACCGGCCGCGACGGCCGCATCATCAAGGAAGACGTGGTCAACGCCGGCGCCCGCCCCGCCGCGGCTCCTGCCGCCGCGCCGGCCGCGAAGCCGACCCCGGGCGCGCGTCCGGAAGAGCGCGTGCCGATGACCCGCATGCGCGCGCGCATCGCCGAGCGCCTGATGCAGTCGAAGAACTCGATCGCCATGCTCACCTCGTTCAACGAGGTGAACCTGGGCGAAGTGTCGAAGATGCGCAAGACGCTGGGCGAGGCGTTCCAGAAGGAGCACGGCATCAAGCTCGGTTTCATGAGCTTCTTCGTCAAGGCCGCCGCCGAGGCGCTGAAGCGCTACCCGTTCGTCAATGCGTCGGTCGACGGCAACGACGTGATCTACCACGGCTACCAGGACATCTCGATCGCGGTGTCGACCGACAAGGGTCTGGTCACGCCGGTGCTGCGCGACGTGCAGGACATGAGCTTCGCCGACGTCGAGAAAGGCATCGCCGACTACGCCGTCAAGGCGCGCGCGAACAAGCTGTCGCTGGACGACCTGCAGGGCGGTACCTTCACCATCACCAACGGCGGCACCTTCGGCTCGCTGCTGTCCACGCCGATCGTCAACCCGCCGCAGAGCGCGATCCTCGGCATGCACACGATCAAGGAACGCCCGATCGTCGAGAACGGCCAGATCATCGCCGCGCCGATGATGTACATCGCGCTCAGCTACGACCACCGCATCATCGACGGCAAGGACGCGGTGCTGTTCCTGGTCGACATCAAGAACCAGCTCGAAAATCCGCAGCGGATGTTGCTGGGTCTCTAATGACGCGGGAACGGGGAACAGGGAACGGGGAATGGCAAAAGCCTTCTCTGTTCCCCGTTCCCCGTTCCCTGTTCCCGCTTTCAAGGACACCAAAACCATGAGCGACAAATTCGACGTCATCGTCATCGGTGCCGGTCCGGCCGGCTATGTGGCCGCGATCCGCGCCGCGCAGCTGGGCCTGAAGGCTGCCTGCGTGGACGACTTCAGTGGCAAGGACGGCAAGCAGGCGTTGGGCGGCACCTGCCTCAACGTGGGCTGCATCCCGTCCAAGGCGCTGCTGGATTCCTCGCGCCAGTACTGGAACATCGCGCACAACCTGCCGGTGCACGGCATCAGCGTGGAAGGCGCCAAGGTCGACATGGCCACCTTCATCGGCCGCAAGGACAAGATCGTCAAGCAGTTCACCGGCGGCATCGGCCAGCTGTTCAAGGCCAACAAGGTCGCCGCGTTCCACGGCAAGGGCAAGCTGCTGAAGGGTAACAGCGTGGAGATCACCGCGACCGACGGTTCCAGGCAGACCCTCAGCGCCACCAACGTGATCCTCGCCTCCGGCTCGGTGCCGATCGAGCTGCCGTTTGCCAAGTTCGACGGCAAGGCGATCGTCGACAACGCCGGCGCGCTGGACTTCGCCGAGGTGCCGAAGCGCCTGGGCGTGATCGGCGCCGGCGTGATCGGCCTGGAGCTCGGCAGCGTGTGGCGCCGCATGGGCGCCGAGGTCACCATCATCGAGGCGCTGCCGGAGTTTCTCGCCGCCGCCGACGCCGACATCGCCAAGGTCGCCGCCAAGGAATTCGCCAAGCAGGGCCTGTCGATCAAGCTCAACGCCAAGCTCAACAAGGCCGAGGCAAAAAAGGATGGCGTGCACCTCACCTACACCGACAAGGATGGCGAGCAGCAGCTGGTGGTCGACAAGCTGCTGGTGGCCGTGGGCCGCCGCGCCTACACCGCCGGCCTGCTGGCAGAGGACACCGGCGTGAAGCTGGACGAGCGCGGCCGCATCGTGGTCGACGAACACAACCACACCGGTGTCGATGGCGTGTGGGCGATCGGTGACGCCGTGCGCGGCCCGATGCTGGCGCACAAGGGCTCCGAGGAAGGTATCGCCGTAGCCGAGTGGATCGCCGGCAAGGCCGGCCACGTCAACTTCGACACGATCCCGTGGGTGATCTACACCGAGCCGGAAATCGCCTGGGCCGGCAAGACCGAAAAGGAACTGAAGGACGCCGGCATCCCGTACAAGGTCGGCACCTTCCCGTTCGCCGCGATCGGCCGCGCCGTCGCGATGAACGAAGCCATCGGCCAGGTGAAGATGCTCGCGCACGCCGACACCGACCGCATTCTCGGCGTGCACATGGTCGGCCCGGGCGTCTCCGAGCTGATCGCCGAGTGCGTGGTAGCGATGGAGTTCAAGGGCTCCTCCGAGGACCTGGCGCGCATCGTCCACGCCCACCCGACCCTGTCCGAGGCCGTGCACGAGGCCGCGTTGTCGGTCGACAAGCGCGCCATCCACAAGGGCAATTGAGCGCAGGATGCGCTCATCCCGGACAGCACAAGAATGTGCGCCGATCCGGGATCCACGCGGCCCGCTCATGGCAACACTGGCGGGCCGTTTGCTTTTCCCGTCGTCATTCCGGCGAAAGCCGGAATCCAGTGCCTTTGCCGTCGCCGCATAAGACACTGGGTCCCAGCTTTCGCTGGGATGACGTCCCGAGACTTTCGGTGCCCGCATGCCCCAACCCACCGCCATCTGCGTCTACTGCGGCTCCAGCAGTGGCCGGCATCCCGAATACGCTGAACAGGCGTGCGCCTTCGGTGCCGAGATGGCCCGACGCGGCATCGCGCTGGTCTACGGCGGCGGCAAGGTCGGCCTGATGGGCGTGGTGGCCGACGCGGTACTCGCCGGCGGCGGCAAGGTGATCGGGGTGATTCCGCGCCAGCTGGTGGAGCTGGAGGTGGCGCACCCGGGCCTGAGCGAGCTGGTGGTCGTGGAGACCATGCACCAGCGCAAGACGCGCATGTACGAGCTGTCCGACGCCTTCGTCGCCCTGCCCGGCGGCTTCGGCACGATGGACGAGATGTTCGAGATGCTGACCTGGGCCCAGCTTGGCCTGCACCGCTACCCCTGCGCCTTTCTCGACGTGCGCGGCTACTACCGTGACCTGCGCACGATGATGGAACACATGGTCGACGAACACTTCGTGCGCCCCGAACAGCGCGACAGCATCTGGTTTGGCGACGACGCCTCCGTGCTGTTCGACTGGATGCAGAGCTATCAAGGCAGCTACATTCCCAAGTGGATCGACACCAGCAGCGTCAGCACCTGAGCGGCTGGCGAGGGACATCGAGATGACCAGCTTTCGCGCATTCCGCATCCGCCACGACGACGCCGGTTACCGCGCCGGCGTCGAAACCATGGACGCCGCCGCGCTGTCGCCCGGCGAAGTGCTGGTCAAGGTTGCCTATTCCTCGGTGAACTACAAGGACGCGCTGGCCGGCACCGGCAAGGGCCGGATCCTGCGCACCTATCCGCTCAACGGCGGCATCGACGTGGCCGGTCACGTGGTCGCCTCGACCGACCCCACCTTCAGGGAAGGCGACGCGGTGCTGTGCACCGGCAGCGGCCTGTCCGAGACACGCGACGGCGGCTACGGCGAATACGCGCGCCTCGACGCGCGCTGGACGATTCCGCTGCCGCCGGGCCTGAGCCTGCGCGAGAGCATGATCCTCGGCACCGCCGGCTTCACCGCCGCACTGGCCCTGCTGCACATGCAGGACAACCGGCAAACGCCGGCGCTCGGCCCGATCGCGGTAACCGGCGCCAGCGGCGGCGTCGGTCAACTGGCGATCGACATCTTCAGTCGCGCCGGTTACGAAGTACATGCGATCAGCGGCAAGGCGGACCACTTCGACTTCCTGCGCAGCCTCGGCGCCACGGACTGCATCGACCGCCACCAGCTCGCCTTCAGCGGCAAGCCGATGGACTCTGCCCGCTTCGGCGGTGCGCTGGACAACGTCGGCGGCGGCATGCTCGGCGGCCTGCTGCCGCTCATCGCGCCGTACGGCAACGTGGCGATCTGCGGCAACGCCGGCGGCATCGCATTCGACAGCACGGTGATGCCGTTCATCATCCGTGGCGTGAGCCTGCTCGGCATCGCTTCGGCCGGCACCGCCCGCGAGCTGCGCGACAGGGTCTGGCAGCTACTTGCCGGCGACTGGAAGCCGCGGCAGCTGGAACGCATCGTCACGCGCGAAGCGGGCCTCGACGAACTGCCCGGAGTGTTTGCGCGCATGCTCGCCGGCGACTCGTTCGGGCGCACCCTGGTGCGTATCGAAGGCACGCTTTGACGAAGCCATGCTTGGAAGTAGCATCACCACGGCTTAGAATCAACGAAACTCGCAGGGACTATCACCTTATGGCACGCATCCTGATCGTCGACGACTCCCCGTCGCAATTGCTGGGTATCAAGCGGATCGTCGAGAAACTCGGGCACGAGACCCTTTCGGCCGAGGACGGCGCCGCGGGCGTGGAAGTGGCCAAGGCGGAAAAGCCCGATCTGATCCTGATGGACGTGGTCATGCCGAACCTCAACGGTTTCCAGGCAACCCGCACGATCAGCAAGAACGCCGATACCGCGCACATCCCGATCATCCTGGTCACCACCAAGGACCAGGAAACCGACAAGGTCTGGGGTATGCGCCAGGGTGCCAAGGCCTACGTGACCAAGCCGATCAAGGAAGAGGAGCTGCTCAAGGCGCTGCAGGAGTTCCTGCCGGGCTGATCCGCACCGAATCGGGTTCACGAAAACGGCGCCTGCAGGCGCCGTTTTCGTTTGCGCCGTCCGCACGGCTCAGCGGCGCGGATCGAAGTGCTTGAACGCCTCGTGCAACGCCTCGTAAGCCGTCCGCTGCTGGTCGTTCTCCGCCGTCGGCGCACGAATCGACAGCTCCACCAGCTGGTCGCCCGGATTCGCGCCGGGCATCCCGCGCCCCTTCAGGCGCAGCTTGCGTCCCGACTGCGAGCCGGCCGGAATGCGCAGGTCGACCGCCCCGGCCAGCGTCGGCACCGGCACGGTGGCGCCCAGCGCCGCTTCCCATGGCGTGATCGGCAGCACGTGCACCACGTTGCGGCCCTCCAGACGGAAACGCGCATCGTCGCGGATGCCTACTTCCAGCAGCAGGTCGCCGCTCGGCCCGCCGGCCATGCCGGCCTGGCCCTGGCCGGACAGGCGGATCACCTGGCCCGGCTGGATGCCGGCCGGAATCTTCACTTCCAGCACGCGCTCGCCGCCGGCGGAGTCATGCATCGACAGCCGCGTGCGGCCGCCGTCGAACGCGGTTTGCAGGTCGATCTGCACCGAGGCCTGCACGTCGCGGCCGCGACGCGCCCGCGGCGGCCCCCGATGCCCCTGGGCCGCCCCGCGACCGAACAGGCTCTCGAAGAAATCGCTGAAGTCGCCGTCGTCGCCGCCGAAACCCTGCTGACCCTGCCAACCCGGGGGCGGGCGGAACTGCTCGCCCTGCCGATAGCCGCCGGCCCGCAGCTGGTCGTAGGAGCGCCGTTTCTCGGCATCCTTGAGTACTTCGTTGGCCTCGTTGACTGCCTTGAATTTTTCCTCGGCGCCGGCTTCCTTGTTCTTGTCCGGGTGATATTTGCGCGCCAGCTTGCGATACGCGGCCTTGATCTCGGCCTCGCTGGCGTCGGGCTTCACGCCCAGGATCTCGTAATAATCTTTGAATTCCACGCACCACTCCGCCGATTCGATTTCCTGCACACGCGACGACCCGTCGCGGATCATCGTCCGCGGCGGGTCGCCTGCGCAACACTCGCGGAAATGCCTCAGCTGCCGGTATTGATGGTGATGCGGCGCGGCGTGGTCTCGACCTTCTTCGGGATGACGATCTCCAGCACGCCATCCTTGCCATGGGCGGTGACGCCGTCCGCATCGGCACTGTCGGGCAGCGCGAAGCGGCGATGGAACAGTCCGTGCGAGCGCTCCAGGCGAGTGAACTTGCCGTTCTGCTCAGTGTTCTCCACGGTGCGCTCGCCCTTGATGGTGAGGATGCCCTTCTCCATGCTCACCTCGATCCTGCCGGGCTCCACGCCCGGAACATCCGCATAGATCACGAAGCGCTTGTCCTCTTCCTTGATGTCCACGCGCGGCGCCCACTGGCTGGTCACCACGTTGGACTGGTCCGTCTCGGCCGGGTTGCCCAGCAGGCGATCGAACGCCTCGCGGATGTCGCCGACGTTGGCCATGCTTGCCGGGTTCCACGGAAAGTTGCGACTCAGATTCATGTTCGTATCTCCTCGTCGGTGGGAAATTGCGGCTCACTGCCGCCTGCCCGGGAAATGGGTTTGCATGGCCCTCGATTCAAGGCGACAAGCTTCATCCCGCGGCGCTAGCATGGCGGAATCGCCAACGAAGGAAGCCCCCCCATGACCATCCAGATCGGTCAGCCGCTGCCAGATGTCGAGCTGTCGACGGTCGGCGAAAATATCCACCCCTGCCGCACCGGCGAGTTGTTTGCCGGAAGCCGCGTGGTGCTGTTCGCCGTCCCCGGTGCCTTCACGCCGACCTGCTCCAACCGGCACCTTCCCGGCTACGTCGAACGCTACGCCGACTTCCACGAAGCCGGGGTGAAGGTGATGTGCCTGGCGGTCAACGATGCCTATGTGATGCAAGCATGGGCTCTCGCCCAGCAAGTTCCCCCGGGCCTGCTGATGCTGGCCGACGGCAACGCCAGCTTCACCCGCGCGCTGGGGCTGGAACTGGACGGCACCGCCTTCGGCATGGGCCTGCGCGCGCGGCGTTTTGCACTGTACGCGGAAGACGGCGTGGTGCGCCTGTTGCAGGTGGAGGCGCCCGGCGAGCTGCGCGCCTCCACGGCCGAGGCGATGCTGGCGGCGATCCGCCGGTAACTTTGCCGATGCCCCCTGGTGCACAGACGAGCAGCGCCGGGATAAAGTCGCTTAAATGAATGTAACCTATAGGTTGCTTTATGGAACTGATAGGTTATATGTTCACCCCGAGCACAATGACTCGAAAACCGCCGGGAGAAGCGACATGCAGCACACGGATAATCAGACAGACAAGCTGGTAAGGAACGAGCGCCGCGGAGTGTGGCTCGCCCTGATCGTCGTCCTCGTTCTGGCCTCGACGCTCATGCTTGGCAGCGATACCAGGCGCGCGCTACTTCAGGCACTGGCC
The DNA here is from genome assembly GCF_000473345.1 of Rhodanobacter sp. OR87. NCBI lineage: Bacteria > Pseudomonadati > Pseudomonadota > Gammaproteobacteria > Lysobacterales > Rhodanobacteraceae > Rhodanobacter > Rhodanobacter sp. OR87. The sequence continues at coordinate 339,950 of NZ_AXBJ01000001.1, forward strand.
ATCGCCATCGTATTCGCCATCATCTGGCTGGGCCAGCAACGGACGCGCGGCATGAAAAACGCCATCCGGGAAAGACGCGATGCTGTCATGCGTGATGAATTGCGGCAGTCGGCGATCACCCACGCCTGCAAGTGGGCGTTTTTCACCGTACTGGGAGCGCTGGCGTCATTCTGCTTCCTGAGCGTACTGGTGACCATCAGCGTGCCCGGTCAGCTGGTGGCGGCACTGGTCATTGCGCTTGCGGCGACCGCCTTCCTCGCGGTTTTCCTGCTGCTCGACCGGGGTTGATCCATGCATGAAGAGCGACTGGCGAACCGTCTGAAAATCCTGCGCGCGGAAAAAGACTTGACCCAGAACGCATTGGCCGACCTGATCGGAACCACGCGCAAATCGATCAATGCAATCGAAATGGAGCGGATGGTTCCATCGACCTTGCTCGCACTCAAACTGGCACGTGCGCTGGACACCCCGGTCGAGCAGTTGTTCTTTCTGACGAAACCGCATGGCCGGACTTGACGATCGTCGGCCGGAATGGAATGGGCCCCGCGACACCCTCCGCCCAGAGAAAAACCCCGGCGTGCCGGGGTTTTTCTCGTTTCAGGCGTGGCTTGGATTCACTCGTTGGCGGCCGAAGGCTCGACGACCTCGGCATCCTCGCCGTTGTCCTCTTCCGCATCCAGCCGCATCACGCTGACCAGCGTTTCGTCCGCAGGCAGCCGGATCAGGGTGACGCCCTGGGTATTGCGGCCGAGCTGCGAGACCTCGGCCACGCGGGTACGCACCAGGGTGCCCTGGTCGGAAATCAGCATCAGCTCGTGCGCCTCGGTGACCTGCACCGCGGCAACCAGCGCGCCGTTGCGCTCGGAGCACTGGATGCCGATCACGCCCTGGGTGCCACGCCCCTTCTTGGCGAACTCGGCCAGCTCGGTACGCTTGCCGTAACCGCGTGCAGTAGCCGTGAGGATGTCGCCTTCCGCCGCGACGATCAGCGACACCACCTCGGCGCCGCCAACCAGCTTCATGCCGCGCACGCCGGTGGCCGTGCGCCCCATCGAGCGCACGGTGTTCTCGTCGAAGCGGTTGACCTTGCCGTTGGAGGCGAACAGCAGGATGTCGCTGTTGCCGTCGGTGAGCTCCACGTTGACCAGCGCATCGCCCTCGTCGAGCTTGATCGCCTGCTTGCCCTTCTGCAGCTGATAGGCGAACTCGGTCAGCGGCGTCTTCTTGACCGTGCCGTGACGGGTAGCGAAGAACACGTAACGGTCGTCGCTATATTCGCGCACCGGCAGCACTGCCTGCACCTTTTCGCCCTCGCCCAGCGGCAGCAGGTTGATGATCGGCTTGCCGCGCGCGCCCGGGCCTGCCTCCGGGATCTGGTAGACCTTGAGCCAGTAGACGCGGCCGGTGCTGGTGAAGGTGAGCAGCGTGTCGTGCGTGTTGACCACCCACAGCTGCTCGACCACGTCCTCGTCCTTCAGCGCCGAGGCCGAGCGACCCTTGCCGCCGCGCCTCTGGGCGCGATACGTGCTGGCCGGCTGGCGCTTGACGTAGCCGGTGTGCGACAGCGTGACCACCATGTCCTCCGGCGCAATCAGGTCGAGGACGTTGAGGTCTTCCTGCGAATGCTGGATCTCGGTGCGCCGCGCATCGCCGAACTCCGCCTTGACCGCCTCCAGTTCCTCGCGGATCACTTCGAGCAGGCGGTTCGGGTTCTCCAGGATCTCGATCAGGCCGCGGATGGTCTCCAGGATCTGCCGGTACTCGTCGGAGAGCTTTTCCTGTTCCAGCCCGGTGAGGCGGTGCAGCCGCATCGCCAGGATTTCCAGCGCCTGCGCCTCGGACAGCTGATAGCCGTCGTCTTTCAACCCGTCGCGCGGATCCATGTCTTCCGGGCGCGATGCGTCGGCGCCGGTGGCGGACAGCAGGGCCCGCACCAGGCCCGCTTCCCAGCGCCGCGCCACCATGCGCTCACGTGCCTCCGCCGGCGACGACGAGGTCTTGATCAACTCGATCATCTCGTCGATGTTCGCCAGCGCGACGGTGAGGCCTTCCAGGATGTGCGCACGGGCGCGCGCCTTGCGCAGGTCGAAAATGGTGCGGCGGGTGACCACCTCGCGCCGATGGCGGATGAACGCCTCGAGGATGTCCTTGAGGTTGAGCAGCTTCGGCTGGCCGTCCAGCAGGGCCACCATGTTGATGCCGAACGTTACCTGCAGCTGGGTCTGCTGGAACAGGTTGTTCAGCACCACGTCGCCCATCGCGTCCTTGCGGATCTCGATGACGACGCGCATGCCGTCCTTGTCGGACTCGTCGCGCAGTTCGCTGATGCCTTCGAGCTTCTTCTCCTTGACCAGCTCGGCGATTTTCTCGATCAGCCGCGCCTTGTTCACCTGGTACGGCAGCTCGTGGACGATGATCGTCTCGCGGCCATTCGACTCGGTCTCGATCTCGGCCTTCGCGCGCACCAGGATGCGGCCGCGACCGGTGCGGTACGCCTCGATGATGCCGGAAGAACCGTTGATGATGCCGTGGGTCGGGAAGTCCGGGCCCGGGATGTAGTGCATCAACTCGTCGATCGAGAGCGTGGGCTCGTCGATCAACGCGATCGTCGCCGCGATCACCTCGTTGAGGTTGTGCGGCGGGATGTTGGTGGCCATGCCGACCGCGATGCCGGCCGAACCGTTCACCAGCAGGTTCGGCACGCGCGTGGGCAGCACCAGCGGTTCGTGCTCGCTTTCGTCGTAGTTCGGGCCGAAGTCGACGGTTTCCTTGTCGATGTCGGCCAGCAGCTCGTGGGTGAGCCGCGACATGCGCACTTCGGTGTAGCGCATCGCCGCGGCGCTGTCGCCGTCGACCGAACCGAAGTTGCCCTGGCCGTCGACCAGCAGGTAGCGCAGCGAGAACGGCTGCGCCATGCGCACGATCGCATCGTATACCGACTGGTCGCCATGCGGATGGTATTTGCCGATGACGTCACCGACCACGCGGGCCGACTTCTTGTACGGCTTGTTCCATACGTTGCCGAGTTCGTTCATCGCGAACAGTACGCGGCGATGCACGGGTTTCAGGCCGTCACGCACATCCGGGAGTGCGCGGCCCACGATCACGCTCATGGCGTAATCGAGGTAGCTCTGGCGCATCTCGTCTTCGATGTTGACGCGAATCACTTCTTTGGCGAGCTCTGCCATCAATCGGCTTCCCTGATAACGAAAAAAGGGTGCTGGCACCGCGCCTCAAGCGCATGCGCCATGCGACCCGAAATCAACCTTGAAAGTATAGCATGGGCGACATCAAAAAGACAGGATTTAACCCTTTAGAATCAGATATTTATATCGACGCCTTCACACTCCCGCGACCATCCGCGCAGACTGTCGACAAATTGAGCAGCCACGCTTCCGCCACGCTTGCCGGCGACGCGCCCCCAGCCGCTAAAAAACATCCAGTCCGGCAGGCTCAGCAGCCGAACATGGCCTGCATGGCGATACTGTTCGGCCGCTCGATCACGCCGCGCTCGGTGACAATGGCGTCGATCAGTTCCGCCGGCGCCACGTCGAACACCGGGTTCCACGCCTGCGCTCCTTCGACCACGGTGCGGCGGCCGCCGGTGCTGAGCAGTTCGGCCGGGTCGCGCAGTTCGATCTCGATTTCCTCACCGCTGCCGGTGGCCATGTCGACGGTGGAAGACGGCGCCACCACCATGAACTTCACGCCGTGGTACTTCGCCGCGATTGCCAGCTGGTAGGTGCCGATCTTGTTCGCGGTATCGCCGTTCGCGGCGATCCGGTCAGCGCCGACGATCACCCATTGCACCGCACCGGACTTCATCAGATGCGCGGCGGCGGAATCGGCGATCAGCTGTGCCGGGATGCCGTCGCGCACCAGTTCCCACATGGTCAGTCGGGCACCCTGTTGCCACGGCCGGGTTTCGCCGGCGTAGACGCGCGCGATCCGCCCCGCCGCCACGCCGGCACGAATCACGCCAAGTGCAGTGCCGTAGCCGGCCGTGGCCAGCGAGCCAGTATTGCAATGGGTCAGCACGCCCGAACCGGTCGAGATCAGCGCGGCTCCCAGTTCGCCCATCCGGCGGTTCGCGGCAAGGTCTTCATTCTGGATCGCCTGCGCCTCGCGCAGCAGTGCGCCGGCATCGGCACCGGCCGCGATGCGTTTCTTCATCCGGTCCAGCGCCCACATCAGGTTCACCGCGGTGGGACGCGCGGCGCGCAGCATGGCCAGCACCGGCTCCAGCGGTGCGCCTTGCTGCGCCGCCATCGCCACGCCCCACGCCGCGGCAATGCCGATCGCCGGTGCGCCGCGCACGGCCAGGTCGCGAATGGCCTGGGTGACCTGCGCGGCGTCGCGGCAGTCGATCCAGCGTTCCTCACCGGGCAGCAGGCGCTGGTCGAGCAGGCGCAGGTGGTCGCCCTGCCACTGCACGGCGCGGATGGAGTCGTGGGTTTCGGCGGCGATGATCATCCGGCCATTATCGCCCGTCGTGCACGCCTTGCGCACGACGGACGAGGGCGATTCAGTCGCGCTGGCGCAGCCACTGGTGGATCGCCGGCGGCACTTCGCGCTGCGCGCGGCTGGACACGTAGATGCCGATGTGGCCGCCCTTGAACGCGAGCTGGGTGTAGTCGGCGGTGCCGACGTGCTTGCCCAGTGCGCGTGAGGCATCCGGCGGCACCAGGTGGTCCTGCTCGGCGAAGATGTTCAGCACCGGCTGGGTGATCAGCCCCAAGTCCACCGTCCGGCCGCCGATCTGGAGCGTGCCCTTGACCAGCTTGTTGCCCTGGTAGAAATCCTTGATGAACTGGCGGAACGCTTCGCCAGCCTGATCGGGCGAGTCGAAGATCCAGCGCTCCATGCGCAGGAAGTTCTCCAGCTCGACCGGATTGTCGAGGATGTCGACCATGCCGATGTACTTCTGCTGGTTCAGCCGCAGCGGCTTCAGGGTCAGATAGACATAGTTCATCAGCCCGGCAGGGATGTTGCCCATGGTGTCGACGAACAGGTCCACGTCCATGCGGCGGCACCAGTGCGACAGCATGTTGTCCGGCGTGTGGAAATCCACCGGGGTGACCATGGTGATCAGGTTCTTCACCTTGTCCGGGTGCAGCGCGGTGTAGCACAGCGAGAACGCACCGCCCTGGCAGATGCCCAGCAGGTTGATCGCCTCCAGGCCGTGACGCGTGCGCACCGCATCGACGCAGCGGTCGAGATAGCCGTTGATGTAGTCGTCCAGGGTCAGCCAGCGGTCCGCGCCGTCGGGATAGCCCCAGTCGATCAGGTAGACGTCCTCACCCTGCTCCAGCAGGTTGCGCACCATCGAGCGGTCGGCCTGCAGGTCGGTCATCCACACCGTGTTGACCAGCGCGTAGACGATCAGCAACGGGGTCTTCGCCGTCGCCTTGCCGAGGCCGGTGAAGTGCCACACCTTCAGCTTGTCCTCGCTGTAGACCAGCTCGCGCGGAGTGTTGGCGTACTCGGGCTCGTGCATGTTGCGCAGGTTCGCCATGCCGGCGGTGAGCTTGCGCTGGAACGTGGCGATGTCGGCCAGTACTTTGGCCGGGTCGATGCGCATCGGCGTCTGCATGACGAGCCTCCTTTACTTGCGCTTGCGCGGGCTGGGAACGGCTGCGGCGGCAGGTTTGCGGACCGCTTTTGCCGACGTCTTCCTTGCCGCCGCCGCGGCCTTCGAGGGCGCGGCCTTGCTCGTCGCCGGCGCTGCGGCTTGGCCGCCGGCCAGCTGGCGTTTCAGCGCCGCCAGTTCCCGGCGCAGCGCCACGATCTCGTCGTCACGGTCGACGGACGCACCGGCACGACTGGCGCGGAACTCACGGCGCAAGGCCTGCAGCCGCTCGCCGAGGCTGGACACCTCGCTGCGCGTCGGCACGCCGAGCTGCTGGCACAGCTGTTCAGTCTGCTGCTGTTGCAACTGGCGCACGCGCATCTGCGTGTTGACCATCTCGCCGTAGACCTCGCGGAACTCGTCGGACAACGCGATCTCGGCATAGGCCTCTTCCGAGGCATCCACCCACAAGTCGTACAGCCCCTTCAGCGAGTCGATCTGGCGGCCCGGTTCGGCCAGCTTGTCCTGCAGGCGCTGCATGCCTTGCGTGTTGGCGCGCTGGATCAGTTCCTGGTAGCGGACGGATGCCCGCATCGACTCCAGCAAGGCCGTGGCCAGCGCCTGCTGCTGCATCTGCTGCTCGCGATTCAGGCCGAACGCCGGTGTCGGCCCGCGCATGCCCGGCAGGTCGCCGAAACCGGCGGGGCGGGCTGCCTGCAGCCAGGACTGCCATTGCCGCATGAAGCCTTCCGCACCGGCGCTGTCGATGCCGCCGAACGCCTGCGCAAACGGCTGCTGGGCGCCGCCGAACATCTGCTGCAGTTGCTGGCGCCAGTCGCTGCCGGGCGACGGAGCCGCGCTGCCGGCAGCGGCCGCCTGCATCCAGTCGAAGTAGCCCTTCAGGCCAGCCAGCGTGCGTTCCACCATGTCGTTGCCGGCGACCGGCGCCGGCGGTGGCGCAAACGGATTGGCGGCGGGCTGCTGCTGGAACTGGCGCGCCCAGGCATCCCACGACTGCTGTGCCAGCGCCTGGTAATCCCTGATGAAATCGTTTGCCGGGTCGACCATCGGTGCATTCTCCTGCAAGATCCATCCATCCTAGCAAAAGCGTGTTGCACAAAATCACCGGCGCCGAAACGTACAAGGCCCGGCATCGGCCGGGCCTTGCGGAACCGCCTTGTCCGGGACAATTCAGACGCCGGCGCGCTCTTCCTCGGTCACCGCCTTCATCGACAGGCGGATGCGGCCCTGCTTGTCCACTTCGAGCACCTTGACCTTGACGATGTCGCCTTCCTTCAGCTTGTCGGATACCTTCTCGACACGCTCGTCGGAGATCTGCGACACGTGCACCAGGCCATCCTTGCCCGGCATGATCGTGACGAAGGCGCCGAAGTCCATCAGCTTGGCCACCTTGCCTTCGTAGATGCGGCCCGGTTCGACGTCGGAGACGATCTGCTCGATGCGCTTCCTGGCGGTTTCACCCGCGTCGCGATTGACCGAACCGATGATGATGGTGCCGTCGTCGCTGATGTCGATGGTGGTGCCGGTCTCCTCGGTGATCGAGCGGATGGTGGCGCCGCCCTTGCCGATCACTTCGCGGATCTTGTCCGGGTGGATCTTGATGGTGATCAGGCGCGGGGCGTACTCGCTCATTTCCGCGCGGGCGGTGCTGATCGCCTTGTTCATCTCGCCGAGGATATGCAGGCGACCGCGCTTGGCCTGGGCCAGCGCCACCTTCATGATCTCCTCGGTGATGCCGTCGATCTTGATGTCCATCTGCAACGCGGAAATGCCCTCGGCGCTGCCGGCCACCTTGAAGTCCATGTCGCCGAGGTGATCCTCGTCGCCCAGGATGTCCGAAAGCACGACGAAGTCGCCGCCTTCCTTGACCAGGCCCATCGCGATGCCGGCCACCGGCGCCTTCAGTGGCACGCCGGCATCCATCATTGCCAGCGAGGAGCCGCACACCGAGGCCATCGACGAGGAGCCGTTGGACTCGGTGATTTCCGAGACCACGCGCAGCACGTACGGGAACGCCTCGATGCTCGGCTTCACCGCCTGCACGCCGCGCTTGGCGAGGCGGCCGTGGCCGATCTCGCGACGCTTCGGCGCACCGAAGCGGCCGGCCTCGCCCACCGAGAACGGCGGAAAGTTGTAATGGAACAGGAACGGATCCTTCGACTCGCCGCCGGGCGCGTCGATGATCTGCGCGTCGCGCGTGGTACCCAGCGTGACCACGACCAGCGCCTGCGTCTCGCCGCGGGTGAACAGCGCTGAGCCATGCGTGCGCGGCAGCACACCGACGCGGGCGGTGATCGCGCGCACGTCGTCCAGCTGGCGGCCGTCGATGCGTACCTTGGTCTTCAGCACGCTGTCGCGCAGGGTGTGGTATTCGAGTTCCTCGAATTCCTTGGCCATCGCGGCGGCGGACCAGCCGTTCTCTTCGGCCTGCGCCTTGAGCCCGGCCAGTACATCGGCCTTGATCGCGGAGATCGCGTCGCGACGCTCCAGCTTGTCGCGCACCTGGAACGCGGCGGCCAGCTGATCGCCGACAGCGCCCTTGACGGCGGCAACCAGCGATTCGTTGCGGGCCGGTGCCTGCCATTCCCACGACGGCTTGCCGGCCTCGGTGGCCAGCTCGGCGATCGCGCGGATCGCGGTCTGCATCTGCTGATGGCCGAACATCACCGCGCCGAGCATCACGTCCTCGGACAGCAGCTGCGCTTCGGATTCCACCATCAGCACGGCGCCGGCGGTACCGGCGACGACCAGGTCCAACTGGGAGGTCTTCAGTTCGGTGGCCGACGGGTTCAGCAGGTACTTGCCATCGGCGTAACCGACGCGGGCGGCGCCGATCGGGCCCTTGAACGGGATGCCGGCCAGGCTCAGCGCGGCGGAAGCACCGAGCAGCGCCGGGATGTCGCCGTCGACCTCGGGGTTGAGCGAGACGACCTGCGCGATGACCTGCACTTCGTTCTTGAAATCTTCCGGGAACAGCGGACGCACCGGACGATCGATCAGGCGCGAGGTGAGCGTCTCCTTCTCGGTCGGACGGCCCTCGCGCTTGAAGAAGCCGCCCGGAATGCGGCCGGCGGAATAGAACTTCTCCACGTAGTCGACGGTGAGCGGGAAGAAGTCCTGGCCTTCCTTCTGCTTGGCGGCGGCCACGGCGGTGACCAGCACCACCGTGCCTCCCATGCTGACCATCACCGCACCGGATGCCTGGCGGGCAATTTCGCCCGTCTCCAGTGTGACTTCGTGATTACCGTACTGGAATGACTTGGTTACTTTTGCCACGTTGGAATTCCTGAGTTTTATATGAGAGTGCGACCAAGGATGGCCGCTTCTTGATCTCAGCGTTCACGGACGAACGCACAAACTACTCCCGCACGAATTACCGACGCAGGCCGAGGCGTTCGATCAGGGTCTGATAGCGCGCAAGATCGCGATCCTTCAGATAGCTGAGCAGGCGCTTGCGCTGGTTGACCAGTTTCAGCAGGCCACGACGGGAATGGTGATCCTGCTTGTGTTCCTTGAAGTGGCCGGTGAGGTGGTCGATGCGGGCGGACAGCAGGGCCACCTGGACTTCGGTCGAGCCGGTGTCGTTCGGCACGCGGCCGAAATCAGCGATGATCTTGCCGGTTTGTTCTGCGGTAAGAGACATGAGGTATACGTTTCCTTGAAAGGCGATGCGAAGCTTGCGCTTGCATCATCGCAATGACGCAAGCGCAAGCTTCGCCTAGTTGAGTGAAAGCGTTGAAATAACTTGCCTATTCTACTGATGGGAGCGGTGTTTCAACAAGAGCGCGGCGGCTCATCGAAGCAAATCGGTCAGTCTGGCGGCAGGTTGAAGCCGCGCACGATGCGCGCACGTCCTCCGGCATCGGCTTCCAGCAGCGCCAGCAGTGCGCCATCGCTGGCATACGCCACGCAGCGCCCGACTTCCGGCAGGCCCGGCAGCGCGATCTGCTGGCCGCGCGAGATGGCCATGCTCTGCGTCTCATCGAGCCGCAATACCGGCAGATCGGACAAGCCGGCGGAAACCGGCAGCAACCAGGCCAGCAAGGCCTCGTCGCCCTGTTCCGCCGCCTGCTCCAGTTGTGCCAGGGTCACCATTTGCGGCTCGCGGAACGGCTCTACCCAGATCCGGCGCAGCGCGGTCAGATGGGCGCCGCAACCCAGGTCCTCGCCCAGATCCACCGCCAGCGAGCGGACGTAGGTACCCGAGCCGCACTCCACCAGCAACTGCAGCGTGTCGCCGTCGCGCGCCAGCAGCTCCAGCCGGTATACCTCCACCTCGCGCGGCGGCACCTCCACGGTTTCGCCACGGCGCGCCTTCGCATACAACCGCTCGCCGCCCTGCTTCAACGCGGAGTACATCGGCGGCACCTGCAGGATACGCCCGCGCAGCTCGACCAGCGCCGCCTCGATCGCGGCAGCACCGAGCTGCGGCACCGGGCGTTGCCGAACGACCTCGCCCTCGCTGTCGGCTGTCTCCGTGGTGACGCCGAGCCGGCACTCGGCCAGATAGGCCTTGCGCGCCCCCAGCAGGCTGCCGGCCAGCTTGGTCGCCTCGCCGAAGCACAGCGGCAGCAGGCCGGTGGCCAGCGGATCGAGCGCGCCGGTATGGCCGCCCTTGGACGCGCGCAGCAGCCGCCGCACGGCTTGCAGCGCCTGGTTGGAGCTCAGGCCCCGGGGCTTGTCGAGCAGCACGATGCCATGCAGGTCGCGGAACTGGATGCGCGGCGGGCGGCTCATCGGCTCGGCGGGACCCCGTACTGACCGGTTCAATCGTGCTTGTCGCCGCCCGGCGGCGCCAGGTCGCGCGCCTGCTGGCGCAGCAGCGATTCGATGCGCTCGCCCTTGTCGACCGAGTCGTCGTACTTGAACTTCAGCTCGGGCACCCGGCGCATGCGCATGCCGCTGTGTGCCAGCGCATGCCGGATCTCGTGGCTCAGCTCGTTGAGCGCCTTCACCGCGGGCAACCCCTGTTCGGGCAGCATCGTGGTCACCCATACCGTGGCCCAATCCAGGTCACGGGTGATTTCCACGTCGCACACGCTGGTCGACGGCAAGCCGTGATCGCGTACGGCCGCGTGCACCAGCAAGCCGAGCTCACGGCGCAGTTCGGCACCAATGCGGTCGGTACGTTTGAAATCACGGGAGGGCATGAAAAACTCCGAAGGACAATCTTCCTTCTCCCCTCGGGAGAAGGTGCCCCGAAGGGGCGGATGAGGGTTCCCGACCTGAGTGAACTCTGCATCGGGAAGGCTGCGCAAACCGTGAACCCCACCCCGCCCCTCTCCCGACAGGAGAGGGCTCAAGGTCAAAGCGTGCGCGCCACTTCGGTGCGTTCGAAGCACTCGATCTGGTCGCCCGGCTTGACGTCGTTGTACTGCTTCACGGCGATGCCGCACTCCATGCCGTTGCGCACTTCGTCGACGAGGTCCTTGAAGCGGCGCAGCGATTCCAGCTCGCCCTCGAAGATCACCACGTGGTCGCGCAGCACGCGGATCGGCTTGCTGCGCTTGACCACACCCTCGGTGACCATGCAACCGGCCACGGCACCGAATTTCGAGCTGCGGAACACGTCGCGGACCTCGGCGGTGCCAATGATGTCCTCGCGCACTTCCATGCCGAGCAGGCCGGTGGCCGCCTGGGTCACCTGGTCGATCACGTCGTAGATGATCGAGAAATAACGCACATCCAGACCGTTGGTCTCGATCACCTTGCGCGCCGAGGCGTCGGCACGCACGTTGAAGCCGATCACCAACGCCTTCGAGGCGGCGGCCAAGGTGGCATCGGACTCGGTGATGCCGCCGACGCCGGAAGCCACCACGTTGACCCGTACGCGATCGTTGCCGATCTGGGTCAGCGATTCGCGCAAGGCCTCGACCGAGCCCTGCACGTCGCCCTTGACCAGGATGTTGAGCGTCTGCTGCTCCTCGCCCTGGCCCATTTTGGCGATGATGTCCTCGAGCCGGTTGCTCTTGCTGACCATCCGCGTCTCACGCCGCTTCAGCTGGCGCTCCTCGGCGACCTCGCGAGCCAGGCGCTCGTCCTCGACGGCAACGAAATCGTCGCCGGTTTCCGGCACTCCGGACAGGCCCAGCACCTGCACCGGGATCGACGGGCCGGCTTCGGCAACCTGCTTGCCGGTCTCGTCGATCAGCGCGCGCATGCGGCCGTATTCGACGCCGCAGACCACGAAATCGCCCTTGCGCAGCGTGCCCTGCTGCACCAGCACGGTGGCCACCGGACCGCGGCCGCGGTCCAGGCTGGATTCGATCACCACGCCGGAGGCGCGGCCATCGACGACGGCCTTCAATTCCATCACTTCGGCCTGCACCGAGATCGCGTCGAGCAGGTCCTCGACGCCCATGCCGGTCTTGGCCGACACCGGCACGAACTGCACGTCGCCGCCCCAGTCTTCCGGCACCACTTCCTGTGCCACAAGGCCCTGCTTGACGTTGTCGGGGTTCGCGCCGTCCTTGTCCATCTTGTTGACGGCCACGATCAACGGCACCTTGGCGGCGCGCGCGTGCTTGACCGCTTCGATCGTCTGCGGCTTGACGCCGTCGTCGGCGGCCACCACCAGGATCACGATGTCGGTCGATTGCGCGCCACGGGCACGCATCGAGGTGAACGCGGCATGGCCCGGCGTGTCCAGGAACGTGATCACGCCCTTCGACGTCTGCACATGGTACGCACCGATGTGCTGGGTGATCCCGCCGGCCTCGCCCGACGCGACCTTGGTGCGGCGGATGTAGTCGAGCAGCGAGGTCTTGCCGTGATCGACGTGACCCATGATCGTCACCACCGGCGGCCGCGAGACCTTCTCGCCCTCCAGCTCGATGGTCTGGGTATGCGCCGCCAGCGTCTCCTCGGCGTTGTTCTGGTTGTCCGCCACCGGCGTGTGGCCGAGCTCCTCGACCACCAGCACCGCGGTGTCGTGGTCGACGGTCTGATTGATGGTCGCCATCACGCCCATCTTGAACAGCGCCTTGACCACCTCGGAGCCCTTGACCGCCATCTTCTGCGCCAACTCGGCGACGACGTTGGTATCGCCCACCACCACTTCACGCACCACCGGCGCGGTGGGCCGCGAGAAGCCGTGAGGGCCGGTCGGCCCAGCGCCGCCCCCGCGCAACGGCTCGCGGCCGCCGCTGCGGCCCGGCTTGCCGCGCTTGCTGCTGGAAGAGCGGCGGGCCCGGTCGGCCTCGCTCAAATGCATCTGCCCGCCGGCAAAGCGCTTGCCGGCGTCGCGGTCTTCCTTGCTGCCGACGCTGTCATTGCGCTCGCGCGGATGCTTGGGCTTGCCGCGACCGGCATCGCCGGCAGCGGTCGGAGCAACGGCACCACCGGCCACCACGGCACGCGCCGCGGGGGCGACCGGTGCAGCGGGAGCCGCGGCCGGCTTGACCGGCTTTTCGCGTTTGCGCGGCTCATGGATGCGCGGCAGGATCATGCCCAGGTCGCGCTGGTCGATGCGCTGGACGGCTGCCGCCGCGTCATCGCCGGCGGCCACGGGCGCCGCCTCGGCCGCCGGCTCCGGCGTCGCCTCGACGTGCTCGACCACGGCCGGCTCGACTGGGCCGGCCGGCTCCACCTCGTGCTGCTCTTTCTCGGCTCTCCGGCGCTGTTCGTCCAGGGCGTGCTGCGCCTCCGCCTGGCGGCGCTGCTCGGCCTCGGTCCGCTCGCGCTCTTCCTGCTCGCGCTGCTGCTGCGATTCCTGCAGCTTGCGCACGGCATCCTCGCGTTCGGGCTCGGCGCTGGCTTCCTCGGCGATCACGCTGCGCTTGACGTAGGTGCGTTTGGCGCGCACCTCGACATTGACCGTCTTGGCTGCACCCGTGGCACCGCGGCCGCCCGGCGCAGCCACCTTCAGCTCGCCGACCGTGCGGCGCTTCAGGGTGATCTGGCGTGGTGCGCTGTCGTCGACCTCGGCGGCGGCTTCGCTCTTGCCATGCGTGCGGCGCAGGAAGCCGAGCAGCTTCACCTTCTCGGTGCTGCTGATGACCTGCTCCTGGTCGGAGAATTTCATGCCTGCCTCGCCAAGCTGGGTCAGCAGCTTGTCGACCGGCATACCCAGCACCTGGGCGAGTTGTTTGATCGTGACGTCCGACATCGTGTTCTTTGCTCCGCCGTTCCCGCGCCTATCGTCTGTGCGGCATCATCTGCGCCGCCACCTCCATCCGTGGTGAAAGGCTTCGGAGGAAGCCTTTCCCGGCAACCCCTCCGGGGTTGCCGCCGCCCGCGGTTAGCCACCCTTCTCCAGTCGCGCGATCATCGGCGCACGTGCAGCCATGATCAGTGCCGCGGCACGCTCTTCGTCCATGCCTTCGATGTCGATCAGGTCGTCCACCGCCAGGTCGGCCAGGTCGTCGACCGTGGTCACCGCACGCGCGGCCAGTGCAAAGGCGGTCTCCTCGTCCATGCCCTCCAGCGCCAGCAGTTCTTCGGAAGGCTGATGTTCGTCGACGCCCTCCTCCACCGCCAGTGCCTCGGTCAGCAGCGCGTCGCGGGCGCGGGCGCGCAGTTCCTCGACGATGTCCTCATCGAAGCCCTCCACCGCGAGCAACTCGGCGCTGGGCACATAGGCGATTTCCTCGATGCTGGAGAAGCCCTCCTGCACGAGGATCACGGCGATCTCCTGGTCCACTTCGAGCTTGTCCATGAACAGCTGGCGCGCAGCCTCCTGCTCGGACTCGCTCTTGGCGGTGACCTGGTCCTGGGTCATCACGTTGAGCTGCCAGCCGGTCAGCTTGCTGGCGAGACGCACGTTCTGGCCACCCCGGCCGATCGCCTGGGACAGCTTGTCCTCGGCCACCGCGATGTCCATCGAGTGCTTTTCCTCGTCCATGATGATGGACTGCACTTCGGCCGGCGCCATCGCGTTGATGACGTACTGCGCCTGGTTCTCGTGCCACAGGATGATGTCGACGCGCTCGCCGTTGAGGTCGTTGGAGACCGCCTGCACGCGCGAACCGCGCATGCCGATGCAGGCACCGATCGGATCGGTGCGGCTGTCGTGGGCCAGCACGGCGATCTTGGCGCGATCGCCCGGATCGCGCGCGCAGCCCTTGATCTCGACCAGGCCCTGGCCGACCTCCGGCACTTCCAGCTTGAACAGCTCGATCATGAATTCCGGCGCCGCGCGCGACACGAACAGCTGCGGGCCGCGGGCCTCGGAGCGCACTTCGTACAGGTAGCCGCGCACGCGGTCGCCGACGCGGGCCGATTCGCGCGGAATGGTCTTGTCGCGCGGGATGAACGCCTCGGCGTTGCTGCCCAGGTCGAGGTAGATGTTGCCGCGCTCGACGCGCTTGACGATACCGGTGACCAGTTCACCCACGCGATCGGCGAAGGCGTCGACCACCTGCTGGCGCTCGGCTTCGCGCACGCGCTGCACGATCACCTGCTTCGCGGCCTGCGCGGCGATGCGGCCGAATTCGGCGTTCTCGATCTGATGCTCGATGTACTCGCCCACCTTGGCGTCGGCGCGCTCGTCCAGCGCGTCCATCAGGCGCAGCTGATACGACGGCGATTCCATCTCGCCGTCGTCGGCGATGACTTCCCAGCGACGGAACGTCTCGTATTCGCCGGTGTTGTGGTCGATCGACACGCGGATGTCCGGCTCCTCGTCCGGATAGCGCTTCTTCGCGGCCGAGGCCAGCGCGGCCTCCATCGCCTCGAAAATCACTTCCAGCGGCACGCCCTTTTCATTGGCGACCGCGTCGACGACCAGCAAAAGTTCTTTGCTCATTGCTGCAACTCCGTAGGCACCCCGTCCGGATGCCGATGTTTGAATTGTTGCGTTCGTCCCGAAACGCAAAATTTGGAACGCGGCCGTGGATGGCCGCACTGATCACTTCTTGCCGGGCGCCTTGCCGCCGCGCTTGGGCTGCGGCGCGTAACCGAGCGCCACCCAGTCCGGTACCACACGCGCGCTTTCCACCAGCGCGTGCTCGAATTCGAACGTCTTGCCTTCGGCTTCCAGCACAACGCGCCCGCCTTCGGCCGAAACCAGCTTGCCGCGCAGGCGACGACGGCCTTCCAGCGGCGCCTTCAGCAGCACCTTCACTTCCTGCCCGCCCGCCCGCGCAAACTGTGCGGCGTTGAACAGCGGCCGATCCAGGCCCGGCGAGGAAACTTCCAGCACGTAGTGGCCGGGAATCGGATCCTCCACGTCCAGCAGGGCGGACAATTCGCGGCTCGCGGTCTCGCAATCCTCGATGCCGACCTCACGGCGTTCGCCGTCGCCCGTTTCCCTGTCCAGCAAATCCAGGTAGACGCGCAGGGTACTCTGCCCGTGCGACGGGGTGAACTCCACGCCGAGGCATTCCAGGCCCAGATCGACCAGTACCTCGCTGAAACGTTGTGCCAGTGCCTGCGTATCCATGGGTAGCCTTCCCGGATCACTCTTCCAGAACAGCAGAAACAAAAAATGGGCTCCAACGGCCCATTTCCCTATCTCGCCGATGTTCCTCCTCCTCAAGCAGCTCTTTCCGGCGCACGTGACCGCCAGCGGCGACCCGGCACGACGCATCCTTGCGCCCAACAAAAAAGCCTCACGAGGAGGCTTTCTTGCACCAAGAAAGATCTGGTAGCGGGGGCAGGATTCGAACCTGCGACCTTCGGGTTATGAGCCCGACGAGCTGCCAGACTGCTCCACCCCGCATCAGAGTCCGAAGAGTTTACCGGGGTGGCCGGTTTCTTGCAAGCCTCGAATCCGCTGCTTTCGGTGCCGGGCCGCAATTCACAACCCGAACGCGCGCCGACACCAACCCAGCAGCGGGCCCCAGTACAGGCCCAGCACCAGCAGCGACAGCGCGTTCAGCGACAGCACCACGCGCAACGGCCGGTCCGGCTGTGCCTGCAATGCGCCGCCCTCCTCCGGCTTGTCGAAGTACATCGCCTTGACCACGTACAGGTAGTAGTACAGGCCGATGATGGCGAACACGATACCGACGATGGCCAGCCACAGCATGTTGGCGTGGATCGCCGCCTCCAGCACCAGCACCTTGGCCCAGAAGCCGAACAGCGGCGGCACGCCGGCCAGCGAGAACATCGCCAGCAGCATCAGGAATGCCATCCACGGCGATTTCTGGTTCAGCCCCTTCAGGTCGGCAATTTCCTCGCACTCGAAACCCGCCCGGGTCATCGCCAGCATCACGCCGAACGCGGCCACGCCCATCAGCGCGTAGCAGATCGCGTAGAACATCGCCGCGGCATAGCCTTCCGGACCGGCGGCGGAAAGGCCAAGCAGCAGGTAGCCCATGTGCGAGATGGTCGAATACGCCAGCATGCGCTTCAGGTTGGTCTGCACGATCGCGACCAGGTTGCCGATCGCCAGCGAAGCGACCGCCAGCACCGCCAGCATCAGTTGCCAGTGCTGCGACAGGTCGCCCATGCCGGCATCGAGCAGGCGATAGGCCATGCCGAACGCGGCCAGCTTGGAACCGGAGGCGATGAAGGTGGTGACCGGGGTGGGCGCTCCCTGGTAGACGTCGGGAATCCACATGTGGAACGGTGCGGCGCCCAGCTTGAAACCGATGCCCACGATCATGAAGATCAGGCCGAACAACAGCAAGGTCGGCGCCGTGGTGTAGCTCATCACGCCGTGCAGTTGCGCCAGGTCCAGGGTCGGCGTGCCGCCCATGCCGGAAGCACCGTAGACCATCGACATGCCGTACAGCAGCATGCCCGAGGCCAGCGCACCCAGCACGAAGTACTTGATCGCCGCCTCCGGCGGCAGTTTCGCATCGCGGTTCAGCGCGACCAGCGCGTACGACGACAGCGACAACAGCTCCAGCCCCAGGTACACGGTGACCAGGTTGCCGGCCGAAACCAGCAGCATGATGCCGATCACCGCGAAGATCATCAGCGTATAGAACTCGCCGCCAAGCAGCTTGCGGTCGATCAGGTACGGGCGCGCGTAGACGAACACCATCGCGGTGGTACCCAGCGCGAACACCTTGAGGATCTCGGCCACGTCGTCGCGCACGAACATGCCGCCGAACGCGGTCACCGTTTGCGGCGGCTGGCCGGCGACCACCAGGTAGATCGCCACCAGCAGCACGGCGATCGAGATCCAGTGCAGCAGCGGGCGCTGCGCGGGCTTCATGAAGGCGTCCAGCAACAGCAACAGGCACGCCGCTGCCACCAGGTAGAACTCCGGCAGCAGGATCAGGATGTCATTGAAAGTCGGCATGTTGGGTCCCGATCAGATCTTGTGAATGGCAAGCTGCTGCACCAGCTGCGCCACCGAGCCGTCCATCAGGTGGACCAGAGGCTGCGGCCAGATGCCCAGCGCCAGCACGGCGGCGGCAAAGGCGCCCAGCACGAACGTCTCGCGTGCGTTGATTTCCTTCATCTCGGCCACGTGCGGGTTGCCGATCTCGCCCCACAGCACGCGCTTGACCAGCCACAGCGTGTAGCCGGCGCCGATGATCAGGGTGAACGCGGCGAACAGCGCGATCCACGGGCTGGCGCTGAAACTGGACAGGATCACCATGAACTCGCCCACGAAACCGCTGGTGCCCGGCAGGCCGCAGTTGGCCATCGCGAACAGCACGTAGAAGAAGCCGAACCATGGCATCACGTTGATCACGCCGCCGTAGTCCTTGATCAGGCGCGTATGCGTGCGGTCATACATCACGCCGATGCAGGTGAACATCGCGCCGGAGACGAAGCCGTGCGAAATCATCTGCACCATCGCGCCCTGCATGCCGAGCAGCGCCATGTCGGTATGGCCCTGCTCGCGCACCAGCATGAAGGCGATGAAGATGCCGAGCGTGACGAAGCCCATGTGGGCCACCGACGAGTACGCCACCAGTTTCTTCATGTCCTCCTGCACCAGTGCGACGTAGCCGATGTAGACGATCGCAACCAGACTCAGCACGATGACCAGCCAGGCGAAATGCGCGCCCGCGTCCGGCACGATCGGCAGGATGAAGCGCAGCATGCCGTAGGTGCCGACCTTCAGCATCACCGCCGCCAGCACCACCGAACCGCCGGTCGGCGCCTCGACGTGGGCATCCGGCAACCAGGTGTGCACCGGCACCATCGGCACCTTGATCGCGAACGCGATCAGGAACGCGAAGAAGATCCAGGCCTGCTCCTTGAACGTCAGCGGCAGCGCGGCCAGCGTGGCCAGGTCGAACGTGTGCGCCTTCTGGTACAGGTACAGCAGCGCGATCAGCATGAAGACCGAGCCGAAGAACGTGTAGATGAAGAACTTCAGCGTCGCATAGACGCGGCGCGGACCGCCCCAGATGCCGATCAGGATGAACATCGGGATCAGGATCGCCTCGAACAGCGCGTAGAACAACAGCGCATCGGTGGCGCAGAACACGCCGATCAGCAGGCCTTCGAGGATCAGCATCGCGGCCATGTACTGGTGCGGCTTGTCCTGGATGACTTCCCACGCACCGGCGACCACCAGGATGCCGACGAAGGTGGTCATCACGATCAGCGCCACCGAAATGCCGTCCACCGCCAGGCCGTAATGGACACCCCACGAGGCGATCCACAGGTGGCTTTCGACCAGCTGCATCGCGGCGCCGGTGGGGTTGTACTGCACCAGCAGGAACAGGCTGACCACGAAGGTCAGCACCGCCACCAGCAGCGACAGCCAGCGCGCCAGGCTGGGGCGGGCCGAGCCGGCAAGCAGCACCGGGATGGCCCCAGCAACGGGGAGCCAGATCAGCAGGCTGAGCAAATGATTGAACATGGATCTGTTTCCCTTATGGCCCGACCGGCCCGGAACCGATGAGCCAGTACCCGCCAAGCAGCAGGATCAGGCCGAGGATCATCGCGAAGGCGTAGTGATAGAGGTAGCCCGACTGCAGGCGGCGCATCGTGGCGGCGACGCGATGCACCAGATTCACCGAGCCGTTGACCATCGCGCCATCGATCACCGCCGTCTCACTGGCCTTCCAGAAGCCGCGGCCCAGCAGCACGCCGCCACGGGCGAACAGCGCGAAGTACACGTCGTCGACCCAGTACTTGCGATCGAGCACCGTCCACAGCGGCTTCAGCGCGGACTTGATCCGGCCGGCCAGCGCCGGGTTGAACAGGTAGATGTAGGTGGTGGTCGCGAACGCGACGAGCACCAGCAGGAACGGCAACTGGGTGAACCCGTGCAGCGCCATCGCCGCCGCACCGTGGAACTCGTGACCGAGTTCGGCCAGCACGTCATTGGCCTCTTCCACATGGATCGCGCCACCGAACCAGCGGCCGAACAGCGTCGGCCCGACCGTGAAGAATCCGACCAGCAGCGACGGGATCGCCAGCAGCACCAGCGGCAGCGTCACCACCCACGGCGATTCCTTCGGCGCATGCGCCAGCACGCCCGGCTCGTGATGGCCATGGTCGTCATGGCCATCGTGATGGCCGTGGCCACGCGGCTCAACCACCTTGAAGCGCTCCTTGCCGTGGAACGTGAGGTACATCTGGCGGAACGTGTACAGGCCCGTCACCAGCACGCCGGCCATTACGCAGAAATAGGCATACTGCGCGCCCCAGCGGTGCGACAGGCCGACCGCCTCGATGATCGCGTCCTTCGAGTAGAAGCCGGAAGTGAACGGCACTGCCACCAGCGCCAGCGAGCCGATCCACATGGTGATCCAGGTGATCGGCATGTACTTGCGCAGGCCGCCCATGTAGCGCATGTCCTGCTCGTGGTGCATCGCGATGATCACCGAACCGGCGCCGAGGAACAGCAGCGCCTTGAAGAACGCGTGGGTCATCAGGTGGAACACCGCGCCCGAATACATCGACACGCCCAGCGCGACCGTCATGTAGCCCAGCTGCGACAGCGTGGAGTAGGCGATCACCCGCTTGATGTCATTTTGGACTATGCCAATCAAGCCGGTGAACAGCGCGGTGGTGGCTCCGATCACCAGCACGAAACTGAGCGCGGTGGAAGACATTTCGAACAGCGGCGACATGCGCGCCACCATGAAGATGCCGGCGGTGACCATGGTCGCCGCATGGATCAGCGCGGAGATCGGGGTCGGGCCCTCCATCGAGTCGGGCAGCCACACGTGCAGCGGCACCTGCGCCGACTTGCCCATCGCGCCGACGAACAGGCAGATGCAGATCACCGTGGCCGCGTCCCACTGCGTGTTCGCGGTGATCTGCAGGGTCTTGCCGGCCAGGCCGGGGGCCGCGGCGAACGCCGTGGCGTAGTCCAGCGTGCCGACGAAATACAGCACCGCCGCGATGCCGAGCAGGAAGCCGAAGTCGCCCACGCGGTTGACCAGGAACGCCTTCAGGTTGGCGAAGATCGCCGTCGGCCGCTTGTACCAGAAGCCGATCAGCAGGTACGACACCAGGCCCACCGCTTCCCAGCCGAAGAACAGCTGCATGAAGTTGTTACTCATGACCAGCATGAACATCGAGAAGGTGAACAGCGAGATGTAGCTGAAGAAGCGCGTGTAGCCGTGGTCGTCGGCCATGTAGCCGATGGTGTAGACGTGCACCAGCAGCGAAACGAAGCTCACCACCACCAGCATCAGCGCGGTCAGCCGGTCGACCATGAAGCCGACGCTGGCGTTGAACGGGCCGATCTGGAACCAGGTGTAGATGTTCTGGTTGTATTCGGCCGCGCCGCCCAAGGTGAGCTGGTACAGCACGTAGAACGACAGCGCGCACGATACCGCCACGCCGAGGATGGTGACGCTGTGCGAACCGGCGCGACCCAGGAACCTGCCCAGGAAGCCGGCCAGCACGCAGCCGACCAGCGGCGCCAGTGCGATCGTCAGCAGGATGGAGGTGGAGAGACCCATGTGATCAGCCCTTCATGCTGTCGATGTCGGCGATGTTGATGGTGCTGCGCGTACGGAACAGCAGCACCAGGATCGCCAGGCCGATGGCGGCTTCCGCCGCGGCCACGGTGAGGATGAAGAACACGAACACCTGCCCGGAGACGTCGCCGAGGAAGCGCGAGAACGCCACGAAGTTCATGTTCACGGCGAGCAGCATCAGCTCGATCGACATCAGCAGCACGATCACGTTCTTGCGGTTGATGAACAGGCCGGCGACGGCGATGCAGAACAGCACCGCGCCGAGCACGATGTAGTGCGCGAGCGAAATCATGGCTGCGGCTCCTGTGGTGCGGCCGGTTCACCGGGACGGACCGCGGCCATCTTCACGATGCGCACGCGGTCGCGCGGGTTGACCTTGACCTGCTGGCTGGCCGATTCGTAGCGCGCGGCGCGGCGCTCGCGCAGGGTCAGCGCGACCGCCGCCACGATGCCCACGGTAAGGATCAGCGCGGCGATCTCGAACGGCAGCAGGTACGTCGTATACAGCGCATGGCCCAGCCACGCGGTGTTGGACATGCCCGCGGCGATGGCGGGATCGGCGCCCATGACGTGCGTCTGCATCGCACGCACGCCGATCAGGCCGAGCATCTCCAGCAGCATCACGGCGGCCACGACCAGGCCGACCGGCAGGAACTTCACGAAGCCCTCGCGCATTTTTTCCTGGTCGATGTCGAGCATCATCACCACGAACAGGAACAGCACCATCACCGCGCCGACGTAGACCACGACCAGTGCCAGCGCGAGGAACTCGGCTTCGAGCAGCAGCCACAGGCAGGCGGCGCTGAAGAAGGTGAGCACCAGCGCCAGCACCGCATGCACGGAGTTCTTCAGCGTGATCACCGACAGCGCGGCGGCGACGGTGACGAAGCCGAAGGCATAGAAACAGACGAGTTGGAGCAGTTGGGGATTCATCGTTGGCCTCAGCGGTACGCCGCGTCTTGCGCGCGGTCGGCGGCGATCTGCTGTTCGAAGCGATCACCGATGGCGAGCAGCTTCTGCTTGTCCACCACGTTCTCGCCGCGATTCTCGAAATGGTATTCGTGGATCGACGTCTCGACGATCGAATCGACCGGGCAGCTCTCCTCGCAGAAACCGCAGAAGATGCACTTGAACAGGTCGATCTCGTAACGGGTGGTGCGGCGCTGGCCATCGCTCTCGCGCGGCGCCGAGTCGATCGTGATCGCCAATGCCGGACACACCGCCTCGCACAGCTTGCAGGCGATGCAGCGCTCCTCGCCGTTCGCATAGCGGCGCAGCGCGTGCAGGCCGCGGAAGCGGTTCGACTTGGGGATGTGCTCCATCGGGTAGCGCATCGTGTACTTCGGCTTGAACAGGTAGCGCAGGGTCACGCCCATGCCCTGGAACAGCTCGACCAGCAGCAGACTCTTGAAATAACCGGTAACGCGATTCATGGCTTATGCCCCCGTGCCGATGCTGACCAGACCCCAGTATTTCAGGCAGCCAGCCACGAAAACCCATGCGATGGCGATGGGGATGAACACCTTCCAGCCCAGCCGCATGATCTGGTCATAGCGGTAGCGCGGGAAGGTGGCGCGGAACCACAGGAACATGAACGAGAGCAGGAACGCCTTGAGCAGCAGCCAGGGGAAACCGCCCTGCCCGAGGAAGCCCCACGAGGCCGGGAACGGCGACAGCCAGCCGCCCATGAACAGCACCGCGGCCAGGAAGCTGAGCAGGATCATGTTGGCGTATTCGGCCAGGAAGAACAGCGCGAAGGCCGAGCCGGAATATTCCACGTGGAAGCCGGCGACGATTTCCGATTCGCCTTCGGCCACGTCGAACGGCGCGCGGTTGGTCTCGGCCACGCCGGAGATGAAATACACCACGAACACCGGCAGCAGCGGCAGCCAGAACCAGTCGAGGACGCCCTTGCTGCCGGCCTGCGCATTGACGATCGCGCTGAGGTTCAGCGAACCGGCCAGTACCAGCACGCAGACCAGACACAGGCCCATCGCCAGCTCGTAGGAGATCACCTGCGCCGCCGAGCGCATCGCACCGAGCAGCGCATAGCGCGAGTTGGATGCCCAGCCGGCGATGATGATGCCGTACACGCCCATCGAGGTCATCGCCAGCAGGTACAGCACGCCGGCGTTGGCGTTGGACAGCACCATCGTGCTGCTGAACGGCACCACCGCCCACACCGCCAGCGCGGGGATCAGCGCGATCATCGGCGCGGTGTAGTACAGGAAGCGATTCGCCTTGGTCGGCAGGATCACTTCCTTGATCAGCAGCTTGACCACGTCGGCGAAGGCCTGCAGCAAGCCGAACGGGCCGATCTTGTTCGGCCCCATGCGCACGTGCATCCAGCCGAGAACCTTGCGCTCCCAGTACACGAACATCGCCACCGCCAGCACCAGTGGCAGCACGATCGCCAGGATGTACAGGATCGGCACGACGAGCTGATGGATGAGTTGATCAAGCATCTGCTTTAAGCCTTGCTCAGGGTGATGGACGCGCCGTACGGCGGCAGCGTGGCGGTGAGATCCTGCGCAGCCTCGATCCATGCCGTGCCGTCGGGCACCGCCGCATCGATCACCAGCGGCAACTGCACATCCGCTACGCGTACCGGGCCATCGGAGTCGAGACCCAGCCGCCGCGCCTCATCCCCGTTCAGGCGTACCGCCGGGGCACGGTTGAGCGGATGTGCGTTCAGCGCCGTGGCCCGGCGCAGCACCGCATCGCTACGGTAGATCGGCCAGGTGGCCAGACGGGTGATGCCGCCGGCGGAAGCACGTGCGGCCAGGCCGCTGCGCGGCGCCGCGGCACGGTCGGCGATGCCGTCGCGCAGGCCGGCGAGGTCGTCGAACTCGAAACCGGCCAGTTGCAGGGCGCCACCCAGCGCGCGCAATACCTTCCAGCCCGGCCGCGCCTGGCCCGGTGCCTTCGCCCCGGCGGCCACACCCTGGGCCAGTCCGTCGACGTTGACCAGGGTCGCGTCGATCTCCGGCAGCAGCGCGATCGGCAGGATCACGTCGGCCACCTCGCGCAACGCGGCGCTGGCGTAGGCGCTGAATGCCACCACCTGGTCCGCGCCATGCAGCGCCTTCAGCGCGGCGTTGCCGTCGGCGAAATCGTGCGGCGGCTCGACGCCGTACAGCAGGTAGCTCTTGCGCGGCTGCGCCAGCATCGCCTGCGCAGCCAGCCCGCCGTTGCCCGGCACCACGCCGAGCCGCGCCAGACCGACGGCATTCGCGCCGACCGGCAATTCGTCGTAGCCGGCACCGGTGGCGTCGGCGATGAACCGGGCGACTGCGCGCAGCCAGGACGCCTGCGGATGGGTCGCCGCGGCCTCGCCGAGGATCACCACGGCCTTGCCCTGCGCCGACACCGCCTGCTTCAGCGCGGCGATCGCAGCGTCATTGCCTTCGTCGCTCCGCGCGGCACTGATGGCATCGGCCAGTGCTGCCGGCGCATTTGCGCCGGCAGCCACGGCAGCCTTGGCCAGCGCCAGCAGCGCGTCGACCAGCGCCTGCGGCGCCACGACGGCCTCACCGGCCAGTGCGTAGTTGAAATCGAAATGCGCCGGGTTGACCGCGTAGATCTTCGCGCCCTTCTTGGCCGCCTGGTGCAGGCGGTGATTCAGCAGCGGCATCTCGTAGCGCAAGTCGCAGCCGACCAGTAAGGCGGCCCGGACCTGTTCGACCTCCGCCACCGGCAGCGCGAACGGCTGCGCCACGGCGTTGTCGGCGAAATCGAGCTGGCGCAGGCGGTGGTCGACGTGCGCGCTGCCCAGGCCGCGGGCCAGCCGCATCAGCAGGTCGCCCTCCTCGTTCGAGGTCGCCGGATGCAGCAGGATGCCCAGCTCGCTGCCGGGCGCCTTCTTCAGCGCCGCGCCGGCGTATTCCAGGGCATCTTCCCAGCTGGTCGCCTGCCACTGGCCGTTGCGCTTCACTTCCGGCACGCCGATGCGGTCGGCGGCGTACATGCCCTGGTGGCTGTAGCGGTCGCGGTCGGACAGCCAGCACTCGTTGACCGCCTCGTTGTCGCGCGGCACCGTGCGCAGTACTTCGCCGCGACGGGTGTGCAGCCACAGGTTCGAGCCCAGTGCGTCGTGCCAGGCGATCGACGGCTTGGCGATCAGCTCCCACGCGCGCGCCTTGAACTGGAACGGCTTGTTGGTGAGCGCGCCGACCGGGCAGACATCGATGATGTTGCCGGACAGCTCGCTCTCGACGTTCTTGCCGATGTACGTGCCGATCACGTGGCGGTCGCCGCGATCCATGCTGCCGAATTCGTAGGTGCCGGCGATCTCGCTGATGAAGCGCACGCAGCGCGTGCAGTGGATGCAGCGCGTCATCTCGGTGGCCACCAGCGGGCCGATGTCCTCGTCGGCGATGGTGCGCTTGCGCTCGGTGAAGCGCGACACGCTGCGGCCGTAGCCCAGCGCCATGTCCTGCAGCTCGCACTCGCCGCCCTGATCGCAGACCGGGCAGTCCATCGGGTGGTTGATGAGCAGGAACTCCATCACGTTGCGCTGCGCGTGCAGCGCCTTGTCCGAACGGGTGAGCACCTTCATGCCTTCGGCCACCGGCGTGGCGCAGGCCGGCTGCGGCTTGGGCATCGGGCGCCCGCCCATCTCCACCTCGACCAGGCACTGCCGGCAGCTCGCCGCGATCGGCAGCTTGCGGTGGTAGCAGAAACGCGGGATCGGAATGCCGGCCTTGTCGGTGGCCTCGATGATCATCGCGCCCTTGGGCACCTGGATCGGCTTGCCGTCGACCTCGATGTTGACGAGGTTCGGCGCGGTCTGGGTCGGCTGCGCGCTCATGCGGCGGCTCCAAGCTTGTCGTCGACCATGGAGTGGCCATGCTCGACGTAGTATTCGAATTCGTTCCAGTAGTGACGCAGGAACCCCTGCACCGGCCACGACGCCGCCTCGCCGAACGCGCAGATGGTATGGCCCTCGATCTGGCCGGCGACCGCCTTCAGGCGATGCAGGTCGTCGGGCACGCCCTTGCCGGCGACGATGCGGGTGAGCACGCGGTGCATCCAGCCGGTGCCCTCGCGGCACGGCGTGCACTGGCCGCAGGATTCCATGTGGTAGAACTGGCTGATGCGCTCGCAGGCGCGCACCATGCAGGTGGTCTCGTCCATCACGATCACCGCGCCCGAGCCCAGGCCCGAGCCGGCCTTCTGGATCGCGTCGTAATCCATGGTGAGGCCCATCATCACCTCGCCCGGCAGCACCGGCATGGAGGAGCCGCCGGGGATCACCGCCTTGATCCTGTGCCCGTTGCGCACGCCACCGGCCATCTCCAGCAGTTCCGCGAACGGCGTGCCCAGGCGGATCTCGTAATTGCCGGGGCGGTTGACGTGGCCGGACACCGAGAAGATCTTCGGGCCGCCGTTGTTCGGCTTGCCGAGGTTGAGGAACCAGTCGGCGCCGTGGCGCAGGATCGCCGGCACCGAGGCGTAGGTCTCGGTGTTGTTGATCGTGGTGGGCTTGCCGTACAGGCCGTAGTTGGCCGGGAACGGCGGCTTGAAGCGCGGCCAGCCCTTCTTGCCTTCCAGCGATTCCATCAGCGCGGTTTCCTCGCCGCAGATGTAGGCGCCGGCGCCGAGCGCCGCATGGATGTCCACATCGATGCCGCTGCCGCCGATATTCTTGCCGAGCAGGCCGGCCGCGTAGGCTTCCTTCAGCGCCGCCTCGAAGTGCTCGAACGGTTCGTGGTGGAACTCGCCGCGCAGGTAGTTGTAGGCCACGGTGGAGCCGGTGCAATAGCAGGCGATGGCCAGGCCCTCGACCACCGCGTGCGGGTTGTAGCGCAGGATGTCGCGGTCCTTGGCCGTGCCCGGCTCGGACTCGTCCGAGTTGCACAGGATGTACTTCTGCATGTCGCCCTTGGGCATGAAGGACCACTTCAGGCCGGTCGGGAAGCCCGCGCCACCGCGGCCGCGCAGGCTGCTCTTCTTGATCTCGTCGATCAGCGAGGCCGGGTCGGGCTTCTCGGCGAGGATCTTCCTCCACGCCTGGTAACCATCGACCTTTTCGTAGCTCTCCATCGACCACGGCGTATCGAAGTGCAGCGTGGTGTAGACGACCTGGTGTTCCTGGGGCGCGGGTCCGACGGCCATCAGTGCTTCCCCTCGGCATTATGGGCGTGGTCCGGGCCATCCAGGCTCAGGCCATCGAGGATCTCGTCGAGCTTCTCGATGGTCAGATGTTCGTGATAATGGCCATTCACCGTCATCGCCGGCGCGTAGACGCAGGCCGCGATGCACTCTTCTTCCTTCTTCAGGTAGACGCGGCCGTCCGGCGTGCTCTCGCCCAGCTTGATGCCCAGCTTCTTCTCGCAGTGCTGTACCAGGCCATCGGCGCCGTTGAGCCAGCAGGAGATGTTGGTGCAGATCGCCACGTTGTTGCGGGCGACCGGCTTGGTTTCCAGCATCGAGTAGAAGCTGGCCACCTCGTAGGCCCAGATCGCCGGCAGCTCGAGGTACTTCGCGACCGCGGCGATCAGCTCGTCGGTGAGGAAGCCCTTGTTCTGCTCCTGTGCACCGAACAGCGCCTGGATCAGCGCCGAACGCTTGCGGTCGGGCGGAAACTTGGCCACCCAGTGGTCGATGTGCTGGCGGGTGTGCTCGGTAAGTACGACGAGAGGATCGACGTTCCTGACCTGCTCGTAATGTCCGGTGGCTTTCATGCGTTTCTCCGTCGTGCCGGCTCAGCGGTCCACTTCGCCGAACACGAGGTCATAGGTACCGATCATGGCCACCACGTCGGCGAGCATGTGGCCGCGCACGATGGTATCCATGGATGACAGATGGGCGAAGCCCGGGGCGCGCAGGTGCACGCGGAACGGCTTGTTGGCGCCGTCGGAAACCAGGTAGCAGCCGAACTCGCCCTTGGGCGCCTCGACCGCGCAATAGGTTTCGCCAGCCGGCACGCAGTAGCCTTCGGTGAACAGCTTGAAGTGGTGGATGAGCGCTTCCATGTCCTGCTTCATCTCGACCCGCGACGGCGGCGCCACCTTGAAGTTCTTCACCATCACCGGGCCGGGGTTGGCGCGCAGCCACTCCACGCACTGCCGGATGATGCGGTTGGACTGGCGCATCTCTTCCACGCGGACCAGGTAGCGGTCGTAGCAGTCGCCGTTGACGCCGACCGGGATGTCGAAGTCCATCTCGGCGTACTTCGCGTACGGCTGCTTCTTGCGCAGGTCCCACTCGACGCCCGAGCCGCGCAGCATCGCGCCGGTCATGCCCCACTGCTGGGCCAGCTCCGGGCTGACCACGCCGATGCCGACGGTGCGCTGCTTCCAGATGCGGTTGGTGGTGAGCAGCTCCTCGTACTCATCCACCTTCGACGGGAAATCGGCGGTGAAGGCGTCGAGGAAATCGAGCATCGAGCCTTCGCGCCAACTGTTGATGCGCTTCAGGTCGCTGCCCTTGTGCCACGGCGACTCGCGGTACTTCGACATCTGGTCCGGCAGGTCGCGGTAGACGCCGCCCGGGCGGTAGTACGTGGCGTGCATGCGCGCGCCCGACACCGCCTCGTAGACGTCCATCAGCTCCTCGCGCTCGCGGAACGCGTACAGGATCACTGCCATCGCGCCCAGGTCGAGCGCGTTCGAGCCGATCCACATCAAGTGGTTCAGGATGCGGGTGATCTCGTCGAACATGGTGCGGATGTACTGCGCCCGCTCCGGCGCCTCGACCCCCAGCAGGGTCTCGATCGCGCGCACGTAGGCGTGCTCGTTGCACATCATCGACACGTAGTCGAGCCGGTCCATGTATCCGATCGACTGGTTGAACGGCTTGGACTCGGCCAGCTTCTCGGTGCCGCGATGGAGCAGGCCCACGTGCGGATCGGCGCGCACGATGGTCTCGCCGTCCATCTCCATGATCAGGCGCAGCACGCCGTGCGCGGCCGGATGCTGCGGGCCGAAGTTCATCGTGTAGTTGCGGATTTCTTGCATGGTCATGTCTCGCCTGACGGATTTCAGCGAGAAATCGCGAGTGGATTTGCGCGCCAGGCTAGGCGCGAGGAGAAGCCATAGTGGTCACTATGGCGCGGACGAGCAACGACGCATGGCACGCAAAGCCGCCGCGAGGCTCGCTGTAAATTCGTCAGTCGAGACATGCTAGTTCTCCCGCCAGTGGTCGGCGGCTTCGGCCTTGGCCTGCATCAGGTCGGCGTCGTCGCGGATGGTGCGCGGCACCAGCACGCGCGGCTCGATCGACACCGGCTCGTAGATCACCCGCTTCTGCTCGGGGTCGTAGCGCACCTCGACGTTGCCGATCAGCGGGAAGTCCTTGCGGAACGGGTGGCCGACGAAGCCGTAGTCGGTGAGGATGCGGCGCAGATCGTGGTGCCCGTCGAAGATGATGCCGTACAGGTCGAACGCCTCGCGCTCGAACCAGTTCACGCCCGGCCACACCGCGGTCAGCGATGGCACCAGCGGCAGGCTGTCGTCCGCGCAGAACACGCGCAGGCGCAGGCGGCGGTTGTGCTCGATCGACAGCAGCTGGATCACCGCCGCGAAGCGGCGCGGCGGGCTCTCGCCGCGCGGGCGCCCGGCCCAGTCGAAGCGCCCCTGTGCCTGGCCTTCCACGCCGCGCGAGAAACCGGTGCCGGTGACGGTCTCGGTATCCCACTCCACCTGGCCGTAGCCGAGATAGTCGATGCCGCACAGGTCGATCAGTTCGCTGAAGCGGAACGCCGGCTCGTCGCGCAGCGCGGCGGCCACGGCGAGCAGGTCGGCGGCAGCCAGTTCGGCGATGGTCTCGTTGCGCACGGTGCTGATGGCCAGCGTGTCGCCGAATCGCGCGGCGAGCTGCCCGGCCAGCGAGGTCTTTGGAGTGTCGGTCATGGACTGCGCCTTCAGAAACGTGCCATTAAGAGCGCGCGATGGTGCTGGTGCGGCGGATCTTCTTCTGCAACTGCAGGATGCCGTGGATCAGCGCTTCGGCCGTGGGCGGGCAGCCCGGCACGTAGATGTCCACCGGCACAATGCGGTCGCAGCCGCGCACCACCGAGTAGGAATAGTGGTAGTAGCCGCCGCCGTTGGCGCAGCTGCCCATCGAGATCACCCATTTCGGCTCGGGCATCTGGTCGTAGACCTTGCGCAGCGCCGGGGCCATCTTGTTGACCAGGGTACCGGCCACGATCATCACGTCGGACTGGCGCGGGCTGGGTCGGAAGATCACGCCGTAGCGGTCCAGGTCCAGCCGCGACATGCCGGCGTGCATCATCTCCACCGCGCAGCAGGCCAGGCCGAAGGTCATCGGCCACATCGAGCCGGTGCGTGCCCAGTTCATCAGCGCGTCGATGCTGGTGGTGGCGAAACCGCGTTGCACGACCGGGTTGTCGCCGGCTGGCCGCAGGATGTCGTCGACCAGGTTCAGCGGTTCCGGGTTGTGCATCACCCGGCTGACGGAATCCATCACTCCCATTCGAGTGCTCCCTTCTTCCACACGTAGGCGAAACCGACGACCAGCAGCAGCAGGAACAGCGCCATCTCGATCAGCGCAACCATGCCGATCTGCTGGAACACCACGGCCCACGGAAACAGGAAGGCGATTTCCAAATCGAAGATGATGAACAGGATGGCGAGCAGGTAATAACGCACGTCGAAGCGCATGCGGGCGTCCTCGAACGCCTCGAAGCCGCACTCGTAGGGCGAGAGCTTCTCGGCCTCGGGGCGGCGCGGACCGGCCAGCAGGCCGATGGCCAGCAGCACCAGGCCAAGCCCGGCAGCGACGCCGATGAACAACAGGACGGGCCAGTATTCGGCAAGCATGATGCAACCTACCTCCGCGCCAATGGCGCATCAGTGACCGTGGGAATCGGGATGGGCAACCCGCGGTCCGGCGATTTCGATTCGGCAGGCCGGCATGGCCATGGGCTGCAAACCCCGCCCGCAGGCCAGGTAGCCGCGCGCGTCCGACGTTTCGCGAGGTGAATTCGCGAATCTCGCCATTGTATCAGTGCGCAGGAGCACAACAAGCCTTGACCGCCGCTCGGGTGCGAATTGACGCCGCGATCGGGTGATGTCTGCGTGACACCGCATCACATGGTGTGGGTGGGGCGCTCGGAGTTGAGCGTACCGGCAAGGATGTTCTCGATCCGGCTGCGGGCCGCCTCGGCATCGCCCGACTCGTTGAAATGGATGCCGATGCCGGCGGTGCGGTTGCCCTGTGCCCCAACCGGACTGATCCAGACCACCTTGCCGACCACCGACAGGCGCTCGGTCTCCTCGGCCAGCGTCACCAACAGCACGACCTCGTCGCCCAGCGCATAGGACTGCGACGTCGCCGCAAACAGCCCGCCATGCTTGAGGAACGGCATGTAGGCGTTGTACAGCGAGGCCGCATCCTTGATTTTCAGCGAGATGATGCCCTGCCGGGCCGTCATGGGTTTCATGCTTGGCTCCTGCCGGACGTGCAGATCGCCCGATCGATGAGCCGGATCTTAGATGTTGTGATCCGCCCGCACCACTGCTGCGGCATCCGCCCTGCTGCAGCCATGACGCGCAACACGTTCAGGCCCCGTCCGTCTGACTGGCCAGCAGCGACTGGCGCTCGCTGACCAGGCTGCCCCACGATGCCGGCGGCACCCAGCCGGCGACCCACGCCGGCACCGCCTCGGCCGGCATCGGCCGGGAGATCGAGAAACCCTGCAACTGATGGCAGCCCAGCGAAGCCAGCAGGTCGCCCTGCTCCGCCGTCTCGACGCCCTCGGCGATCACCGTCTTGGCCAGCATGCGCGCGGTGGTGATCACCCCGGCCGCGATCGCCATGTTGCGCTCGTCGTCGAGGATGTCGCGCACGAAACTCTGGTCGAGCTTGATGTGCTCGATGTCGAGCTTCTGGATGTGGCTCAGCGAGGCGCTGCCGGTGCCGAAATCGTCCAGGCCGACACGGATGCCGCGCCGGCGGCACTCCTCGATGACGACCTTGGCGCGCGCATGATCCATCGACGGGCCGGTTTCGGTCACCTCGATGCCGAAACCGACGTCCATCACGCCCGGGTAATTCTCCAGCACCGCGTCGATGTCGATGAAGAACGCCGGGTGCAGCAGGTGGCGAGTGCTGATGTTGATCGAGACCGGGATCGAGATGCCCGCACGCATCCACGACTGGCAGCAGCGCAGCGCCTCGTCCAGCACGTAGCGGCCGATCGGCCGGGCCAGCTGCGGATCGTCCAGCACATGCATGAACTTTGCCGGTTCGATCAGTTCGTCGGTGTCACCCAGGCGCAGCAGCGCCTCCATCCCGGCCACGCCGTGCAACCCCGGCAAACCGTCGATGTACACGATCGGCTGAAACAGCAGTTGCAGGTGCGACCGCTGCAAGGCCTGGGCGATCCGCTCGCGCATCGCCTGCAGTCGCAGTTGCTCCAGCTCCATCGCTGGCTCGTAGAGCGAACCGCGGTCCTTGCCCTCTTCCTTCGCCGCGTACATCGCCAGGTCCGCGTGCCGCACCAGGCCCTCCGCATCCGACGCGTCCAGCGGGAACAGCGTCCAGCCCACGCTGGCGGACAGGTACAGTTGCTCGCCCATCAGGTTGAACGGCGCCCGCAGCGCCTGCAGGATGCAGCGACTGATCACGTCGAGCTGTTCGCGGCTGTCCAGGCCGGCGATCACCAGCGCGAATTCGTCGCCGCCGAAACGGGCCAGCACGTCGGCCTCGCGCAGCATGCCCAGAATCCGCGCCGAGGCTTCCGCCAGCACGCAGTCGCCGCCGCCGTGGCCGATCGTGTCGTTGACGCTCTTGAAGCGGTCCAGATCGAGCACGCCGACCGCCAGCAGCGCGCCCTGCTCCGTGGCCCGCGCGCGCGCCTGCTCCAGCAGATCGAACAGCAGCCGCCGGTTCGGCAGGCCGGTGACCACGTCGTAGAAGGCCAGCCGCTCGACCCGCGCCTCGTGCATCTTCTGCCCGGTGACGTCGCGCTGGTGCCACAGCCGCCCCTGCAGCACGCCATCGATCCGGATCGGGGTGAAATCGCGCAGGAAGGTGCGTCCGTCCTTCATCACCACCTCGTCGCCCTCGACCGGCTCGTCCCGGGCCAGGATCTCCTGGATCCGGCGCCACTCGCGCTCGGGGTCGGCGCAGGCCTGCCGCAGGCGCTCGTAGAACGCTTCCGCCGGCAGGCCTTCCAGTTCCGCCGGCGTCTCGGCCAGACCGAACAGCGTGCAGAACGCCTCGTTGGCAAAGCTCACCCGACGGCCTTCGGACATCACCACGATGCCGGCGTGCTGTCGGGACAGGATGGTGCGGAAGTACTGCAGGCCGAAGCGCAGATCCCGCTCTGCCGCCAGCCGGGCCGCCTGGGCGTTCTGCATCTGGATGCCCAGCCCCAGCTCGACCGCCATCTCCGCAAAGACCCGGATCTCGATCGCGCCGAAGGCATCGACCTCGTCCGCGCCGATGACGAAGCAGCCCACCACCGCTCCGCCCGTCCGCAGCGGCAACGCCAGCAGCGTGCGCATGCCGGAGGGTCCCTCCCCGGGCGCCCACTCCGGCCGGTCCGCTCCCGCCGCGTGGCCGACCTGCGCCTCGCCGGTGGACAGCGCACGCGCCACGGCATCGCCGGCGTGCGCATGCTCGGCCGGGACGAAACGGGCACCCGTCACATCATCTGCCAGGCCTTCCTGTGCCCGTACGCGCAAGGCCGCCGGATCGCCCTCCTCGCACAGGCCGATCCAGGCCGTACGGTAGCCGCCGATGCCTCGCGCCACACGGCAGGCACCCGCCAGCAGCGACGGCTCGTCCGCGCTGTGCGTAACCAGCTTGACCATCTCGCTGAACAGCCGCAGCACGCGGCGCTGGCGCGCCTCGTCCCGCACCGACTGCAGCAACCGCGCGCGCTGCTCGCAGGCCTCCAGCCCCAGCCCGATGCTCGCC
This sequence comes from Rhodanobacter sp. OR87, assembly GCF_000473345.1. NCBI lineage: Bacteria > Pseudomonadati > Pseudomonadota > Gammaproteobacteria > Lysobacterales > Rhodanobacteraceae > Rhodanobacter > Rhodanobacter sp. OR87. Next base: position 374,222 of record NZ_AXBJ01000001.1, read on the forward strand.
GCTGCCTGCCGCAGCAGCTCGATCATCGGCGCCGAGAAAAAATCGGCGTCCCCGGCTCTTATCACCAGCGCCGCGCAGACCTCGCCGAATTTCAGCACCGGTACGGCCGCCACGGCGCGTACACCATGGCGCACATAGGCCGGACGCAGCGCCTCCAGGCCCTCGAGCTGGCGGACGTCCGACTCCAGCTGCGGCTCGCCCCGCCAGAACGCCGGCCGTGCCAGCGCGAACGGCAGGCGCTCGGGGTAGACGTCGGCCACGCCCGGCGCCGTCCGCGCCGGCGCGATGCGTCGCCACTGGCCGCCCTGCAGTTCGCCGACCATCACCAGCCGCGCACCGATTCGCCGTTCGAGTACCTCGATCACCGCCTCGTACAGCATCGGCGGCTCCAGCGAGCGCATCAGCAACTGGCCGATCTCGGACAGCGCGGCGTAGAAGCTCTCGCTGGGCGTGGCCATCGCGACGGCGTCGATCTGCATCGCGTTCTGATCCGGTGTATGCATTCCCGTGGCCAGCCAGATAGGCGGATTCAGCCGCTGCTGCCTTGATTCGGACGAGTCGTCGATCAGTGTGGATGCGCTCGGGCGATTGCCGAACGAAACACGGCGACGGCCCGTGCCGCACCCAGTCCCCCCGGCGCGAAACTAGCCCGGTCAAACCGCCTGCGCAAGAGCCGGATCGGCACAGCCGGACAGTTCGCACCAGCCCCAGTGGTCGAAAATCCAGGGCGACCGCACGGTCAGCGCCAGGCGCACGAAACACGGCCCCGTGCCGATCCCCGCCGGCACCGCCAGGCGGAAGCTGCCGCTGCGGTCGCACCGCAACGGGGCATCACGCCAGCGCCAGCTGCGCGCGCCGGCCGCACCAACCACGCTGAGCCGCAGCCACGGCCGCAGCCAGCGGGGTGGTTGCCAAGGCAACGCGGGCAGCAGCGTCGGCAACCCGGCATGGCACTCGGGGCGGGCGGCCAGGCGCAGCAGGCGCCTGCCGCTCAGCGCCATCTGGCTGCGATGTGCGGCCAGCGCCGCGCGCTTGCCCGCCGACTGCTGCGCCGTGCCGTGGATCTCGACAACCTTGCCGTCGCCGCCGCGACCATGCACCAGATAATTCAACAATGGCGGCGGATCGGCCTGTTCCGCCAGCGCCAGCCGTGTCAGCACATGCGCCGCGGCGTGATCGGGGTGGCGGTCGGCCAGCGCCGGTGCCACCACCAGGCTGGGGCCGAACTGGCCGATCGCCGCCACCAGCGCCGATACCGAGGCGCCGCACGACTGCAGCAGTTGGTCGGTGAGGCCGAGATCCGGCCAGCCCAGCGACTGCAACGCCGACGCCGGCATGCCCAGGCACGCCAGCGCCTGCAGCATCTCCGCGTGGCGACGGTGCCCCCAGCGCAGCCGGTCGGCGCGGTCGATACGCACACGCCGTTCCAGCCAGCGCTGCGGCCACGGGTTGTTGTCGCCTTCGGTCAGCAACAGGATCCGCACCGCGCCGCCGGCCGCCCGCACCTGCTGGATCAGCAGCCCGGTCGCGATGGTCTCGTCATCCGGATGCGGCGCCACCACCAGCAAGCGGGTCTGCGCGGAAAATGCCGGCAATCCGTTCGCCGCAGCCGACGGTGCGCAGGCGCCGGTTCTGCTCACCGCCACTGCGCCAGCAGTTCCAGCAGCAGCAGGTCGGCGCGCAACGGGCCGCGCAGACCCTCGCGGGTGCGATTGGCCGCGTCGTACCAGTGACCGAGCGCCTCGACGTCCATCGCGCTGGCCAGCGGCCCCGCGCCTTGCGCCGAGCGCGCCTTGATCTCGTCGGCAGCGGCCTGGGCGGCAAACCACAGTCGCTGTGCCGGTTCGCTGTCCAGCCAGCGCCTGACCACTTCGGTCGGCTGGCCGCGGCCGGCGGCCAGCGCGGCCAGATCCCGGCGAACTTCCTGCCGCCGCTCCAGCGCGCCTTCCCCGGCCCAGGCCTTGGCCAGGCCGGGATTGCCGCCAGCCGCGGCGAGTGCGCCCGCCGCATCGCGCACGCCTTCGGCCTGCAGCCAGGCCAGCGCATCGGCGGTGGCGGGCAGCTGGAACTCGATCCGCTGGCAGCGGCTGCGAATGGTCTGCGGCAGACGCCACGGCGCATCGGCCAGCAGGATCAGCATGGTCTGCGCGGCCGGCTCCTCCAGTGTCTTCAGCAGCGCATTGGCGGCGGCGGGATTCATCGCGTCGGCGGGGTCGATGAGCGCCACCTGCCAGCCGCCGAACTGGCTGGCCATGGCCAGCCGCGCCGACAGCTCGCGGATCTGGTCGACCACGATCTCGCTGCGCTGCACGCCGTCCTTGCGCAGCCCGAAGCCGAGCGTCACGACGTCCGGGTGCGAGCCGGCGGCCAGCAGCAGGCAACTGCGGCAATGCCCGCAGGCGTCGCCATCCACCGGTTCGGTGCACAGCAGTCCCTGCACGAAGCGCTGCGCGAACGCGCGCTTGCCCAGGCCGGCGGCACCGCACAGCAGCAAGGCGTGCGGCAGCGCATCGCGCTGGCGGCGCGCCTGCAGCCGCGTCCAGTGTTCGGCATGCCAGGGCAATCCGTTCATGCCTGCGCTTCTCCAAGCAGTGCCGCCAGCGCCTGCGTCGCGGCGCGCAGGACGGCAGCAGGCGACTGGCTGGCGTCGATCACCCGGAAACGCTGCGGCTCGGCCGCGGCGCGCTCGCGATAACTCGCGCGCACCCGTTCGAAAAATGCATCGGCCTCGACCTCGATGCGGTCTGCGTCGCCGCGGCCGGCGGCGCGCGCACGGCCGGTCGCCACCGGCAGATCGAGCAGCAAGGTCAGGTCGGGCTTCACGCCGTCACAGGCCCAGCGCTCCAGCTCCGCGATGCGCGGCGCCGGCTGGCCGCGGCCGCCGCCCTGGTAGGCATAGCTGGCGTCGGCAAAACGATCGCACAGCACCCACTGGCCCGTGCTCAAGGCCGGCTCGATCACTTCGCGCACCAGCTGGGCGCGCGAGGCGAACATCAGCAGCAATTCGGTCTCGGCAGCCAGTCCATGCAGGGCCGGATCGAGCACGATCGCGCGCACCGCTTCGCCCACGGCGGTGCCGCCGGGCTCGCGCGTCTGCACCAGCGCGATGCCGTGCCGTTCGATGTGCTCGCGCAGGCCGGCCAGCAAGGTGCTCTTGCCGGCGCCCTCGCCGCCTTCGAGGCTGATGAATTTCCCGCGCGGGGCCGTCATCGGCAACGCTTCCGCTGGTAGCAGTCGACGTTGCGATTGTGTTCCTCCAGCGTGCGGGCGAACACGTGGCCGCCGTCGCCACGCGCCACGAAGTACAGCGCATCGCCGGCGGCCGGGTGCAAGGCGGCCGCCAGCGCCGGCCTGCCCGGCAACGCGATCGGCGTCGGTGGCAGGCCGGCGCGGGTATAGGTGTTGTACGGCGTGTCCGCGGTGAGATCGCTCTTGCGGATGTTGCCGGCGTAGCTCGCGCCCATGCCGTAGATCACGCTGGGGTCGGTCTGCAGCAGCATGTGGTTCTGCAGGCGCCGCACGAACACGCCGGCGATCTGTGCGCGCTCGTTCGGTCGGCCGGTTTCCTTCTCCACGATCGAAGCCAGGATCAGCGCCTCGTACGGCGAGGCCAGCGGCAAGCCCTGCGCGCGTCCCGCCCACAGTTCATCGAGCGTCTTCGCCATTGCGGCATGCGCGCGCCTGAGGATGTCCAGGTCGCCGTCGCCCTTCACGTAGGCGTAGGTCTCGGGCAGGAAACGGCCTTCCGGCGCTTCGCCGCCGGCACCGATCTTCCGCATGATCGCGGCATCGTCCAGCGCGGCGCTGTCGTGGTTCAACTTCTCGGCCCTGGCCAGCGCCTGGCGCAGTTCGGCGAAGGTCCAGCCGTCGACGATGGTGAAATTGCGCTGCAACACCCGGCCGGCGGCCATGTTCGCCAGCAGCTGGCGTGGGGTGATGCCGGGTTCCAGCGCGTATTCGCCGGCATGCAGCTTGCCGGCCACGTGCATCTGCTCGGCCAGCAGGCGCCAGTACCACGGGTTGGCGGTGCTGAATCCGCGCTGGCGCAATTCGACGACGATGGCCTTGAAGCTGCTGCCGCGGCCGACGTCGATGCTGTCGCCCTGCGCCGCCACGTTCAGCGGCGCGCTGCCGAAGCGGGCGTAGTCGTTCCAGCCGTAGACCAGCACGCCGGCCACCGCCAGCAGCATGATCAGCAACAGTCGCCGTGGCCATGCGCGCCTGCGCACCGGTTGGTCGCTCATCCGCCCTGCTCCATCGAAAACCCCAGGTCGCGCCAATGCTGCTGCAAGCGACGGGTCGTCGTCCCCGGCGCATAGCTGCGGCCATCCAGCGAACGCACCGGCACAATGCCGCGCACGCTCGAACTCAGGAACACCTCGCCGGCACCCAGCAACGTATCCAGCGCCAGCTCGCCGACCCGCACCTGCGGACAGGCTGCCAGCACCTCGGCGCGCGCCACCCCGGCCACGCCGCAACGGTCCAGCGCCGGGGTCAGCCATTGGCCGTCGACCAGCGCGAACAGATTGGCCATGGTCGCCGAAATCACCCGCCCGTGGCTATCGAGCAACAGACCTTCGGCAATCGCCGGATCGTTCCATTCGGCGCGTGCGAGCACCTGCTCCAGCCGGTTCAGGTGCTTGATGCCGGCCAGCAGCGGCTGCTCCGCCAGGCGGATGCTGCACACGCGCATGCGCACGCCTTGCGCATAGACCTCGGCGGCGACCGGCGGCGGCGCGAACGCGGCGACCACTCGCGTCGGTTGCGGCGCGGCTGGCAGGGCGTAGCCGCGTTCGCCCGGGCCGCGGGTAACGGTGATGCGCAGTACCGCGGCCGGCATGTCGCGACTGACTTCCAGCGCCTCGCGCCACAGCTGCGCCGGATCGGGCGCCGGGATGCGCAGGCGCGCGCAGCCTTCGGCCAGTCGCTGCATGTGCCGCGGCCACAGTGGCGCGATCGCACCGACGAAACGGATGCTCTCGAACAGGCCGTCGCCATAGGCCAGGCCGCGATCCAGCACCGATACCTGTGCCGTCGCCACGCCGTTGACCCGCATGCGCGCCGTCATGAGTCCGGCACTCCCAGCGCACGCAGCAGTCCGCGCGCCTTGGCGCGGGTCTCGTCCAGTTCGCTGGTGGCGACCGAATCGGCCACGATGCCGGCACCGGCACGCAGGCTCACTTCATCGCCGGCCAAGGTCAGGGTGCGGATCAGGATGTTCAAGTCGAGCTCACCGTTGCGGTCGAGATAACCCAGCGCGCCGGTGTAAGCGCCACGCGGCGCGTCTTCCAGCGCGGCAATGATTTCCATGCAGCGCACCTTCGGACAGCCGGTGATGGTGCCGCCGGGAAACGTGGCGGCGATCACCTCACCCGGCGTCACCCCGGCGCGCAGGCGCCCGCGTACATTGGAGACGATGTGGTGAACGTGGGCGTAACTCTCCACCGCCATCAGCTCGTCGACCTCGACCGTGCCTGGCACGCAGACGCGGCCGAGGTCGTTGCGTTCCAGGTCGATCAGCATCACGTGCTCGGCGCGTTCCTTGGGATGCGCGCTCAGCTCGCGGATGCGCGCCGTGTCGTCGTCGCCGGGCAACCGGGGACGCGTGCCGGCGATCGGCCGGGTCTGCGCCACGCCACCGCGCACCTCGACCAGCCGCTCCGGCGAGGAACTCGCCACCGCCCAACCCGGCTGTTGCAGCAGGCCGGCGAACGGCGCCGGGTTGGCCCGGCGCAGCACCGCGTACAGCGAGGCCGGCACGGGCGGCTGTGCAAAATGCGCGCGCCAGGCACGTGACAGGTTCACCTGGAAGATGTCGCCGGCATGCAGGTGTTCGTGGATGCGCACCACGCCGTCGAGGAACTGCTGCGGCGCGTCTTCGTCCCAGTCGCGCAATGCCGGCAGCGGCGGCATCGACGGTACGGCCGCGAGATCGGCTTCCAGCGCATCGAGCAGATGTTCGCAGCCGGCCTCGGCGACCAGGATCGTGCAATTGCGCACATGATCGACGATCACCGCGGCCGGACAGCGCACCGCCAGCGCCAGCGGCAGCGTCGACGGCGGTCGCAGTTTCAGTGTCGGCTCGATCTCGCCGGCCAGTTCGTAGGCCAGCAACAGCACCCAGCCGCCGTGGAACGGCAACCCGTCGCTTTCCGGCGGCAATCGCTCGGCCTGCCAGGCAGCGTCCAGCGCATCGAGGAAGCGCCCTTCGCGCACCACACCTGCATCATCGCGCAGGCCGCCGTCGGCATGCAGGCTCATTCGCTCGCGCGGGAACGCGAACAGGATGTCGTGGCGCGACTGCGCGGTGCCATGCACCACGCTTTCCAGCAGACAGGGATAGCGCCCGGGACATGCAGCGGCCGGCGCGAGCAGGTCGCGCCGGCCGTCCAGGATACGGCGATGGCAGGTCACGCCCGATCGATCGGTCAGACGCGACGGAACGCCAGCGTACCGTTGGTGCCGCCGAAACCGAACGAGTTGGAGATCGCCACCTCGACCTTTGCCTCGCGCGCGGTGTTCGGCACGAAGTCGAGGTCGCAGCCTTCGCCGGGCTCGTCCAGGTTGATCGTCGGCGGCAGCACCTGGTCGCGCAGCGCCAGGATGCTGAAGATCGCCTCGACGCCGCCGGCCGCACCGAGCAGGTGGCCAGTGGTGGACTTGGTCGAGCTCATCGCCAGCTTGTACGCGTGGTCGCCGAACACCTTCTTCGCCGCCATCACCTCGCCCAGGTCGCCCAGTGGCGTGGAGGTGCCGTGCGCATTGACGTACTGCACGTCGGCCGGATTGAGGCCGGCATCGTTCAACGCGGTCTGGATGCAGCGTGCTGCGCCTTCGCCGCCCTCGCTCGGCGCGGTCATGTGGAACGCGTCGCCACTCATGCCGAAGCCGACCAGCTCGGCGTAGATGCGCGCGCCGCGGGCCTTGGCGTGCTCGTACTCCTCCAGCATCAGCACGCCGGCGCCGTCGGACAGCACGAAGCCGTCGCGGTCCTTGTCCCACGGGCGGCTGGCCCGGGTCGGCTCGTCATTGCGGGTGGACATCGCCTTGGCCGAGCAGAAGCCGGCCATCGCGGTGCCGGTGGTGGCGAACTCGGCGCCGCCGGCGATCATCGCGTCGGCATCGCCGTACTGGATCATCCGCGCGGCCAGGCCGATGTTGTGCGCGCCGGTGGTGCAGGCGGTGACGCAGGCGATGTTCGGGCCTTTCAGGCCGAACATGATGGAGAGCTGGCCCGAGACCATGTTGATGATCGAGCTGGGCACGTAGAACGGCGAGACCCGGCGCGGACCCTTCGCCGCCAGCTCCAGCGTGGTCGCTTCGATCGTGTACAGGCCGCCGATGCCGGCGCCGACCGCCACGCCGATGCGCGGCGCGTTGGCCTCGGTCACTTCCAGCCCGGAATCACGCAGGGCCTGGGTGCCCGCCGCCACGCCGTAGTGGATGAACGGGTCCATCTTCTTGACGTCCTTGAGCGGCATCCACTCGGCCGGATCGAAGCCGCTGACCTGGCCGGCGATGCGCGTGGAATAAGCGGAGGTATCGAAGTGGGTGACCGGGCCGATGCCGCTGGCGCCCTTGAGCACACGATCCCAGGCGCTGGCGATGTCGTTGCCGACCGGCGAGATGATGCCCATGCCGGTCACTACCACACGTCGCTTGCTCATGCTGATGTTCCTTACGTGATTGCGTGGATCTGCCGCTGCCGGCAGCCGTCCCGCGCGGGGAGCGGAGACGTCGTCCGGTCGTGCCTGGCGGGCATCCCGCTCACCATACGGGGTCGGACGTTGCAAATTGCAGAAACGAAAACTGCGCCAAGATGGCGCAGCGTTCGGTGCCGCCGCAAAGGCAGATCGACCTGCGCGAGGCAGGCCGGCCGATCGGCGGCGATCAATTCCGTGGCGATCAATCCTTGGAGTGGGCCTTGATGTAATCGACGGCCTGCTGCACGGTGGTGATCTTTTCGGCGTCCTCGTCGGGAATCTCGGTCTCGAATTCTTCCTCGAGCGCCATCACCAGCTCCACCGTGTCCAGCGAATCTGCGCCCAGATCGTCCACGAACGAAGCGTTCGCCGTGACTTCATCTTCCTTCACGCCGAGCTGCTCGACGACGATTTTCTTGACGCGCTCTTCGATGGTGCTCATGTTGCCCATACCTCTCAAGGGAGTAATTGATTGTCTGTGCCGGCGCGAGGCCCGCGAAAGGCCGGCGCATTGTAGTGGCTAAACCGCGTGGCCGCCACGATTGGCCGGTGACGAGGAGGCGAGCCTCCCGTGACCGGCGCGAAAACGCGATTGTCGCCTAAAACGAAGCCGCTGGCGACAACCGCGTCTCCCGTTGCTACGGCATGTACATGCCGCCATTGACGTGCAGGGTTTCCCCGGTGATGTAGGCGGCCGCCGGCGAGGCCAGGAAACCCACCGCCTTGGCGATGTCCACCGCCTCGCCGAGCCGGCCCAGCGCGATCTGGCCGAGCAGCGCCTGCTTCGACTCCTCCGGCAGCGCGCGGGTCATGTCGGTGTCGATGAAGCCGGGCGCCACCACGTTGACGGTGATCCCGCGGCTGCCGATCTCGCGCGCCAGTGACTTGGAGAACGCGATGATGCCGGCCTTCGCCGCGGCGTAGTTGGACTGCCCCGGATTGCCGGTGAGCCCGATCACCGAGGCGATCGAGATGATGCGGCCCTTGCGCGCCTTCATCATGCCGCGCAGCACCGCCTTGGAAGTGCGGTAGACCGAGGTGAGGTTGGTGTCGAGGATCGTCTGCCAGTCCTCGTCCTTCATCCGCAGCAGCAACTGGTCGCGGGTGATGCCGGCGTTGTTGACCAGGATCGAGACCGCGCCAAATTCCTTCGCGATACCGTCGATCAGCCCCTCGACCGCGGCGCCGTCGGTGACGTTCAGCACGCGGCCGTGGCCGCCGCGCGCGGCCAGCCGCACGCCGATCGCGGCGGCGCCACCTTCGCTGGTGGCGGTGCCGATCACGGTGGCACCCAGCGCCGCCAGTTCGTCCGCGATCGCCGCGCCGATGCCGCGGCTGGCGCCGGTGACCAGCGCGATTTCGCCTTGCAGTGGTTTGCTCATGGGAAGCGTTCCTTCGGGAATCGGAAAATCGGGGCTCACGCCCATTCGGCGCGGGCGGCGTCGAGTTCGGCCGGAGCGCCGATCGCGCGCGCCTCGATGCTCTTGTCGATGCGCTTGATCAGGCCGGCAAGCACCTTGCCCGGGCCGCACTCGGCGATGCGTGCGGCGCCGCCGACGGCCAGCGCCTGCACACATTCGGTCCAGCGCACCGGCAGATACAGCTGGCGCTGCAGCGCGCCGCGGATCCCGTCCAGCGTGGCGTAACTTTTAGCCTCGGCGTTCTGGATCACCGGGATCGACGGCAACTGCCAGTCGATCGCGGCCATCCGCTCGCCCAGCCGGTCGGCGGCTCCGCGCATCAGCATGCAGTGCGAGGGCACCGACACGGCCAGCCTGATCGCCTTCTTCACGCCCAGTTCGGCCAGCCGGGCCAGCGCGCGGTCGACTGCCTCGGCGTTGCCGGCGATCACCAGTTGACCCGGCGAATTGAAGTTGGCCGGCGCCACCACCTGGCCCTGCGCCGCGTCTTCGCACACCTGCGCGATCTGCGCGTCGTCGCCGCCCAGGATTGCCGCCATCGCGCCCGTGCCGGCCGGCACCGCGGCCTGCATCAGCCGACCACGCTCGGCCACCAGCGCTGCCGCGTCGTGCAGCGACAACGCGCCGGCGCAGACCAGCGCGCTGTACTCGCCCAGGCTGTGGCCGGACAACTGCGCCGGCTGCGCGCCGCCCAGCTTCTGCCACACGCGCCATACCGCCACACTGGCGGCCAGCAGCGCCGGCTGGGTGTGCTCGGTGCGGTTGAGCTGATCTTCCGGGCCGTGCGCGCTCAGCTTCCACAGATCGATGCCGGCGCCCTGCGAGGCTTCCTCGAAGGTGGCCCGCACCTCGGCATGCGCCGCGTCCAGCTCGGCCAGCATGCCGACCGACTGCGAACCCTGGCCGGGGAAAACGAAAGCGAGCGAAGCGGAAACGGAACTCATGAGATGGGCGGACCCCGTCGACGAAAACCGCCATGGTGCCAGCATTGCCGCCCATACGCAGCTGTATTCAATGTTTTTCGCGATGCAAAACACGATGCCGCCCGGGCGGGCGGCATCGTGGAGGACGACTCGAAACGGCGGTGGCTCAGTAGCGCAGCAGCGCCGAGGCCCAGGTGAAGCCGCCGCCGAACGCCTCCAGCAGCAGGTTCTGGCCACGCTGCGCCTTGCCCGAGCGCACCGCATAGTCCAGCGCCAGTGGCACCGAGCCAGACGAGGTGTTGGCGTGCTTGTCGACCGTCACGATGACGCGCTCCATCGACATGTTCAGCCGCTTTGCAGTCGCCTCGATGATGCGCAGGTTGGCCTGATGCGGAATCAGCCAGTCCACCTGCGACTCGTCCATGCCGGCGGCCTGCAGGGTCTCGCCGACCAGCGAGTCGAGCGTCTTCACCGCAACCTTGAACACCTCGCGGCCGGCCATGCGGATGCGCACGCCGTGGCCCGGCTCGTCCTTGAAGCCGGCCGACACGCCGACCGGGTTGTACAGCAGTTCCTTGTAGCCGCCGTCGGCATGCAGGCAGGTGGCGTAGATGCCCGGTTCGCTGGAGGCTTCCAGCACCACCGCGCCGGCGCCATCGCCGAACAGCACGCAGGTCTCGCGCTCGTTCCAGTCGACCATCCGGGTCAGCGTCTCGGCGCCGATCACCAGCGCCTTCTTCGACTGTCCGCTCTTGATGAACTTGTCGGCCACGCCGAGCGCGTAGACGAAGCCCGAGCAGGCCGCGTTGACGTCGAACGCGGCGCAGCCGTTCGCACCGAGGCGATGCTGCACCAGGCAGGCGGTGGACGGGAAGATGATGTCCGGCGTGGTCGTGCCGAGCACGATCAGGTCGAGTTCGGACGCCTTGACGCCGGCCGTCTCCAGCGCCTGCTGCGCGGCACGAAAAGCCAGGTCGCCGGTGGTCTCGCCCTCGGCCGCGATGTGCCGCTGGCGGATGCCGGTACGGGTGCGGATCCATTCGTCACTGGTGTCGACGATCTTTTCCAGATCGGCGTTGGTTACCACGCGCTCCGGCAGTGCACTGCCGGTGGCGATGATGCGGGAATAGATCTGGGCCATTCAGCTGTCCATCAACGTAAACGCAGGATTGAACGCCTTGGGCAGCGCCAACGCAACCGCCCGATGCGACATACGGAGGTATCCATCAACGCAAAACGGCGCGTTGCCGCGCCGTCTCGCCTGACCGGAATCCGGGAACCCCGCGGGGTCCGGAAAACCGATCAATCCTCGACCGACACCGCGCCCTTGGTCTCGATCACCTTCTTGCCGCGGTAGTAGCCGTCCTTGGTGACGTGGTGACGCTGATGCACCTCGCCGCTGGTCGGATCGGTGGACAGCTGCACGGTCTGCAGCGCGTCGTGCGCACGACGCATGCCGCGGGTGGACGGGGTACGGCGGCTCTTGGCAACTGCCATGGTAGTTCTCCAACTGAAACTCGATGATTGAAACCAGGTTGATCTGTTGCGTCGTGCCCGGGTCGAATGATCCGGGCCGACGGTTACTTCTTCAGTTCGCGCAACACCGCGAACGGACTTTCGGCACGCCCCTCGCCGGCAGGATCCGGCTCGTGGCCTGTCACGTCGTCGGGCAGGCTGCCGTCCGGGTTGAGCGGGACCAGCGGCAGTGCCAGCAGCAATTCGTCTTCTATCACATCCGCCGGATTCAGCCGGCCATCCTCGGCCACCAGCAGCGGCTCGCAATCCGGCGGCAAGCCAGCCTCGTCGCGTTCCTGGCGGATCAGGCCGAGCCGCGTATCCACCGCAACCGGCAGCATGAACGGCTCCAGCGTGCGTTGGCAGACCAGCGCCAGCGATGCCCGCACGCGAACGTCGACGTAGCTGATGCCCAACTCGTCACGACCGAAATCCAGCTCGTACTGCAGCAGTCCATCGGTGCCCGCCAACACCCCGCCCAGGCGGGACAGGGTCGCGATGGGTAGCGTTCCTTCGAACGAACGCCGCGCCGAGACCATGCGCCAAGCGTCCACGGACTCTGGCAGTGTCACGGACATAATCGCGAAATGTTAGGTTCGAAGCGGCGCGAAGTCAACCGACACGGCCTCATCCCATTCCCTCCGCCGCTGATTTTGCCTGATCCGGCCCCGATGGGGCAGACTGAACATCCCCTCGCCCGAGCCCTCGCCCTTGAACTCCTATCTGACGCTCGGTGCCGCCGTATTGCTGGCGCTGCTGATTGCCTTGGTGGCCGCGGCGCTGCTACTGCGTCGGCGCCAGACACGGCGCGGCAGCAGCCTCAAGACCCTGCTCGACCTCGCCGACCGGCTGGAAACCGACCTGAAGACCTGCCGCAGCGGCCTGCGGCAGGCTCATGCGGTGATGTCGCTCAACCCCGATCTGCCGGCCGCCAGCGAACAGGATGCGCAGCATGCGATCGACGCCGGCCTGCGCGCGCTGCTGCAGCAGCGCCTGTGGATTCGCGACCGCTCCCCGCGCGCCAGCCAGCATGAGCTGGACGAGGCCGCCGCCTCGATGCGCAGCACCCGCGACCGCCTGCAGCCGCTGCTGAAGGCCCTCGACCAGGCCCAGACCGACCTCGACAGCGCGATGCGCGAACACCTCCGGCGCGAATCGGACACATGATCGCGCCCCGCTCCACGCCCCGCATCGTGCTGGGGTCGACCTCGCACTACCGCGCTGAACTGCTGCGCCGGCTGCTCCCGGATTTCGAACAGGCCGCACCCGGCACCGACGAGACCCCGCTGCCGGACGAGCCTCCCGCGGCTCGCGCCCTGCGCCTGGCGATCGCCAAAGCCGCGGCGGTCGCGCGGGACTACCCGGACGCGCTGGTGATCGGCTCCGACCAGGTCGCCGCGCTCGACGGCGTGGTCCTCGACAAGCCCGGCAGCGCCGAACGCGCCCGCACCCAGCTCGCCGCCAGCTCCGGCCGCGAGGTACATTTCCATACCGCACTGTGCCTGCTCGATACCCGCGACGGCCGCCGGCACACCCATGTCGACCACACCCGCGTGCACTTCCGCGAACTGGACGCGGCGGCGATCGCCCGCTACGTCGAACGCGAACAGCCGCTGGACTGCGCCGGGAGCTTCAAGTGCGAGGGCCTCGGCATCAGCCTGTTCAAGGCGATCGACAACCGCGACCCCAGCGCGCTGATCGGCCTGCCGCTGATCGCGCTGGCGCAACTGCTGCGCGCGGCGGGCGTCGAGTTGCCCTGAAGCGGCCGCTACACTGCCTCCAGCCCCCCGCCTTCGCAAGGAACGGAGCTTCATGTCCGCATTGACCCAGCCCCACGACGAATCCCTGCAACAGCGACTGGACGCGGCGATGGCCCAAGTCAACCGCGTGCTGCTGGGCAAGCCGCGCCAGGTGAAGCTCGCCTTCACCTGCCTGATCGCCGGCGGCCACCTGCTGCTGGAAGACGTGCCCGGCGTGGGCAAGACCACCCTGGCGCACGCGCTGGCGGCCACCTTCGCGCTGGAGTTCCAGCGCGTGCAGTTCACCAGCGACCTGCTGCCCTCGGACATCATCGGGGTCAGCGTGTACGAGCGCGAGACCGGCCAGTTCCGCTTCCACCCCGGCCCGATCTTCACCGGCCTGCTGCTGGCCGACGAGATCAACCGCGCCAGCCCGAAGACGCAGAGCGCGCTGCTGGAAGCAATGGCCGAAGGCCAGGTCACCGTGGACGGCCAGACGCATGCGCTGGCGCAGCCGTTCTTCGTGGTGGCCACGCAGAATCCGCTGGATCTCAACGGCACCTTCCCGCTGCCCGACTCGCAGCTCGACCGCTTCATGCTGCGGCTGTCGCTGGACTACCCGGATGCCACCGCCGAGCGCGCCCTGCTCACCGGCAGCGACCGCCGTGACCTGCTGGCCCAGTTGATGCCGCAACTCGACGGCGCGGCGTTGCTGGCGCTGCACCGGCAGGCGCAGGCGATCACCGCCAGCACCGCCCTGCTCGACTACCTGCAGGCGCTGCTCGCCGCCAGCCGGCGCCATGCCGACATCCGCGTGGGCCTGTCGCCGCGCGCCGGCCTGGCCCTGCTCGCCGCGGCGCGCGCGTGGGCGCTGCTCAGCGGCCGCGGCCACGTGCTGCCGGAAGACATCCAGGCGCTGTTCGTGCCGCTGGCCGCGCATCGCCTGCTGCCGACGCGCGGCGCCAACGGCGACACGCTGGCGCGGCAGCTGCTGGCCGAGGTGGCGGTGGATTGATGCGCGACCTGCTGCAGCGCCTGCAACGATGGGCCGAGCACCGGCTGCCCGCACTCACCCGCTACCGTCGCCCGGAAAGCCTGCCGATCGAACTGCACCGGCGGCGCATCTACATCGTGCCGACCGGCTTCGGCCTCGGCTTCTCCATGCTGCTGCTGGTGATGCTGGTCGGCGCGCTGAACTACGCGAACAACGCCGGTCTGCTGCTCACCTGCCTGCTCGGCGCGGCCAGCGCGGCCAGCATGCTGGTGGCGTTCCGCAGCCTCGACGGTTTGCGCCTGGGCCACATCCGCGCCGGCCATGCGGTCGCCGGCCAGCCGCTCGAACTCACCTTTACGTTCGACTCCCGGCGTCCGCGCAACGCGATCCGCGTCGATCTCGGCGACAGCACCGTGGCGTTCGCGCTCGATGGCCACGCCAGCACCCTGGTGAAGCTGGCCTTGCCCACTGAACGGCGCGGCTGGCAGCCGCTGCCGCGCCTGCGGGTGTGGAGCACCTGGCCACTGGGCCTGTTCCGCGCATGGAGCTGGCTGCACCCCGAGCAGCCCGTGCTGGTGTGGCCGCGCGGGGAAGCCGCCGGGCCGCCGCCGCAGGCCCGCGCCGACGACGCCCGCCACCTGCGCCTGCACCGCGGTGACGAACTGGCTGCACTACGCGACTACCGCGCCGGCGACCCGCAGCGGCACATCGCCTGGAAGGCCAGTGCCCGCCACGAGAACCTGCTGGTGAAGGACTTCGAACAACCGCAAAGCCATCCACAATGGCAACTCGACTGGCGCCAGCTGGGCGGACTGGACCACGAGGCGCGCATCGCCCGGTTGGCGCGCTGGCTCAACGAGGCCCAGGCCCAGCGCCGCCACTACAGCCTGTGGCTGCCCGGCCACGAGATTCCCGGCGGCAGCGGGCCGCTGCACTACGCGCGCTGCATGAACGCGCTGGCGCAGCTGCCATGACGCCGCGCCCACCCCGGCCGCCGAGCGAGCGGCCAATCGACACCCGCGCGTTCGACCTGCTCAGCCTGACCATGGCCCTGGTGCTGGGCCTGCACTCGCCGCACCTGCCGTGGTGGCTCGGCATCGCACTGGCGCTAATCCTTGGCTGGCGCTGGTGGCAGCGGCGGCAACGGGTCGGCCGGGTGCCGCGCTGGCTCAAGCTGCCGCTGCTGGTCCTGCTGACGCTGGCGGTGATCGTGCAGTACGGCAACATCTTCGGCCGCGAACCCGGGGCGGCGCTGGCGGTCGGCCTGCTGGTCCTGAAGCTGCTGGAAACCGAGGCCGCGCGCGACGTACGCGTGGGCATCAGCTTCGCCTGCTTCGCGCTGATGACCGCGCTGCTGTTCGACCAGGGGCTGGTTGCCACCGTGGTGGTCGCGCTGGGCCTGCTGCCGGCGCTGGCCACTTTGCGCGCGCTGGAACCCGGGCAGCTGCCGACGCCCGGCCTGCCGCGGGCCTTGCTGCCGGCGCTGGCGCTGACCACCGCGGCGCTGCCGCTGGCCCTGCTGGCCTTCCTGCTGGTGCCGCGGCTGAGCTCGCCGCTGTGGGGCGCCCCCGCGCAGGACCAGGCGCGCACCGGCCTCGGCGACAGCATGACGCCGGGCAATTTCACCGACCTGCTCACCGACGACCATCCGGCGATGCGGGTCAGTTTCGACGGCGCGCCGCCGGCGCCGGACCAGCGTTATTTCCGCGCCTACGTGATGTGGAATTTCGACGGCCGCAGCTGGCGCCGGCTCGACCCACGCTACGCCCCGCCGCAGCCACCGGCGCCGCTGGAGGCGGCCGCCTCGATCCGCTACCGGATCAACCTGCAGCCGACCCGGCGCCGCGTGCTGCCGATGCTGGACGTGCCGCTGCAGGCGCCGGCGCAGGCCACCCTGCAAGCCGACCACGAGGTGATGGCCGACAAGCCGGTCAACGACCCGCTCGACTACGCCGCGCGCTCGGCAGTGCGCTACCGGCTGCAACCCGATCTGGACGAGCGCTCGCGCCGGCTCGGCCTGCACCTGCCGGCGGATTTCAACCCGCGCACGCACGCACTGGCCGCGCAATGGCGGCAGCGCTACGGTAGCGACGACGCCGCGATCGTGCAGGCCGCGCTGGATCTGTTCCACGACGGCGGCTTCCGCTACACGCTGGCGCCGGCGCCGCTGGGGCGCGACTCGGTGGACGACTTCCTGTTCGACACCCACGAGGGTTTCTGCGAGCACTACTCGTCGGCGTTCACCGTGCTGATGCGCGCCGCCGGCATCCCAGCGCGGGTGGTCACCGGCTACCAGGGCGGCTACTGGAACAAGCTCGGCGACTACCTGCTGGTGCGCTATTCCGACGCACATGCGTGGAGCGAGGTGTGGCTGGCCGGACGCGGCTGGGTGCGCGTCGACCCCACCGGCGCGGTGCGCCCGGAGCGCGTTTCGTTGGGCGCGGCCGCAGCCGCCGGCGACCAGTTGTCCTGGTACCGCAACGACTGGCTGCAGGGCCTGCGCAATCGCTGGGACATCGTCAACCGCTGGTGGGACCAGGGCGTTATCGGCTTCGATGCGCTGCGCCAGCGCGGCCTGCTGACGCCGTTCGGCATCCGCGATGCCGACACGGCGACGCTCGGCGTGCTGCTGGCGATCAGCAGCGTGCTGTTCATCGCGATCGGGCTGGCGTGGGCATTGTTGCGGCGGCAGCCGCGCGACCCGTTGCGCGGCGCGCTGCGCGAGCTGGAGCGGAAGCTGGCACACAAGGGCATGGCGCGCCGCCCAGCCGAAGGTCCGCAGCATTACCTGAGCCGCGCCGGCCGTGCGCTGCCGGGTCAACGCGACGAACTGGCAAGCCTGATGAGGAGTTACCTGGAACTGCGTTATGCCCATGACGAACCGCCGACTGAACCATTGCGCGCGTTCCAGCGCGCGGTGCGGGATTTCCGTATCGTCAACGTGGTCAAATAAGAGCCGACACGACGGCGCAGGCCGTCACCCCCGTATGGAGAGATCATCATGTCCCTGCATCGCCCATTGACCCTCGCTGCCGCACTCGCCCTGCTGGCTGGGTGTGCGACGATTCCGAAACCGCTGGAAGGCACCTATACCGACGTTTCCACCACCAGCGCCCAGCAAGGCGGCGCGGGTGGCACCCGGGTGCGCTGGGGCGGCGAGATCATCAAGACCGAACCGGGCCCGCAGCAGACCTGCTTCTACCTGCTGTCGCGCCCGCTGGACAGCCAGGCACGCCCGAAAACCGGCAACAGCGGTGAGAACCAGGGCCGCTTCGTCGCCTGCCGCGACGGCTTCTACGACCCGGAAGTGTTCGTGCGCGGCCGCGAGCTGACCGTCACCGGCACGCTGCATGGCACGGTGTCGCAGAAGGTGGGTGAGTTCGACTACGCCTACCCGCGCGTCGAGGCTGACGTGGTCTACCTGTGGCCGAAACGTCCAGTCATCGTCAATTACCCGCCGGGCTTCTATGACCCGTTCTGGGGTCCGGGCTTCGGCCCGTACTGGGGTGGTTATCCCTACGGTTACTATCCGCCCCGCGTGATCGTGGTGCGGCCGCCTCCGCCGCCTCCGCCGAAGAAGTAAGTTCACACGAAAACGCCGGCTTCGAGCCTAATGCCAGTCAGTTAAGGTATTGACGAAGCCGGAACGACCCAAGAGGCTCATGGTTTTCCATGAGCCTCTTGCTTTGATCTCAGCCCTGCAAGCCAACTTTGATGCGGTAGGCGATCTGTCTCCCGNCGCGTTTGATCGTTTCAGCCAGCTCATTCCGGCCGCCTGGATCGAGCAAGCATTGCAAGCGACTGGCACGACGTCACTGCGCCGTCGACGTCTGCCGGCCGAGCGATTGATCTGGCTGGTCATCGGCTTAGCGCTGT